>CALCHM010000043.1 GCA_937901345.1 uncultured Prevotella sp. | reverse complement strand
CGCCCGGTGGCCACCCTTCATATATCCGATGCGCGATATACCGTTCACAATAGCCTGATCGTGCCCATGATTCACGCTTGGGTGCAACTTGGTGAGCAGTTCGGGATGCGTCTTTCCCAACGGTTCTCCCTCGAAAGGCATGTAATAGCTCACCTCGATAGGATCCTCAGGGTCGAGCCCCACCACACGCTCATTCTCCACCCACACACAAGGTACACGATCGCCCGTAGCCGCCATGATGTACGAGTAGTCGAACCCGATGTCCGAAGGTCCCGGTGTGATGTGTCCGTTCCAATCCTGAGAGCCCGTCGTGTCGGCCAGTCCTAGGTGCCACTTGCCCACGGCTCCCGTCACGTAGCCCTGCGCACGGAAGAGGTCGGCCACGGTTTGCTGCTCGGGGCGGATAATCATGCCCGCATTGCCCGCTGCCACGCCCGTATCGTTTCGTCGCCAGCTATAGTGGCCCGTGAGTAGCGAATAGCGCGAGGGTGTACTCGTAGCCGCCACGGCATGAGCGTTCGTGAAGCGCACACCATTTTCCGACAAGCGGTTCACATTCGGCGTCCTCACACCCTTGGCACCATAGCATTCCAAGTCGCCAAAGCCCAAGTCGTCGGCATAAATCATCACCACATTCGGGCGCATCTTCAAATACGGTTCCACGTCCGCACGCTCCTGCGCTATCATCGGTTCCGCGAGCGCCGCCAGCGTCAATATTCCAATGTTAAATTTCTTCATATTAAAAGGGATTTTTGTTATTGTAACTACTAATATTTCTGGCGAGTGGTACTATGCATGCATAGTACTTTCTTTGTCCACTTTCTCTAAACATCGAAATAATCATGTCCAAATTGAAATGGAAACTTGTCGGGTAACCGCTCTGCTCCCCTCCATTTGAACTTGTGCAATTTCTGCACAGGTTGATTCGCTTACGAATTAGCACCATGCCAAGTGGTATGTGCAAATTTTTCACACACCACTTCGGGGGGGGGCAACTAGTCCGTCCTCAGATTGATAGATTATTATCTCGTTGTTTTTGTTTGTCATACGTTTAACACCCAATATTCAAATCTTCGCATCAACAAGATGTGGTTGTATTGTTTGATTGGGACAAAGGTACGAAATAAAGAAGAAATGAGAGCGGAGAAAGGAGAAATACCGTGCTGACTGGAATTTCATTCGGCATGCGATGTGAAATTTCATTTGACAGGTAGGGATGTATCCTCCCTACTGGAATTTATTTTGGCAACCCAGGAGGGCATTTGTGTAATCTCCCTGTAATTCGTTTCCTATCAGTTTTTCTTGTCAATTTGTAGATGTTAAATTGAAAAATTGTAAATTTGTAACATCTCATGCCTGGCGGTGTACGGACGCACTCTAATCGGTTCGCGTCCTAAATACATACTTGGAGGACGCACGAACTGTGCGTCCGTACCATTCAAGTGGTAAGGGGACAAATTCTTAACAGATACTTTATAAATGATGTGCTGTATAAAATAGGAGCAAGAAATGTTGTATCAAAGAGTGTTATCACAAAAATAACTGAAATGTATATTGATATGAAAAGGTTGAAAATTTTAGTGCTGGTGGCGATAGGTTGGCTCTGCGGTATGGGCGTGAGCGCCCAAAAGTTTAAGGTGGATGGTATTTATTACTACATTACATCGGAATCTGAAAAGACGGTGGGGGTGACGCGCTATACTTCTGGTTCTGGTAATGCGGTTAAGAGTTCTAGCACTAAATATTCAGGTGCTGTTACGATTCCCCAATCAGTGCCGTACGAAGGGAATACATATCGTGTGACCAGCATTGGGAATTATGCTTTCGAGTATTGTTCTGATTTGACTTCCGTGGAGATTCCTAATAGTGTGACCAGCATTGAGTGGAGTGCTTTCTATGGTTGTTCTGGTTTGACTTCCGTGGAGATTCCTAATAGCGTGACGAGCATTGGCGGTCAAGCTTTTATAGGCTGTTCCGGTTTGACTTCTATTAAGATAGGAAAGGGTGTGACTATCATAGGGGTGATGGCATTCAGAGATTGCGATGAATTAACTTCTGTGTATATAGAAGACATTGCGGCATGGTGTAATATCGAATTTGAGGAATATGATGCTAATCCCTTTTATTTTGCAAATGAACTCTATGTGAAAGGGGAAAAAGTAACAGATCTTGTGATTCCTGATGGTGTGACCAGCATTGGGAATCGTGCTTTTGCGTATTGTCAAGGTTTGACTTCCGTGAAGATACCTAATAGCGTGACCTGCATTGGGGATCGTGCTTTTATGGCTTGCGGTGGTTTGACTTCCGTGGAGATGGGGAAAGGTGTGAAGAGTATTGGGTGGAGTGCTTTCTCTGGTTGCTATAATATGACTTCCGTGGAGATTCCTAATAGTGTGACCAGCATTGGAGGGTATGCTTTCAATGCTTGCATAAGTTTGACATCCCTGGAGCTCCCTAATAGCGTGACCAGCATTGGGGAATATGCTTTCGAGTATTGTTGTGGTTTGACTTCGCTGGTGATACCTAATAGTGTGACCAGCATTGGGGATCATGTTTTCATGAATTGCTCTGGTTTGACTTCTATTGAGATTGGTAATAATGTGACCAGCATTGGGGATAGGGCTTTTCAAGGATGCACTAGTGTACAGAATGTTTATATGGCATCCCACAGACCCATTCCTGCAAACAAGAATATTTTCAGCAGTCAAACCTACGAGAAGGCGACGCTACATGTCCCCTTGGGATGTCAATCTGTTTATAAGGCTACTTCGCCCTGGAGTGAATTTTCCTATAGTTTGGAACATTATTTCACGGACATCAACGACGTACTTACGGACAAGAAGGGGGGCGACGTGTTCTACGACTTGAACGGGCGCATTGTAAAGAACCCCACAAAGGGCGTTTATATCGTGAATGGCAAGAAGGTGCTTGTGAAGTAACATATTACTGGCGGTTTTATACCCCGCTAACATTATAGAAGAGAGAGTGTGTCAAACATTGTGTGTTGGCACACTCTTTTTTTTACCTCGCCTCGCCAATAAACTTCTCAATAATCCTCACTTGCGTGCGTGTAAGTAAGCGGCTGGTGGGGGTATATCCCGCCTTTTTGAGGTCACGGAGGAGTCCCTTGGTGACTTCCAATTCACGGCGGAAGAGGCGGGTGGCGGTGCGGTATGTCTTGTCGGGGTAGTAGCGCTGGGCGAGGAGGCCGAAGTTTTGGAGAGGCATTGTAATTAGTGAGTAGTTAGGAGTGAGGAGTGTAATTAGTGAGTAGTGAGGAGTGAGGAGAGAGAAGTCCGTGCGGGGTGGGAGGCGCTCACTTGGCAAGTAGGGACGCACGGCGTCCGTAATTCATGCGCTTTTGCCATTGATACGATGCGAAATGTCTGACTGAGGAGGACGCACCGTGCGTCGTACCTGTCAAGTGGATTCACACATCCCGCAAGGACTACTCACTACTCACTCCTAACTACTCACTGACTAAATCCAGTCCCTTCTCAATCGCCCCACGGTCAACCTCTTTCATCGTGATGCCATTCTCCACGCAGGTCATGGCGGCGAGGAGGTTGATGAGTTTCGTTTTTGCTTGAGGGTCAGGGGCGGTGTAGGCGTCGTTGAGGAGAGGTGGTGAGGATTCTAAGGGCTCTTGGGAGTTTGGGGAGTTTGACGTCTTCGGAGGCGGCACACCCACCCCGCAAGGCAGTTGTACTCTGTTCTCTGTACTCTGTACTCTTGCGAGACTTGAAGGTCGCACGAGCGCCTCATTCCCCGCAAGGTTGGTGAGTTGGCAGACGCTTCTTAAATACGCCTCCGAGTTGTTCTCATTGGGCGGTGCCCAGCGGAAGATGATGTTGCGCGGGGTGAAGGGTTGTTGCTCGCGCTCAAAGTGGTTGAAATACGTTTCAAGGATGCGCCAGGCGGCGCGATACCCCATTGTCATTGAGGTAAATTGTACGAACGCTTTGTCCGTTTGCTCGGCTCGCGCACCCTGCCAACGTGAGGCAGAGTGGCGAATGTTGAGCGGGTTGTTGTTGCGGAGACCGCGGGGAAGTTTCATGGTAGTTAGTAGTTAGTAGTGAGGAGTTAGTAGTGAGTAGAGAGGAGTGAGGAGAGAGTAGTCCTTGCGGGTAGGGGGGAGGCTCGGAAAAAGATTGTCACATTGTCACATGTCACACTTTAAGCATTACTTTTTCTTATAAATTCCCGCTTGTGTGGTTTCTTCAATTTTTCCTCGACTTTTCCATTGTCGAATCAATGCGTTGATGGTTTCATCTGTTGACGATGGGCGTAGTGTGCGCAATAAGTCGATTGAAAATTCTTGTGGCAGTTTAGGGAGTAAACTTAAGGGATGATTGTGGGAATTTCCCCCGCCATGCTGTTCGTTTGCTTTTAGCAGGCGATCACGAAAGACGTGCCATTTCACCCATAGGTCATACTCTACGCTCCACGTTGCAAAATCAGCCAGTTCCTTTGTCCATGTTTGCCCGTGCATGAGGAAGAGCAACATGGCGCGGTTGAAGCCTGAACGCACACTACGCTTCACATAGTCGGCCAACACTTTATTGTTCAACTCCTTGGCGTATTGGATGAAGCGTCGTTGCACCATGCGTGTCCACTCGATGACTGCAAGGTTTTCATACACCCCTTCGGCTTGTTTCAGTGCTTGGAGGTAGGGGCATAGGCGACTTGCGAAATCGGGGGTGTAGGTGTTAAACATGGGGATTTCCTCGCCACACTCGTCTCCGTCACCGGAGTTCGTGCAACAGGTGATACGCGAGAGGGTGCCGTCAATCAGGGCATTGGCGTTGAAGAAACAGTGTGCCATGGTTTGCGTCGTCGATGCGTTCCAATTGAGGCGCAAGACCACCTGTTCGTTTACAGAGTCAACCCCTACGCGCTCTTGCCCATAGAGGGTGCGGTCATAGGCAAGTTTGATAAGTTCATTTTCCGCCCCCTTTTTTGACGCTGCATCAGCCATGCCGCGTAGTTGCTCAAGTTCGTTGATTTTGATGTACAAAGGCAGTTCGTCTGCCTCCTTGAGTCGTTTGACGAGTGCGGCATTCGTGGTGTTGGGCGACAGATGTTGTATGGCAAGCCCTTTAGGTCGCAAGGGTTTTTCCTTATTGCTTCCCATGGTTTTCACCTTTTCGCGCCACTCGTTTTCGGCCTTTCGGTTGATGCGGTCGCGCGCTTTGATGTCTGCCATGATAAAGTCAATAGGTGCGTCAACGGCTGATTTTCCGCTTGCCTGGGGCGCAATGAGCAGGTTGAGAAAGGCGGGCTCGTAGGTTTTGCCGTCGGCATATTGAAACCTCACATCCCCCCTCAAGTGTACTCCCAATGCTGGGAAAACAGCCATTGCCACGGCAGGTTTCATCCGTTCGGGAGTGGCAGAAAGGAGTAGGTTGATGACAGGAGGCATCTCCTTGGGCATAGCGGGCAGGGGCCAAGCGGGCATCACTTCTTCGTCGGCACCCTTTAGGGCGTTGCGCAGTTTATTCCCTAAAAAGGGCGTTTCTGGATAGTTACACATGTCGGTGATGAGCCCCAAATATTCATCATGTTCAAGGTCGAAGGTCGGAATAATTTCTGCCAACCATTCAGGGTTGTTGTCGGTGATTTTGCGCAGGTCAACGGCAAGTTCTTTAACGAGCGTATGGCGCCCACCTTCGTAGGGAAATCCGTTTGACTGCGCAATCAGCCGTTCTACAATCAAGGCGTAAGGCACTCCTTTATACGTATCAGGAAACCTGCGCTCTTTCTTCTCGCAATTATTGCCCGTTGTCGTCGCTCTCTTTACCTCGCCACCTGTTCGCTGTGTCTTGACCTGCGAAGGCGTTACGTCCAGCTGTTTTGGGGCAAAAAGGGCGGTGCGGTTGATGTGATAAATATCCTCCTGAATGGGCAGGAAGGAGGCACGCGAATGGTCGCTACACGCAGCATCTGACGGTTGGTCAATGCCCATGAGACGGAGCCACTGCGCCTTTGCTTCCTCAAATGGTAGCGCCATTTGCCCTTCTCTTCGCTGAACGACAATGCGTAGCCCCTCGCCACTTGGCGTCTTGTGAAGCAGTAGCAGGTGGTCAAGCAAGTCACGCTCCTGCAAACGCTGGATGACCTCCTGCGCCAACTCCGCGATGTCGCCTTCCACATGGTCAAGGTCAATCATCAGCAGTTGCGTAGGCTTCATAAACGCTCTGTTGCGACTGCCCTTGGGCTTCACCCCCTTCTCCTTACACTCCGCCACATAGGCGTCGTAACGCTCTGCATCGAGCACCCCTTGAAAGTAAATCATCGGCAGCAGGTGCTTGCTCTCATCCGCATGTGCTCCCGCACGCGCTTTCTCCACGAGTTCGTGAGCACGTGGAGAAGCGGTGAGTGCGTCGAAGATGGCGGGAGTAAGGGGTTTGAGCACGGTGTCGTAACTCACCTTCACCTTTTGCCCCTCCCCTTGTCGCTCGATATACGATTTGTTAAAATCCGTGTAATACAACGTCTCTTTCATCTTAAGCCGCGGGTTGAGGGTTTGAAATTTCAGTAACTGCGGAAAGGTCAACAACGGTGGGGCGCAGTGCTCCCTTGCCAATGGCTTCGGCCACGAGGGCGGCATCCTCTTCATAAAGTCGCTTTGCCAAATCGTTAGTGAGGTCAGTGGGCAGTGCGGTCGTCACGCGACACTTCGTCTTGAGGCGTTGCAGGGTGGTAAAGGCGCCCACCTTCTCCTCGTCCTTCACAATCTTACGCACGGGATCTGCTTGCGCATACGGGCGAATCTCCATAGTCTTCCCATCGGGTGCCATGCCCCAACTGCCCTTCGTTTTGCCCTCGGCGAGGCACCCATTCGCGCGCAGAAAGGCAACGGCTTCGGGGATGAGTTCAAAGGTGATAGACTTGTCAGATGAGAATACGGCAGATACGGTGAAACTAAATTTTTCCATTTTTAATAATTTTTTTTTGATGATTACTGTGTGATTGCCCAGTGTTCGTGCCTTTTCATCTTGCGCGCCATGATATATATGATGAGAAGCGTGAAGCGGTGAGCAATCTTCTTTGTTAAGACATTGCAAAATTGCCCCTATTTCACCGATGTTACTAATGTTAATAATGTTAGTTATTCGGGAGGTATAATTAACATAAAAACGGGCAAGATTTCACTTGACTGGTAGGGACGCACGGCTCCCTCCAGGGTGCGATTCTCGCGTGTTCAGTACTGGGGGTACGCCAAGGCGCACGCCCCGGTTACTGAGCGGTGACGCCTTCAGCGTCATTAAAGTGCAATTCAAATACAAAATAATACATCATAAGAAAATAAGGAACAAAATGGACTAATTCGAAAAACTAATAAATGCTTTCCTTTGTAATGAATTTTAAGAGAATGCCGAACCGCTTTTAAAGGGCGTAGGCAAAGTTAAATGATACACATTATGAAAAAAGCATTAATCATCTTGGGGATGGGATTGTTGCTTCAATCTCAACAAACTATTTCAGCATCAGCAGTTTTAGCTCCAAATGAACTAGAATCAGTAAGCCTAACCTCTACATCTAGACCATTGAGTGATCTTTTTAACATCGTTTTTGTCGGTGATGAGAAGGTAAGAAGTAAACGTTCGATTCTGAGACAACACACAAATCCAGCCATAAAAATGACAGAAGAAGAACGCCTTGCAAAGTATAACGAAATGAAGGCTAACGATAAGTTTGAACTCGTTGACGGATGTTTTGCAAAGATTCATAAGGTTCTTCCCAATCTTATTACGTTCGATTATGAGCAAGATGTAAGAAATGCGAAAACAAAGAATTTGGGTATACTCCGCTTTACGACTCTTAATGGAGACGTATTCACTATCAATTGGGATGAACCGTATAGTACTGATGAAGAATACCGCCACGACAAGCTTAAACAGCTGTATAATGGAAAGTATTGGGGCAATAAACCTATTGACCCCAAAAGTG
>CALCHM010000042.1 GCA_937901345.1 uncultured Prevotella sp. | reverse complement strand
TGTATAAGAAAACGGACGGTGTGGCGCCCTCCGCTCGTTTTGAGGACTCTGAGAAACTCTGAGGACTCCGACCTCTCTCAACTCTCAACCCTAAACTCTAAACCCCTTCTTACCCCATCCTAACATAAAAAAGGCGCGCCTTACAGACACGCCTCTAAAAGAGAAAAGACTACACCAGTGATGTGATGAAACTCCGAGTGAAATAAGATTTGAGTGCATCCCTGTCTTTGTAATCCGACCCTACACCGTGCAGGGTGCATATCGGCACGCCATTGAGCAGTTCCGCGGTCCCGGTTTTCGAGTAAATTGATGAGAATCCCAGTCAAACCGATGCAGTCTTTATTTTTACTTGTTTTATGAAGCAAATATACGGACTTCTTTCATACGAGCAAAATAAAATGTTCGTTTTTAACAACAATTGTTATTTTTGAGTTAAGAGGTTTTGAGGTTCTGAGGTTCTGAAGTTCTGAGGTTCTGAGGTTCAGAAGTTCTGAGGTTCAGAAGTTCATCCGGATGGCAGCTGTACTCTGTACTCTGTCAGTCGTACTCTACCCTACCCCTTACTCTTATGTCGGTTAGCACGACGCTTGCGGATATCCGCTTTCTTCTTTGCTGCGCCCGAGCCGTGAAGTCCCGTGATGTAGGTCTTTTTCTTTGCCTTCGTCTTTACCTTTTCCTCAGCAGGTTTTGCCTTCAGTTTCGCCCCTTTAAAGGTTATGCCTGTGGTCATTGCCTGCGTGATTTCTTCTTCTGCCGCTTTACGCATAGTTTTGCTCAGAATTAATGGTGGAAAAGGCGAATACCTGTAAACGCCATAGCAATGCCGTACTTATTGCAGGTTTCGATAACATGGTCGTCACGCACGGAACCGCCTGCTTGTGCTACGTATTCTACACCGCTCTTGTGCGCACGTTCGATGTTATCACCGAAGGGGAAGAATGCGTCGGAACCGAGACTCACGCCTGTGTTCTGTGCAATCCATGCCTTCTTTTCTTCGCGCGTAAGCACCTCGGGCTTTTCGGTGAAGAATTGCTGCCAAACACCGTCGGCAAGCACATCTTCGTAATCGTCAGAGATGTAAATGTCAATCGTGTTGTCACGGTCGGCACGGCGAATCTTTTCTACCCAGGGAAGGTTCATCACCTTGGGATGCTGACGCAACCACCAGATGTCTGCCTTATTACCAGCAAGGCGTGTGCAATGGATACGGCTCTGCTGACCTGCACCAATACCAATTGCCTGTCCGTCCTTCACGTAGCAAACAGAGTTAGACTGCGTATATTTCAACGTGATGAGGGCAATCATCAAGTCACGCTTTGCCGCCGCGGGGAAGTTCTTATTGTCCGTAGGAATGTTTTCAAAGAGGGCATCAGAAGTGAGGTCGATTTCATTGCGACCCTGTTCGAAAGTCACACCGAACACTTCCTTGCTTTCAACAGGTGCGGGCACATAGTTGGGATCAATCTTGAGGACATTGTATGAACCATTGCGCTTTTCCTTCAAGATTTGAAGCGCCTCTTCGGTAAAGTCGGGAGCGATGACACCGTCAGAAACTTCACGCTTGATGAGCAACGCTGTTGCCTTATCGCAAGTGTCACTGAGCGCAATAAAGTCGCCATAACTTGACATACGGTCAGCACCACGCGCACGAGCATAAGCGGTAGCTATGGGAGTTAAGGGTTCCTTAATATCATCTACGAAATAGATTTTCTTAAGCGTATCGCTCATTTCTTCACCTACGGCTGCGCCTGCGGGACTTACGTGCTTGAAACTTGTAGCTGCAGGAAGACCTGTAGCAGCCTTGAGTTCCTTAACAAGTTGCCAACCATTGAGCGCGTCGAGGAAGTTGATGTATCCAGGACGTCCGCTAAGAACCTCGATAGGGAGTTCGCCCTCCTTCATGAAAATACGTGAAGGTTTTTGGTTAGGGTTGCAACCGTACTTCAATGCTAATTCTTTCATAATTGAATAGGTTAATCAGTTTATTCTCTGCAAAGATAGTGCTAAAAATTGGATTTCGTTGACAATGGGAGCATTATTCCTGTAAATATTCGCCCAGAATGGATACCTAAACGGCGGGCGGAGAAATAATCTTCGTGAGAAGTAAAGGTGCAAATACCACTTACATGCACATTTTCACGACACACACCTTCTTTAACGAGCAAACCGACATTTGCCTCCCAAAGGTCAAGGTGCGACTTCTGGGTTTGGGGATTCACATGATGAATGCGCTCCATATCAAACCCTGACGCTCGAAACGCCTCAACCACTTCTTCGCCCACCTCAAAGGCGCGAGCAGAGATACCTGGACCTACTACCACTTGAAGATATTCAGGGCGCGTATAAAAAGTTTCTTGCATCTTGCGCAACGTTTTGCACGCAATGTCACTCACCGTACCACGCCAACCAGCATGAACCGCAGCAATGACACGATGTTGAGCGTCAAAATAAAGCAAGGGAATGCAATCTGCCGTGGAGACTCCAATGCACAACCCTTCAACAGGGGTAATTACGGCATCCACCCCTTCAAGCGCCGCTGACGGAGTATCTAATGTCACGATGGCTATGTTATCACTATGCGTCTGACGAGGGAGCACCAAACAATCATCGGTTATCCCCAACTCCGCACACAAAATATGGCGATTAGCCCTTACACTCTCCGCTGAGTCACCACAATAATGGGTGATATTAAATGAGTCATAGGCTCCCTCACCCACTCCACCCCATCGCAGGGTGCTGAATGCGCGAGGCGGGCAAGCGCCATGAAATAGATATTCTAATAAAATCATTATAAAAAAGATATGAGAGTTTAGAGTTTAGGGTTGAGAGTTGAGAGAGATAAGAGGTGAGAGATGAAAAAAAGAAGAAAGAAGAAAATCCATGCAGAACACCACCGCGCCAGCATCTTTCTCCTTTCTCCTTTTTCCTTTCTCCTTTAAAAAATTAGTCTTCAAGGTCCTCAAGTTCATATTCCTCAAGCATTTCGAAGTCTTCGTCATCATCATCCTCATCATCCTCATACTGCCAATCGGCAAAGTCGAGGTCGAAGTTCTGAACTTCACGATCGCGGTGCACAATGCTGCCGCCTTCTGAAATTGCTTGGAGTTTATTGCTTTCAGAGTTGAGTTCTTCCCAAAGGATGTCCTTCAATTGCTGAATACCCTGCCCTGTAACTGCCGAAATAAATACGACGGGAAGGTCCTCAGGCAATTCTTCGCGAAGCATCTCAATGAGTTCTTCATCTAGCAAATCGCTCTTCGTCACCGCCAAAATGCGGCGCTTGTCAAGCATGCCTGGATTAAACTTCTTGAGTTCGTTGAGCAGGATGTCATACTCCTTGGCAATGTGTTCTGTGTCGCCAGGAACCATAAAGAGCAACAACGAGTTGCGCTCAATATGACGCAAGAAGCGCAAACCCAAGCCACGACCTTCTGCCGCTCCTTCGATAATACCAGGAATATCTGCCATCACGAACGACTTACCATCGCGATAAGGCACGATACCCAAACTGGGTTCTAGCGTAGTAAAAGGATAGTTGGCAATCTTAGGCTTTGCGGAACTTAAAGCAGAGAGCAGAGTTGACTTACCCGCATTGGGGAAACCCACCAAACCGACGTCGGCAAGGAGTTTCAACTCCATGATAACCATCATTTCCTGCATGGGTTCGCCAGGTTGTGCATAACGAGGTGTTTGGTTGGTTGCCGAACGGAATTGGAAATTTCCCAATCCGCCACGACCGCCCTTCAAGAGCATCACCACCTGACCATCTTCGGTGACGTCACAAATATACTTACCCGTTTCAGCATCGTAAACCACAGTGCCACAAGGTACGTCAATATACTTATCTTCACCGTCCGACCCGTGAGAGCAACACTTCGAACCGTTGCCACCATGTCCTGCAAAGACGTGACGCTCGTAGCGCAAGTGAAGCAGCGTCCAGTAATTGTGATTACCGCGCAAATAAACGTGACCACCACGTCCGCCATCACCACCATCTGGTCCGCCATTGGGTTGATACTTTCCTCTGTGAAGGTGCATCGAACCTCTACCACCCTTACCCGAGCGGCAATATATTTTTACATAATCTACAAAATTACTTTCGGCCATTTTTTAGAAAAGGTTGTAAGGTTTGAGATAAACAAAAGGTTACGAGAGGTCAATTCAGTCGGCAAGATGCTTTATAACCTAACAATGAAAGCGACCCCATACCCGCCAGCCTCTATTACATCTTATCAATCACTGCACAAAGTGCGGCATTGATTTCTTCTAACGAACCTGAACCCTTTACGCTATGACGCAACCCTTCAGCCTCATACCATTCGATGAGCGGAGCAGTTTGAGAATTGTAAACCGTGAGGCGCTTCTTGATAGTTTCTTCGTTATCATCAGCACGTCCGCTAGTCTTACCGCGATTAATCAAGCGCTCCATGAGTTCTGCTTCATCAACCGCCAATTCTAACATACCGCTTACAGCAGTGCCACGCTTTGCCAACATTTCCTTCAATGCTTCAGCTTGAGGAACAGTGCGGGGGAAACCGTCAAAAATGAGACCCTCGCAGGGGCAAAGTTCGTCATACTTATGCGCCAAAATTTCAATCATCAGCGAGTCAGGAATCAACTGACCATGGTCAATAAAACCTTGTGCAGTCTTACCAAGTTCGGTACCAGCAGCAATTTCCGCACGAAGCACGTCGCCCGTAGAAATGTGCTTAAATCCATATTTCTGAATGAGCAATTCGCTCTGCGTTCCCTTACCTGAACCAGGAGCGCCAAAAATTACGATATTTTTCATATAGTGAATGACTAGTGTCTAAAATGAATTACAGGGTGATTACAACAATTTGCGGTTCGATGTATAATTCGATATATAGTTCGATTGCGATTAGATTACAGTGTAAATCTCTTTCAAATTACGACCTTCACCATCATAATCCAAACCATACCCCACAATGAAATCGTTGGGAATATCAAAACAGTTATACTTGATATCCAATTCAACCTTCAAATTATTGGGTTTCGTAAGCAACGATGCGACGTGGATAGCGGCAGGATGTTTCTTTTGCAAGAGTTGAAGCATTTCCTTCATCGTGAGTCCTGAGTCAATAATATCTTCAACGATGACCACGGTGCGCCCTTCAATATCTTTCGTAAGTCCCATAATTTCTTTCACTTGCCCCGTAGAAACGGTACCCGTGTAGGATGCCATTCTTACAAAAGCAATTTCACAGGGGATGGTAATCTCGCGAAGCAAGTCGGCCGCGAAAATAAACGAACCATTCAACACGGCTATAAAGATAGGGGTAGTGCCTTCCAAATCTTTATTGATGCGCTTCGCTATGGCACACACACGTTCTCTGATTTCTGCTTCCGAAATCGAAACTGAAAATTCTTTATCCTTAATTTTTACTGTCTGCATCGTTATTATTTATTGGAACAATGTGAATGCAAAAATACGAAAAAGATAGATACGGCGAAACTTCACCACCCGTTTTTTCATTTACCTCCCATTTACCGAGGTGTCTGAAGATTTTCAAGAACTCTAATTTTGCGCTAACAAAACGAGTCTTTTGGTGCCAACACGCACATTTTTTCGCCCTGCATAGCATGTAAATGAACTTTTCTTTCTATTTTCGCTCAAAATACAATTAAAATAAAAATTATGAAAGAAGTCCACATATTTTATGCCCCCGACATTGAGCAGACACATGAGTTGCCACAAGATGAAGCAGCGCATGCCGTTCGTGTATTGCGCATGAAGGAAGGCGACGAATTGGTTGCAACCGATGGGCAAGGACATTTTTATGATTGCACCATCACATTGGCATCCAACAAGCACTGCCGCGTGAATATCAACGCCACAGAAACCGCTCCCTTGCTTTGGCATGGCACAATTCACCTTGCCGTAGCACCTACAAAAAATATGGACCGCACAGAATGGTTGGCTGAAAAGGCTACGGAAATCGGCATGAACAAACTCTCCTTCGTGCTTTGCGACAACTCGGAGCGCAAGGTGATAAAGACGGAGCGCGTGGAGAAAATTGTGGTGTCGGCAACGAAGCAAAGCCATAAGGCAACGAAACCTGAAGTGGCCGAAATGATACCTTTTAAGAAGTTCATCACGCAAGACTTTAAGGGGCAGAAATTCATTGCACATTGTTATGACGACATCCCTAACACACCCAACGAAAAACCCTTTCTTGGCGATGTCATCAACCAAACAGACGACGCCCTAGTGATGATTGGTCCAGAGGGCGACTTCTCCATTTCAGAAGTGCAGCAAGCCATCGCCGCAGGGTTCACCCCCATCCACTTAGGCAAGAGTCGCTTGCGCACGGAAACGGCAGGACTTGTGGCGGTTCACCTCATGTATGTCAAGAAAATGATTGATTGAAAAAAGCATGGACACGTTGATTCAACTCTATAAAGACACTTTCGGACATCTGCCCGCTGCAACCACACCGTTAGACAAGGCGGGAAGCAACCGAACTTACATACGCATGACGGCACCAGATGGGACTACATGCATAGGCGTCATTGGATTGTCGCAAACGGAAAACGATGCGTTCATTTACCTCACACGACATTTCCATACCCTTGGTTTGAATGTCCCCGAACTCATTGCGGTTTCCGACGCAGGTTGTTGCTACTTACAATCCGACCTTGGCACGACCTCGCTCTACCAAGCACTCAGCGCTGGACGCACATCGGGGAATTACAACGCCGAGGAGCGTGAACTCATAGCGAAAACGTTACGCGCATTGGCACAGTTACAAGTTAAAGGTGCAGCGGGTTTGGACTTCAACCAACTTATCCCTCCAGTTCAGTTCGACCAAATGGCGGCCACGTTTGACCTAAACTACTTTAAGTATTGCTTCTTGCGCACCACGAACGTAGCCTACGATGAAGTGGCATTGGAGCACGACTTCAAGCGATTTGCCGAAGATTTAGTGGCATGTGCCGCGGCGTCAAAGAGCGTAACGTTTCTCTATCGCGACTTCCAAGCGCGCAATGTGATGCTCAAGAATGGCGAACCTCATTTCATCGATTATCAAGGCGGAATGAAGGGACCGCTTCATTACGACGTGGCGTCCTTCCTTTGGCAAGCCTCAGCACGCTACCCTGATCATTTGCGTCAAGAGATGGTGGACGTGTATTTAGATGCCCTTGAGGATTTGATTGACGTTGATCGCCTAAAATTTAAGACCGATTTGATGCGCTTCGTCTTATTCCGCACGTTGCAAGTACTGGGCGCTTACGGCATGTTGGGACGCTTCGAACGCAAACCTTATTTCATTCAGTCAACACCTGCCGCACTTGAAAATCTCAAGGGGTTGCTCATGGCGGGAGTGGCAAGGGATTATCCCTACATGGAAGGTGTGTTGCTGAAATTGGTGGAAGCGGAATTGCGAAAGGAAAACAAACTCACTTGCAAGCAGGAAGAACGAAAGGGATTACACGTTCGTGTATTCAGTTTCTCCTACAAGAAGAGCGGCATCCCAACCGATTGTAGCGGCAACGGAGGCGGATACGTATTCGATTGCCGCTCCACGCACAATCCTGGGAAATATGAACCCTACAAAAAACTCACGGGTTTGGACGCCCCAGTGATTCAATTCCTTGAGGAGGATGGCGAAATTCTTCAGTTCCTTGAAAGCGTTTATAAGTTGGCCGACTTCCACGTGGAGCGTTATATGGAGCGTGGTTTCACCGACTTGATGTTCTCCTTCGGATGTACGGGCGGTCAACATCGCAGTGTCTATTCGGCACAACACTTGGCGGAACACCTGCATCAGAAATACAACATCCACGTTACGGTTGACCATCGCGAACAAGGCATTTCCCAAGAATTTACTCCGAAATCGTAAGCATAAAAAGCAAGACGAGTCGAAGGTTTACGCCCTCAACTCGTCTGCAATTTTTTTGAATCACCGCTTAGCGCTTTGCCAAACCAATCTTTAAGTTCAACTTGAAGTAGTACACATTGTTCTCACGCTCTAAGTAGCCATACTTATCCTTCTCCATGCTACCACGCTCCAAGCGCGCAGTGCGGAAGAGGAAGTCGGCAAGGCGCATGCGCTGAGTAGCAGCAAACGCCAGAGGTTGCCCATTGGGATTAACGACTAACAGGTAGGGAGGCAAGTCTTCACAACCGTGATAAATCTTTGCGGGACGCATTCCTGCGGCACACGCCAAGAGCAATTGCTTCACCTTGTATTCGTAATAACCGTGTTTCACGATGAGTTCGGTCTTCACCTTTAGCGGATTCAGTTCGCGCATACGCTCTGTCAATTCATCCAACTTAAAGATGTCTTCCATATACGACAGGCGCACCATTTCGGAAAGCAATCTGCCGAGGTGCAGGTCTAACATGCCGAGGTTGGCACGGAACACTTTGTCTGCCACACCTTCGTAGCGCAACGAACTGCCCATATCTTCGATGAGCAACATACGGTCGCGCACACTGTTGTCGGTTTCCAGTCCGTTCACCTTTGCCGCCATGGGCGTTGCAAAACGCGTGCCCGTCTGTTCGAGTTTCAGGTTTGCGGCACGTCCGCCATCGAGAATTTTCGTGGGAAATGCACCTGCGCGCGACCAAACCACACTGGGCATTAATCCTGAATCGGTGGCCAATAAAAGGTGTTGTTGCCCTTCGGCAGTGCCCGCAATTTGGAACATCTTTATCTTGTCCAAAAATGCTTCTTCGGGATCATCCACCAAGACAATGTTCTCATCGTCCTTCTGACGCAGGGCCTCAAAAAGTGCTTCGCGCGTGTGTGCCCATTCTGAGATGTCCACACGTATCACTTCGTCGTCGGCATCGTTTTCTATAAGAATTGCATCGGCCTCCCGACGATAGCAACGCATTACTTTATCTTCCTCGCGCATCACGGCAGCCACGGGAATCATTTCACCAGGAGTGCCCTCAACGCTTCCTTCAGCCACCGCCATATCCTCAACGATGCGGAAAAGTGCGAGGAGTTCGGCGAGATCTTTTCTACTTGCTGTAAACATACTGTGAGAGATAACTTTATTTTCTGCCGACAAAATTACTACAATTTACTTTTCAATGCAACCCCAAGCCCTGGTTTGCCTCATTTAAAATTATGACACATCAGAAACCACCGCGCAAGATTGGACTCTTAGGAATCAGTCCGATGCTTGTTTTGGTCACATTATTTCTTGGCACCGGTCTTTACTTTGGTGATTTCTACAAGGTGCCTCTTACCATCTTATTCATCATCACTTCGGTCTACGCCTTGCTGATTACGCGCGGGCGTTCGCTTCAGGAGCGCATCTCGATATTCTCAAAGGGTGCGGGTTCTAAGAATCTGCTGTTCATGGTGTGGATTTTCGTGCTGGCAGGTGCCTTTGCAAGCAGTGCGAAAGCCATGGGTGCCATTGATGCTTCCGTAGAATTAACTTTAGCCCTACTGCCTGAGAAAGCCCTCCTCGCAGGGATATTCATCGCCTCGTGTTTCATTAGCATGAGTATCGGCACTTCGGTCGGCACGATTGTTGCCCTCACCCCCGTCACGGCAGGACTGGCTACGGAAACAGGCATGAGCACACCACTTATCGTTGCTGCTGCCGTGGGAGGAGCGCTGTTTGGCGACAACCTTTCGTTTATTTCCGACACCACCGTCGTAGCCACACGAACACAAGGCGTCAAGATGAGCGATAAATTCAAAACGAACTTCCGCATCGTCTTGCCGGCGGCGATAATCACGACGGCACTTTACTTGATTCATGGATTCAGCGCTACGCCCAACTACAGTCCTTCGGCCATAACGCTCTCACGAATCATCAACGTCATCCCCTACCTTGCTGTCATTCTTCTTGCTATCTGGGGTAAGGATGTGCTGCTCGTTTTGCTCATCGGCAACCTCTTCACGGGCATCATCGGCATGCTCAACGGTGCCTTCGACACGAGCGGATGGTTTGCAGCCATGGCGAGCGGCATCAGCGGAATGGGCGAACTCATACTCATCTCCATGATTGCTGGAGGACTCTTAGAGTTGATTCGGCAGAACGGAGGCATCACTTTCCTCATTCATTGGTTAACTCGCCGTGTGCGCAACAGTCGCGGGGCAGAATTCAGCATTGCTGCTCTGGTGGGACTGACCAACCTCTGCACCGCTAACAACACGATTGCCATCTTGAGCGTGGGAGAAATCTCCAGAAACATTGCCGAGCGCTATGGCGTAGACACCCGACGCAGCGCCAGCATTCTTGACACGTGTTCGTGTATCGTTCAAGGGTTCATCCCATATGGTGCACAGTTGCTCATGGCGGCAGGATTGGCAAGCATTTCTCCGGTTGAAATCATCCCCCACCTCTTCTATCCCATGCTACTCATTCTGGTTGTTGCCGCTTCTATTCTGTTTAAATATCCACGACTCACAAAAACGTCAAGCACGGCAACCAACTAGCGAAGACTGAACAAAGACCTCTGATTTGACGCGGCGAGGGGTCGCCGAGGTACTTTTAATTTCAAAACCTAGTCGGCGAGGGGTCGCCGAGGTACTTCCGATTTTAAAACCTGCTCGGCGAGGGGTCGCCGAGGTACTTTTAAATTCAAAACCTGCTCGGCGAGGGGTCGCCGAGGTACTTTCAATTTCAAAACCTACTCGGCGAGGGGTCGCCGAGGTACTTTCAATTTTAAAACCTGCTCGGCGAGGGGTCGCCGAGGTACTTTCAATTTCAAAACCTACTCGGCGAGGGGTCGCCGAGGTACTTTCAATTTTAAAACCTGCTCGGCGAGGGGTCGCCGAGGTACTTTCAATTTCAAAACCTACTCGG
>CALCHM010000041.1 GCA_937901345.1 uncultured Prevotella sp. | reverse complement strand
ACGGCGAACCTGAAATGTTCTTTGCATTCTTGCCCGATTCCTGGCGGTTCTTTCCGATTGATGCCGAAAAAGGTGTTTACGTTTGGGAAATAGATAACTAAGTATTAACATCGCGGGCGGTGCTGATATGATCACCGCCCGCATCAAAACCCTACCACCATGACACCAAAACACGCAACAATGTTAGACCGTTCCGCGTTTACGATTCGTGAAACGCTCAGGATGGAAACCGATGCCCAGGTCGGCAAGCGGTTCCGACTCTACCGCGCCACCACTAATGGTGGCTCACTTGATTGCGCCGTGATGGCTTCTAGTACTCTCGAGGGCGCTCTCAATAACCTGGCTCGTATGCACCGCACTCGCCCAAGCATTGACTATTGGGTGGTTGATAGTTTAACTGGACAAATATTTGAATGATGAGAATTTCACTGAAAAATTACTACGCCGTTTCGCTCCGCTTCGACGGCCGCGGCAAAGGCTTCGCCGTTGGTTTCGACACCAAAAAAGCAGCTTACTACTTTGTAACATTCATCCTCTTCGGCTTCGGGGACGTCCTGGAGGATTGGCAACTTGAAAATAGATACCCGAAATACTTTCACGACCAAGTTTCAAAAACCATTTAACCATGATACGAGTAAATTATTCCAATCCAATCGGGTTTCTAACGGTTCCAGCCATTGAGAACCCAACTTCACAAGTAAGAATAGACCTTTGCCAGGCGAATCTTAAACTGTGGGCGGAAATTCAACATCTAACTAACGAAAAGGGTGAACAATTCCACGTTTTATGCGGCTTTTTTATTGATAATGACCATCTTAAAAGGTGTGCCAAAGCCTACCCGCGAATGCTGGAAGGCCATCACTACCACTTCAATGCTTATTACAAGAATTGGACGGCTGATACATTGCGCAGTCTCTGCAGAATGGGTGCCGAAGTAAGTGTCTATTATGAGGAGCCCACGAAATGAATAAAAAGACCCCAACGAACCCAGGTGTTTACAGCGCGTTCAACATTGAATGGTTGATGTGGAATGACGATTGGCAACCAGGTAAAAACCACTACCCATCCATTCGTGAAGCCAGGAATGACTTTGAATCCGCTGTTGATATGCTGTTGAAAAAGGAGATTCGTGCCGCTAAAGGCGTGCGAATCTCCGTCACCCATTTACGGTACGTCCTTTGTACCTTTGTATTGGATAAAGGCTTTTGTTCTCCACCACACAAAACCCAATAAGAATGAGCCTCAGTGCTGACGCGCTGAGGCTTTTTTGTTGCCACCTTGGAAAGAGGTGCCTACGGCGACTTGTCTAATTGCCGCCCTACGGGCAAGCCTTTGCCGCAGGTGGCTACGGCGGCAACAAAAGCGGTGCTTCCCGCGCCATACCAACCCACAACCCCACACACGGCAGCGGTCGCATCTTGTTCAATCGCCGCCCTACGGGCAAGCCTTTGCCGCAGGTGGCTACGGCGGCGAAGAAAATCGGTGCTTCCCGCGCCGTTCCAACCCACAGACCAACACACGGCAGCGGTCGCATCTTGTCCAATTGCCGCCCTACGGGCAAGCCACATCGCCGCGGGCGGCTCGGGCGGCATATCTGCGGTGCCTACGGCAACTTTGTGCGGACGGAGCCGCGGACTACTGTGAGCCGTCGACTGGCTTGTCATATAGGGTCGGGCGGCTCCCATTCCCGCACACGCCGCCCTAACTTCCAGCGTAGTCGCAAACATAATGTTCTGCATTCCCACTCTGTCTTTTTGGTATGTCTGTATTATGTCGTAATTATAACATAATAAGATTATTTTTACCTTCGGAAAATAATCAGCTATTATATTAAATTACTCATAAAGTTAAAAAGCACATTATCCGCATATTATGTACGAAATAAAGCCACGTTCCCCGCCACCCTTAGCGGTGCTTCGCATCTAGTTAACCCCAACCAACCCCACAATGGTCAAAAGGGAAATGTAACCCCAAAAGCACAGTTACCCAACGCAAAAAAACAGCCGCTTTTCTTCCACACACAAACCAACCGCACAAAAGCCGCTGTTTTTCCCTCCCTCATTCAAAGCGGTGGTCGCCAGCCTTTATTCTGCAGGCAGGCTCCCGACTTTATTCAATTGCCGCCGCTTCGCGGGCAAGCCCCTCCCCGCAGGCGGGTCGGGCGGCATACCGAACCCACCCACCACACCAAAATTTGACACTGAGGTTGGTTTTGGGCTATGTCAGCCGTTTTTGAATTACAACCATACAACAATAGCACAACGATAGGACAACGATAGCAAAATCGATTTTTGACACTCTACCAAGGAAGGCGGATGCCCAGGCTGGCGGGTACTGCGGCATCCAGGTGCAGCGATATCCAGGTGCCGCGACATGCGGATGCTGCCTAGATAGAACCACCTGGAGGCATCACAAGCCCCAAAACAACACCCAAAAAGTGAAAAAATTTAACAAAACGTGGTGATGTAAAGAAAAAGTTATATTTTTGCCGCCGTAAACCTAAAAACAATTTAACAAATGGCAAGAGTTTTACAATTAAAAGACGGCGACCCCTGGTGGGTGATTCTTCTGAAAGTTCTCGCCTACGCAATCGGCCTCATCATCGGCGGCATCGGCACCACCAAGGCTGCTGAAATAGTGGCCATGCTCTGAGCCGCCAAACACAAAACGGCCAAGGTCTGAAAGCACGGTGCAGACCAAACGCCGCAAACTAAAAACCACCGTGTGAAACTTTAATTTATATTACCATGGCAAAAATGTATGGTTATTCCGGTAAAGTGACCGGCAGAAAAGGCGACACCGTATTCAGCGTGCGCCACGGCGAGCAGATTATTCGCCAGTACAACCCCATTGTGGGGAATCCCTCAACCACCAAGCAAGTTGATGCGCGTGTGACCCTCAAGCTCATGTCCCAACTGAGCGCCGTTTACGGCGGAGTGTTGGCCATTGCCCGCGAAGGTGCGAAATCCCCGCGCAACTTGTTCGTCAAACAGAACTATCCGTTGGCTGTCGCCAACGAAGGCAAGGCCGACATTCAATTGGCCGCCATTCAAATCACCAAAAGCGTCCTTGCGATGTCAGCTTTCACCGCTGATCGTGCCTCGGCTACGTCAATCGCTGTCCAGCTCAAGCAGGCATTCAACTACGACCACGTTGTTTACGTGGCAGTTGAAAAGGACGAAAACAACCAACTCCGCGTCCTCGACAGCGTTGTGGTTGACAAGCCCGCAAGCGCAGACCCATCCACGTTCCAGGGTAGTCTGAAATATTCAGACAAGGCCATTGCCGTTTATGCCTACGGCATCAACGAAACCAACGCCGCCGCGCAAGCAACTTTCGGCAACCTCACCGCCCCAACCGCTGAGGATATCGCCACCCTCGTTGCGAACCGCACCATCAACAGCGGCAACGTCCAAATCACCAAGACCGCAGGTCTGTACATGGAAGTTGGAGCCACCTCGGGAGACTCCTCAAATTTTGAGCGTGCCACTATCGCAGTCAGCGTCACGGGTAGTGGCTCAGTGATTGGCGCAGGAAGTTACGTGAAAGGTTCAACGGTCACTCTGACCGCCACACCCGCCACGGGTGCTTCATTCCTTGGCTGGTACAACGGCAACACCCAAGTATCGGCAAATACCCAATACTCATTCACCGTTGAAGAAAACACGATTCTTGAAGCCCGCTTTACCACCGTTGCAGGCAACGTGACAATCAATGTCAGCGCTGACAACCCGCAACACGGCTCGGTCAGCGGTGGCGGCTCAGTCGCCCAAGGCACAAGCGTCACAGTCGTTGCCACACCTGCAAGCGGATACTATTTCGTGCAGTGGCTCGAAAACGGTCAATCGGTCAGTTCAAGCGCATCCTACACCTTCACTGCAAACGCTAACAGAACACTTGTCGCAGAGTTCGCAGAAGACCAGACACCTGGATTCAATGTGATTCTGTCAAGTGACCCTGCAGGCGCTTCACTGACGGGCGCAGGTTCCTACGCTTCGGGAACCACCGTGACCGTCCAGGCTCCAGCAACCTACCAAGATGCAGCCTTCGAAGGTTGGTTCGAGAACAACCAATTAGTTTCATCCGCCAACCCATACTCCTTCGCGATTAGTGGACCTCGCACATTGGTTGCCAAGTTTAGTGAGGGCGACAACGAAGGCGACAACTAATCTTTTTCATGTTTATGGATTTAGTTCGGCGGGCAAGAAATTGCCCGCCATTTTTATTGCCCAAAATCCCAATTTTACAAATGTACACCGAAAATGCGCAATTTTGCAAAACATTGGTTTTCAATATGGTTGACACAATGACGAAAAATTTACAAAAATAAACTTGACATTATCACGGTTATTTTCATTTCTTTGCACCGTCAAACAGAGAGAGCGGAGCGGCTCTTATTAGGGGTTTGAGCCACCGCGATGGCTGTTTGATGAGGGAAGAGCGCACAAACGTTCATTCGGTTGAGGGGTTGACAAACAAAAAGTCAGCCCCTTTACTTTTTCCTCAAACAATAACCCAAGCCCCTAGAATGAACGCAATGCAGATATCAACCAACACACCGTCCCGCCTCGAGATTTATTGTCCCGTCTGCACACTTGTCAAAACACCGTGGACAATGTATTTCTCATTCCAAAACGACAACTTTGCTATCAATTGCGACTGGCTCCAATATAGTGTAACATTAGTTGACCGAGACCCAGTACTTAAATGTCCCGAGGGCTACCGCATCGAACAGTGTCAGGGCAATAACATTTTTGAACATCGAGCGCTAATATTCGACCATCACGGTCGAAAGTTGTTGACACTATTGTGGAAACCATATTCATCGGTACTTAATCCACTCATCATGACTGTTCAAGTTGCTAACCAAGGACTATACATTGGTGAGATTGAATCTAGCCTTAACTTGGTCAAACAAATAGTATATTGCACTTTCAACAGCATTGGCAGGTTTGACGTTTGTTGTGATTTCGAGATGACCGACAAACGTGCCGAAATGATTAAACACCTCAATAGTGGCCATATCTACGTCGAACGCAAATCCGAGGGTTCAGCATTTTGGCACGAGATAGACCAAAACGGCTATAAGCATAAACAAACCCACTGCATTTCTTGGGGTTCAAAAACCTCAGAAATCAAGGTGAAACTCTATAACAAAACCAGGGAATTGGGAATGACCAACGGCGGTGAACCCGAAAAACCATGGATTGTTGACGAATGGGACAAAGCGGGAATCGACAAAACACACGCCTGGCGACTTGAATTCTCACTGAAATCAAACGGTCAGTTGAGATATAAAGACAGACAGGTTTTATTGGAAAATATTGCCTCACCTTCTTGGCTTGCCCGCGTCTTTTTTGAGTTATATGCATCGAGATTTGTCACACGCATAAACCAAGGTAAGAAAAAAGGCCACCACAACGGCGACAAGAGGGTTTATCTGATAGAACTACCCAAAGACGGAGAAACTCTCGCCTGGCAAACAGTGTCCAAAAAATTCACTGTAACACAAGCCTCAATCAAGTTGCTCCGCAATATGCTGCGCAACTTTCAAAACGAAGCCTTGGTTGCAGACAAAAAACTATGCCGTGAATATGCCGACACCGTTCAAATGGTGATTGACACTCATAATCTGTGCGAATATTTCGAACGCACTTTCAACGAAGCCCCAACCACCTGGCTTGCATCGATAGTCAACGAAGCTGGTCAAGGTATCAACGAAAAAATCTTGTCAATCGACAAACTTATTAATTAACTTATTCAACAACCTACAAAAATTCAACACTATGGAATTAACAGCAATCTTGGTGCAAGTCACCGAACAACAAGAAGGAACAGACAAAAACGGTAACGCCTGGAAAAAAAAGACCGCGGTTTTTGAAACGGTTGAACACTTCCCCAAACGTGTTGCCGTCACTTGCATGAACAAACTTTGTGACATCATTGGCAACTATCAAGTTGGGAACCTGCTCAAAGTTCAATTAGACGCAGAAAGCAGATTTCACGAAGGAAGGTATTACACAGAATTGAGGGCCTGGAATATCAAAAACGCTGTCAATCTACCAACGTCTATAACTGATGAAGCGCAACAGAAGCCGAAAGCCACACAAACAGAACCGACCAACCCTGCCACCCCTGGCAGCGACCCAAGCCAAACCGCCCCATATTTCGCGGGTTGATGCTCTACTCTCCAATCATTAAAAAAACCCCTATTTATTTAGGGCAACGGATATCAGAAACAAACCATTCAAAATTCATGACAATGAGAAAAATAAATGAAATTGTTATTCACTGTTCTGCTACACGCCCTGACCAGGATATAAGCGCGCGAGATATAGACCTATGGCACCGCCGCCAAGGATGGGACGGCATTGGCTATCATTTCTTCATAAGGTTAGACGGAACGATAGAAGCAGGCCGACCAATTGAAATCAAAGGCGCGCACACATACGGTCATAACGCCCAATCCATTGGCATCTGTTATGCAGGCGGTGCAGTCCGTGACGAAAAGGGTAATCTTGTCTACACTGACACAAGAACAAGCGCCCAACAAACCGCCTTATATCATCTCGTTCGAACATTGCTACACTGCTATCCGACAATCAAGACCGTTGCAGGCCATAACGACTACGCCAATAAGGCTTGCCCCTGCTTTGATGTCCACGCCGAATTCGACCCACTTTTGAAATACTTAAAACAACATCCATTATGGCAAAGCTAAACGACACATTTATCAATCGCGTTTGTCGCTTTTGCGACAACCTACGTTTCGACACCATTGCCCACAATGATGCTTTCCCCTTTAACCGCAAGACATCTAAATACAACCTTTATTGCGGCTCTGATTCGGGAAATACGGTGTTTGTTCGCGGCAAAGTCACGGATATCGACAAATGTCCACGACTACGCTGACGCCGAAGGGTACCCCCATAAAGTATTATGGGGGTCTTCCCCCCTTCACCTATGTATCATAAACCCTTGAAAAATCTAAGAAAAACAGCAATTATGATTAAACGCAAAAACATTCAAACTCTGTACGTGGAAAATTGTCCTAAATGCAACAAAGGTGAACAACGAAACTGCTTAACCTGCATCGACTTTTACGGTTTCGCAAACCAATCAGAAATCAAATGCAACTATGATAATCATTAATGAATATTATTTTTGCGCATCCCCGCCACGCTTCGGAAAAGCCCGACACACTTTGCCCCGCGTGTCGGGGTCGGGTGCTTCGGGGGTGCGCTTCGCTCCCGCTGCCGCTGTCGCGGACAGCCAAGCCCCTCCGCCCCCTTGCGCCCCACAAGGCTCGCCCGCAAAAAACAGCCCGCGCAAAGGTTGGTAGGGCTTGCCGCCGCAAACCCACTTGCCTCTGCCAAAAGCCCGCTCGATTGTCCCTTTCCCCGCTCCCGCTCAGTGCAAGCGGGTTTTTTATTGCTCATAGCGTTGGCGGTTCTGCTCCCCTGCCCTGCCTTGGCTCGGGTGCCTCCGCGCCGCCGTCCGTCCCCCGCCTCTCCCCCGCCTTGGTCCCTGCCGCGGGTGCCGCCCGTCTGCCCGCCTGGGGCGGGTCGGCGCTTCGGGTGCCGTTGTTGGCTTCCCCGCTCCGCTCTCCGTCGGCTGCTGCCTGAGGGCGCTGCTGCCTGAAGGCGCTGCTGCCTGAGGGCGCTGCTGCCTGAAGGCGCTGCTGCCTGAAGGCGCTGCTGCCTGAAGGCGCTGCTGCCTAGGGGCGCTTTTTTTTTGCCCTTTTTGTCGTGCGTATTGTTTTTTTTCTTATCTTTGTGTGTTCTAAATCAATAAGTTATGTGCGCAAATTATGTCCTTCGCTTCGGCTTCGCTGGCTCCCAGCCCGAATCCCGTTCCTTCCGCTCCCCCTTCCGCGCCCGCCGCGCCTTTGCCGCCCTGGTCGCTCGTCCCCGCCTCCGCTTCGCTGAGCTCTCATCCCTTTGCGGTGATGGCCTCTCGGGGGCTTATTCCAATTTTGATAATTAAATTTAATTAAAAGTTTTTAACATCGCGGGCTGTGCCTCGGATGGCATAGCCCGCTCAAAACCCCTAAAACAATGAAAGCAATCAGATTTCTTACATTACTGCCGCTTGAGCGGCTTGACCTTAAACAATGTGGTGTTGTTAGTGGTCTCTGTCTTCGTGTCCAGTCTCCTAAGGCATACTTCGGTATCTTCGAAGATATTCCATGTAGTTGGTTTGACGATAATAAATACTATTTCTTTTTCTTTGGCGAACGTGAACACGTCTTTCGGTTCTTGCCTAATAATTGGCGGTTCTTTCCGATTGATATTGGAACGGGTGTTTACGTTTGGGAAATAGATGACTAAGTATTAACATCGCGGGCTGTGCCTCGGATGGCATAGCCCGCCAAAAAACCCCTAAAACAATGAAAGCAATTGAATTTCTTGACAAATTAACAAGAGAAGGTCTCAACAATGAATCATGTGGCGTTGTTAGAGGTTCCAACATCAAAATCTACACGGCTAAGATGTTCTTTGGTCTCCTTGAATACATTCCCAATGATTGGTTTGCTGACGATTCGTATTATTTCTACTTTTACGGCGAACCTGAAATGTTCTTTGCATTCTTGCCCGATT
>CALCHM010000040.1 GCA_937901345.1 uncultured Prevotella sp. | reverse complement strand
AATCATTATATAACAATAAGTTAAGTAATTCAACTAATTACTGCATCGGGAAATAAATTATTTATTGGTAAATAAATCACATATGACAAGGCGGATTTTGTCCGCCTTGTTTCTTTTTATATATGTAAATTCTTCTTTAAAAATTTGTAAAGTTACAATCCTATTTTGACAACTTACGACAATTAGATATATTTAAAAGTTATCCTCCTTATTTTGGGCATCAAGATAGAATTCATATAATTTCTTGCCAATTTTATCCTTCTTGAATTCTCTTTCGTGTTCTATAGGGGTCGTTGTTAATCGTACTTTAATAATTCCATCCTTTAAAAGTTCAAACTGTTCTGGAGAAACTTCAAATTGTGCTGTCGATATAATAGATGTGATAGGAATAACCATATTGCCTGAAACTATTCCAGCAGACTCAGTGCCATTGTCAATTAACTCTCCTGAGAACTTAATAACATCCCCATTGGCAGTTCTAACCATCATTGTTGATTCCTTCAAAAATTTCATTCTATCAGATGAAACAGTAGCAATGATATAGAACTTTTCATTCTGTTTTGCAACACTATATTTCATACTGCACCCCTCGGCTGCTAATGCTTTATATGTATAGCCTACTGTTTGGGCTTTTACATCATTAAAAACTATAGACAAAGTAGTGATTAGTACAAATAGTATTAACCTTTTCATAGTGATATATGGTATTAATAGTTTTACTAAAAATTATGCTTTAAAGATACGGAAAATTTCCCATTTACATAATTATCGTGTAAAAATAGAGTTACTATGACACGATAGGACAACCTATGGCACGTGCGGTCAATTAGTACAAGTGCCATTTTTCGTATTGTATAATCATATATCTTTGCCCTTACAAAGGACGAAAACAGGCGGCGCCTCGGCATAGAAAGTAAACTTCCTCTGCGCTCGGCTTGCACTGTTTTTATCTCTCAAACGATTAACAAAAATGACTATGAATAAGAGACAAACGGAATATATTGCACTCTATCTATTTGTGTTTGGAGCGATTCTACTCTTTAGTGTTATGGCACGAAAATTCGTGCTTGTCAAAGGGTACGACGAGTTCAGTTCGCTGTTGCATTCTTCGCAACAGTGATTGTGTTATCTGCACTCTATATTAGTCTGTAAATGACACTCAATGAGTTGCTGTTGCCTCGAATGGAGAAGTTCTTGATGCGCTTTCCTGGGTTTCAGAAGTTGGAAGAAGTGGTTGTTGCAACTGATGTCCCAACTATCGTTGCTGAGCCTATTGAGGAGATTGCTGTTTCGGAGACTACTCCACAGCCATCGGAGTATGAGATTTTGCGTGGAAAAGTGATTTTTGCAAAGAAAGCATACGATCTGCAAACATAGCGTGTAAACCTGTATACCCAGCCTCATCAAAATATATCATACATTTCTATTGTTAAATTGTTATAACTGTATTTCGGCAGGAGAAGCACCGAATGCAGTCAAAAGTTTGTTCCCTGAGGTTTACTATGTTATTCATATTACGTCAAATTCATTAAACTAAAAAATGCGCCGCAATTTAGTTTCATCCAATGAAATCTTATCAAAAAAATACTCCCCCTTTCGTTTCTTATATAATGTAACAAGCCTAATATATGGGAAATCTTCATTATTATATGTGACCTCTTGCTGAATAACATTAGTATCATAATCAGCTTGTGACACTTTAACGATGGACTTTACTATTGAAAACTCTAATTCACACTCACAATCAGATTCTATAGTTTCATAATTGAGAAGCTTTTCTATAGCTACACTTATATATTCGTAGTATAGTGTACTCTTTTTTATCTTTTCCCAATAGTAGTCATCACGGAAAGTACCTTTCTTAAATACCCATCTATTTTCTTTTTTGTTATACACAAGTTTTATTCTATAGTCAATTCCGCTCTCTAAGTTTTCTGATATTTTAATTTTTGAAGAGACCGGAACATTTAACGTTGTGTCTGCATATGTAAATGTCTTTTTTGCAGCAACAATGTCGCTTATTTGAATAAACTCATATTGGGGTTGGTTTAAACATGTGCCATCTGCACCGATTTCTAATTGCAGATAATCATCAAAAAAGTTCCTTTTTATATTATCCGAAAGGAACTTCCTCATTTTTGTACTATCGATGCTTATATGATACTTTGCAGAAACAGATGTTTCTTTGTTTTCAAATTGTGGAATGCCATTCTTTCCCCATTCTTTGAGGATATCTAATTCTTGCCATTTCTTTTCTTCTTTGTAGCAACGCAATATTGAGTAAATTTCAACAGAATTAAATCCTATTGCTTTAAAATTGTCTATAAAATCCTTTTCTCCAAATGATTTGCAAAATTTAAGAGCAAATTCTGCAGCTTTAATAGGTTCTTCCTTAAATCTGTATATTGAAGCGTTGAATTTATTTAGGGCAACCTTATCCCAAGTATCAATTTTGTTTTCATAAGCATACCATTGCATCAAAGGATACGACACACCTGTAGTCGTATAGACAGGTTTGAAATAAGCTGTAATTATTTTCTGGGGCATATCCTTAATCTCGTCCAATGATATGGAAACAGCTTCTTTTCTTTGTGCAAATAACACATTAGCACAAAGTAACATTATAAGTACAATACACGTACGATTCGCTTTCATTCCTTCTTATTTTGTTGTTTGGTTATTAATTTCTGTTTGAACGCTAACATTGAAAAAACTGAGACTATTATAGAAATCATGTTAATCTCTCTTTCCCTCCATCTTATCTATAAAGGTCTCATAAATCAGCGGATATGCATCGCTTGCATTGAAAGTAACATCTGGACGCAGAAGGGATTGCATGTCGTTGGTAAACTCGCATTTGCTAGATTTTAATCCTACTGTGTCACAAACACCCTCCAACTACCATCCTTCTCACCACGCTCGACATATTTCTTTTGAATGAGTTGGTCAAGGAGTTTTTGAATGGCTGCAATGCTTATACCCGTTATCTCTTTCATATCCGCCAGCGTCAAGGACGGATAGGTTCTCATTGCATTGAGAATCTTCGTGTAGTTTGGTGTGCGGAATGCTATTCGCTCGCCATCGTACCAGCATACATTCTCATTCTTCTTGCTCACAAACAAGACATCGTTGTATACCTCGGTAGCGACCAAACCATTGAAGTATTTCAGGAACGGACGAATATCTTTAATATCTGCATGAGCACCATCGCTAGGGACAGGTCCCACCTCGAGGTCTGCCTGATGTAAAGCTTCCAAATACTCACTCTTTTTGCGACTACGAACTACAATCATCGGATAATCGTGGCGAGTAAGGATAAAGTTTACCATCAGTCGGGCAATACGACCATTACCATCTTCAAAGGGGTGAATGCGTATATAACGATAGTGGAACAATGCTGCTAACTCTATAGGGGTAAGTTTACCTTCTTGCTCTGCCTTGTTATACCAATCCACTAAGTCTGCCATCAGACTGGGAGTTTCTTCAGGAGAAGCATATTCAAATCTGTCACCATATCGTGTAATCACACTATTAGGACGAGTTTTATACTGTCCAGCATGTATCACATAGCTCGTCTGAACTCCACCAGGCAAATTACGATATACCGTATAATCCTCACGAAGTAATGTCTGGTGTAGTGTTCTAATAAAGTTTTGCGTCAAAGGAGTCTCTTTTACCTTCGCCTCTTCTGTCATCATTCGTAAACCGACATTACTCGCTGTCATTTCTTGAACATCGCGCACGCTTGCCTCTCCAATCACCTTGCCGAATAACAACAAGATTTCCGTTTGGCCATAAGTCAGCGTATTACCTTCTATATGGTTACTATTATAGTTGAAGTCAACAGTAAAACGACGGCTAAGCCTATCCTTATCCTTCTCAGATAGTGGTTGCAACTCTTGCCATGCAGTCAAAGCCTTCTTAATATTAAGATATTTCATACAGTACCTTATTTAGTATCTCACAATGCAAATATACAAAATGTTTTCAATATGGTTGTACATATACAACCTTTTTTGTTGTTTGCGGCAATATTTCTGCATAACAGACATAATATGACACTCAAGATAGTATTCAATAGTAATATTTTAAACAATAAAAGAGTTTATTCTTCTTTTTCTGTTCAAATATTATCTATTTTCACATTTCCCGACGAAATAAAGCTTCTTTTTCACATAATCCCATCTTTACTACCTGAAAAAAATCATGTGATCTCATATATAATCCTTGTTGGTTAAAAGAGAACGACAAAGATCTCTCTTCTTTTGAGAAGCAAAAAGAATATACTTTGACACTTCTCAGAAAATCCTACTAAAAGGAAGACGGATATAAAGAAACTCATAACATCTGCAAATGAGAGAAACAAAGCCCTTTTTTTAAGAGTGTAAAGCCGCTGCTGTAACAAGCCTCTTAGATTTGACGATAAAGGCAGTTTAGTTTACTTCTATTCTATATATACATTGGACTAAACTAAACCACTAAATTTAATAGCTATCGCAGGTGCAATTTAAGTTCCAATTAAAGGCCATTTTACCATGCAACGAAATGCAAATATTGAGCAAACGAGCGAGATAAACAAAGATTTCTTTGTTATTTCACAGCGAGTGAAGCAAATATTCGCTGTTTACTGCAAATATGCTAAAAAAAGTGCGTTTTTGCAGATTTTATGGGTTTCTTTGTAAAAATGCAGTCCCCAGTCTGTCCCCCCGAACGAACTTTTGTCCTTTGAGAAAACTTTGTAATGCATTATATACCAAGCACTTACAAGACTACAAATGGGCGTTAAAAAAATATTATGCATCGGGAAATAAAGAAATACACCAAATAGAAATAAAACATATTAGAATTAAATAATGTGTAAATATATCTTTTGCTGCCCATGCGAATTTAAACACTGGATTAATATTGACCAGAGTTTTATTGGTAAAAAAATTCCAATAAAAATATTGGGGTTTTATGGTTTTACTTCGTTTCCGATTATAAAAAGTAATGAAAAAAATGGTTTTGAACTAATAAACCCAAACTTAGACAACATTATTGGGGAATATAAATGTGGAGATTATAGTAGTTCATTTACCCCTAGCAGAAAACCGATTATTCGTCCTCGAATAACCAGAGTATATTTCACCCTATATATTGATGAAGACATTGATAACATAAATCAATTTTACAGGAAAATTATTCAAGAAATTGAAAGACTTGCAAGTAAATTTATTAAATGTATAAGTATTATTCATCCGTCCGCTATACATTGGAGTTACACAAAAGAAGAGGGTTATATTAAACCGACAGAAAGCTTCTCATTAGTAAATACTATTACAAATAAGGATGAAGGTATTGCAGCCTTTTTGAATATTCACATCACAAGCCCAAGTGAAGTGATGACCATTGATGAGTTTTTTAAAATTTACAGAAACATTAATAGAGACATTTCATTACAGTACACTCTATTAGCAGATACAAAAAGATGCCTTGTGAGAGGAGAATATCGAGAAGTAGTGCTAAATTGTGCTACGATTATTGAAAAGACATTAAAAGACCAAGTCATTAGCTATTTGGATCAAAAGCAAACCGGAGAAAAGATCAAGAGGCAGATTCTAAAACATGCCAACGGATTTAGTAAGATTCAGGAAATAATGAAAACATTTGGATTACCACAGGCCAATAATAGCAATATAATAAAAACACATACAATTGATATTCGCGATAAGGTAATTCATAAAGGTGACACCCCGTCAAAACAGCAAGCAGAGCAAGCAATTAGAGATGCCAAACAGATAATAAAAGAATACAATGTGTCTATTTTTGTTTAACACAGATAAACACATAAAAGGTTCCGATATATTGTAAATTGCAGTTGACTATATTATGAAGAAGCAAGTAACAAATATGAGGGTGTGTCAAAAACACCCTCATTGGCATAGGAGACGTCATCCAAAGCGAAAAGGCTTCGGCACGCGTGGTTTCCTGCGGATCTACCTCTATTTTCATATTACATTCTACATTTATTAAAAAGAATGTCCGCATCACTATAAAATCAAGGATGCGGACACTTAAATCTTGCTATTCTAAAGTTAACCGAACAGCAATATTTTGCTATGTATTAGAACATATTTGCGGGATAAACACCATCTTCACCAAGCTTAGCGAAACGTGCAACTACTTCAGGACGATCTTCGGGATAAGTTACACCGAACCACTGTGAAGTTGTGTCAAGCACTTCGCAAGTTGCAGTACCATCGTTGATGAGTTTATCAACCATAAGAGGAATGAAGAATTCACTCTTGAGGTTTTCCATATTCTTGGGGTCAGAAAGGAATTCCTTGAAATACTCTACTGAGTGCTGGAAGTAGTCGGGAGTAAAGCCCCAGAAGTTCATTGAAACGGGAGTGTTGTCTGAGATAGCCACCCACTCATCATTTTCATCCTGATACTTCACAACGCCATCAAAACGCTGAATCTTTGTGCGTTCAACTACAGAAGTAAGAAGATTTTGTTCGTTCTTTTCGCATACGCCACGACTTACTGTACCTGATTCAGAGAGCGTATTACCTACACGGAAACCTACCATAGCATACTTACCAGTAGATCCTTCGGGGAGTTCTGAAAGATACTTACCCATTACTTGGAAAGCATCGCGATCGTAGAAGTCGTCACAATTCAATACTGCAAAGGGTTCCTTGATTACATCCTTACCCATCATCACGGCATGATTAGTACCCCAGGGTTTTTGGCGATCGGCAGGACAAGTAAAACCTTCGGGAAGTGCATCAAGAGCCTGGAAAACGAGTTCACAAGGAATCTTGCTTTCATACTTCTTGAGCACGATGTCACGGAAGTCTTGTTCAAAGTCCTTACGGATTACGAACACCAACTTGCCGAAACCAGCATTGATTGCGTCATAGATACTGTAGTCCATGATTGTTTCACCATTAGGACCGAGCTTGTCGAGCTGCTTCAAACCGCCATAGCGGCTACCCATACCAGCAGCAAGGAGGAAAAGAGTAGGTTTCATTTTTTTTGTTTATTAATAAAGGTTGTTTAATCGTAAGAATCTTGTGATTTCTCAGAATTTATTCGGAGTCGAATACCTTCGAGGCAATTCCTCTATTTTCTGAATGCTACAATTTTTCGGAATGACGCATGAAGAATTCATCCATTATCCGTACGCCCTCTGGCGTTGCACATCCGCGAAAATAATTTAGAACAAGGTTGTTAAAAAGTTCAAACGGAGTGTACTTACTGAAATCCTTAGAGGAAAACATGATATCAAATTGAGCAACTATGACGCTATAGACGATATCAAAGTTTACATCAGAACGGAACAGTCCTTGTTGCACCCCTTGTGAGAGATAATCAACAGCCAGTTTTCGTTGTCCACGCCTCACTTCGGTTACGTAGGCCACGACTTTTGGATATTTCAGAAGATCAGTAAAGAAACTGGGCGTCACCAAACTAAGCGCTTGCATTTTGAAGTGCAAATCGTACAGCACAGGTTCTAACACATTGACAGCATTCTGAACGTATTCACGCAAGCGGTCACGTTGCCAAAGTCCTTCGGTTTTCACACAATAGAGCAGCAAATTTTCTTTGTCAACAAAGAGTTCATACAAAGTTCGCTTGGACATTTTCAAAGCGTGAGCAATATCGTCCATCGTCACATCTTTGATACCGTTTTTTGCAAAGAGTGCCATAGCGCCTTTCACTACTGCTTCACGCTTTTCTTCTTTTGTAATAACTCTTCTCATTGTGTTACCATACCTTATTCGCAAGGCAAATATACAAAATTTATACATACATTAACGTTTCGAGAAAAAACTTTCGCTCGGGCATCTACTTTTTTCGACAAAAACGCACTCTTTTATGGTTGAAAAATAGAAAATCCGTATTTTTGCAGCTCACTCAACGAAACACAAAACAGACTAACTTTTACAGCAATTTAAAAATCAACTAAAGATGGCTAAAATAACGAAAGAAGCAGCATTGCTTTATCACTCACAGGGCAAACCGGGTAAGATTGAAATCGTACCCACCAAGCCTTATCGTACGCAAACAGACCTTTCACTCGCCTACTCTCCTGGCGTTGCGGAACCATGTTTGGAGATTCAGCAGAATCCTCAAGATGCTTATAAATATACCAACAAAGGCAACCTCGTTGCTGTAATTTCCAATGGTACTGCCGTGCTCGGACTTGGCGACATTGGTGCAATGAGCGGTAAGCCCGTAATGGAGGGTAAGAGTTTGCTCTTCAAAATTTATGCGGGAGTAGATGCTTTCGATATTGAAGTAGACGAGAAAGATCCTGAAAAGTTCATCCAAGCGGTTAAGGCTATTGCGCCCACTTTTGGTGGTATTAACCTTGAAGATATCAAGGCGCCCGAATGCTTTGAAATCGAACGTCGCTTGAAGGAAGAACTTGATATCCCCGTGATGCACGATGACCAACATGGTACTGCCATTATCTCATGTGCTGGACTTCTTAATGCGCTTATCGTGGCTGATAAGAAAATCGAAGATGTCAAGATTGTTGTAAACGGAGCGGGTGCTGCCGCGATTTCATGCACGAAACTTTATTGTGCTTTCGGAGCACGCCACGAAAACATTGTCATGCTTGACTCTAAGGGTGTCATTTCTAAGGAGCGCCCCGGACTCAATGCGCAGAAATTGGAATTTGCGACTTCTCGCACCGACATCCACACGCTTGAAGATGCCATCAAGGGTGCAGATGTATTCGTTGGTCTCTCTAAGGGTAATGTGCTCACTAAAGACATGGTGCGCACCATGGCAAACAAGCCTATCATCTTCGCGCTTGCCAACCCCGTCCCCGAAATTTCATACGAGGATGCTAAGGAAGCCAACCCTGAAGTTTTGATGAGCACAGGTCGTACGGACTATCCCAACCAGATTAACAACGTCATTGGATTCCCCTACATTTTCCGCGGTGCACTCGACACGGCAGCTTCTGCCATTAATGAAGAAATGAAGATGGCTGCAGTACGTGCTATTGCCGACCTCGCACGCCGTCCGGTGCCCGACATCGTGAACCGTGCCTACCAAGTGCGTAACTTCACTTTCGGTCCCGACTATTTCATCCCCAAACCTGTTGACCCACGCCTCATCACTGACGTATCCATGGCGGTGGCAAAGGCAGCAATAGATAGTGGTGTAGCACGTAAACCCATCACGGATTGGCGCGCCTATCGCCAGCAACTCCGTGAACTCATGGGGCAGGAAAGTAAACTCACTCAAAACCTCTACGACACAGCACGCCTCAACCCCAAGCGCGTAGTTTATGCCGAAGGTACACACCCCAAGATGCTTGAAGCGGCTGTTAAGGCTAAGGAAGAGGGCATTTGCCGTCCCATCTTGCTTGGCAACGACGTACAGATTCGACAGATTGCTGCCGAAATGGATCTCAACCTCGAAGGCATCGAAATTCTCAACCTTCGCGATGAAGCAAAGGCGGCACCTATGCGTATGCGCTATGCCGAAGTGCTAGCGAAGCGCAAACAGCGTGCGGGTTACACCCTTCAAGAAGCCATCGATAAGATGTATGAGCGCAACTACTTTGGCATGATGATGGTTGAAATGGGCGATGCGGATGCATTCATCACGGGTCTTTACACGAAGTATTCTAACACCATCAAGGTGGCACACGAGGTTATCGGCATTCAGCCTGGTTTTAACCACTTCGGTGCCATGCACATCGTTAACTCCAAGAAGGGCGTTTATTTCATTGCCGACACCCTCATCAACCGCCATCCCTCGGAAGATACGCTTTACGATCTTGCTAAACTCTCGGCCAAGACCGTACGCTTCTTTAACCGCACTCCCGTCATAGCCATGGTGTCATACTCTAACTTCGGCACAGACAACGCTGGTTCACCCACGGTGGTACACCAAGTTGTAGATCGCATGCAAACCGACTTCCCCGATTTGGCTATCGATGGAGAAATGCAGGTTAACTTTGCCTTTGACCGCGAATTGCGCGACGAGAAATACCCCTTCACACGCCTCCGCGGACTTGACGTCAACACGCTTATCTTCCCCAACCTCACCTCTGCAAATAGCAGTTATAAGATGATTAAGGGAATGTCAGACGATTGTGAAGTGATTGGTCCCATCCAAATGGGTCTTAATAAACCCATCCACTTCACCGACTTCGAAAGTTCCGTTCGCGATATTGTCAACATCACAGCCGTGGCGGTTATTGATGCTATCGTATTGGAAAAGAAGTGGCAATAAAGTGCTGATACCAACCGCCTATTCGTGAGTTGCTAAGCACACCGACAACCAGTAGCAGCACGCTGCTCCAGAAAGAAACGTCCGCTACGGTGGTAAAAGGTCGATTTCGGAAGTCGAAATTACGCCTCAACCACCATAGCGGACGCTTTTGGGAAACAAAATGACAAAACTCACTCCGTTTACCTCACTCACCGAGAACATAAGGGAGTGTTAGTCTCCCCCTGTAGATTAAGAGCAATCACGATGACCATTTTCTAGACAAGAAAACCATTATCATGCGCCGCGATGACCATTTTTCAGAAAGCAAAAAAATACAACGGCACGCCAGATTTTCTACAAATATCCTCCCAACAACTTGCGGCACACAAAAATGAACGCATGATATAGGAAATCAGTTGTCAGCACGCCAGATTTTTCACAAATCTACTCCCGACAACTTGCGGCACGCCAAAATGAACGCATGATGTAGGAAATCAGTTGTAGGCACGCCAGATTTTTCACAAATCCGTCCCCACAAATTAGCGTCGTCTCATATCGATGCCCTTACGCGTCCCCATCAATTGTCACGGGCGGACTACAAACTGAAGTCCCAATATTTCCTATAATTCAACGAAGGCGCTGAGATTCAGAAGGTCCAAATTTCTTAACCGACCAACCTGCATATCGTAAAAATTACTTACCTTTGCCCAGCGTACAACCTCAACAATAAGAAGGAATGAACGAACATTCAGCATTCTCGCTACTCACACAAATAAATTCACCGGAAGACCTCCGCAAACTCAAGGTAGAGCAGTTGCCTCAGCTCTGCCAGGAACTGCGTCAATACATTTGGAAGGTATTGGCACAAAATCCTGGACACTTGGCTTCAAGTCTGGGAGTTATTGAGTTAACCGTGGCCCTACATTATGTCTATAATACGCCTTACGATCGACTCGTATGGGACGTAGGTCATCAGGCTTATGGTCACAAGATTCTGACGGGACGTCGCGAAAACTTCCATACCAATAGAAAGTTGGGCGGCATCAAACCCTTCCCCTCTCCTCAAGAAAGCGAGTACGACACCTTCACCTGTGGTCACGCTTCAAACTCTATATCCGTAGCGCTGGGCATGGCAACTGCCGCCCTTCAAAACGGAGAGCACAACAGACGCGTAGTGGCCATTATAGGCGATGGAGCCATGAGTGGCGGATTGGCTTTCGAGGGACTCAACAATGCTTCAGACACCCCCAACAACATGCTCATCATCCTTAACGATAACAATATGAGCATAGACCGCGCCGTAGGAGGCATGACAAATTACTTAATGCAGTTGCAAACAAGTAATCTATACAACCGCTTGCGCTTTAAACTCGCCAGAAAAATGACGGAATGGGGATGGTTGAACGAAAACAGACGACGCTCCATCCTGCGCTTCAACAACTCTGTAAAAGCGTTGCTCACCAATCAGCAAAACGTATTCGAAGGAATGAACATCCGCTACATCGGTCCGACCAACGGACATGACGTCATAGAGTTGGTGCGCATTCTCAACGAAATTAAAAATATGAAGGGGCCCAAGTTGCTCCATCTTCACACCACTAAGGGCAAGGGCTTTAAGCAAGCCGAGGAAAATCCTACCATTTGGCATGCTCCCGGATGCTTCGATGACGAGAATGGCGAACGCATAAAGGTGGTTAACGTAGGAACTCCACCACGCTTCCAAGATGTGTTTGGCGACACCCTCCTGGAACTTGCCGAACAGAACGACAAAATTGTAGGGGTCACTCCAGCTATGCCCACAGGATGCTCCATGAACACGATGATGAAGGCGATGCCCAATCGCACGTTTGACGTAGGCATAGCCGAAGGACACGCCGTAACCTTCTCCGCAGGGATGGCAAAGGAGGGTCGCGTGCCCTTCTGCAACATCTACTCCTCGTTTGCCCAACGTGCGTATGACAACATCATCCATGACGCAGCACTACTCAATCTGAACATGTGTATCTGCCTCGATCGTGCCGGACTCGTAGGCGAAGATGGTCCCACACACCATGGCACCTTTGACTTAGCATCACTCCGCGCCATTCCCAACCTCACCATTGCATCGCCCTACGATGAATGCGAATTACGCCGCCCGATGTTTACGGCACAACAACCCAACATGGGTACCTTCGTCATCCGCTACCCTCGTGGGAATGGAAGACTCGTAGATTGGAAATGTCCGCTCGAAGCAGTTCAGGTAGGCACAGGACGCAAACTTAAAGAAGGCGAATCACTAGCCATCGTCACTTTAGGTCCCATCGGAAATATTGCAACTGATGCAATAGCAAAATACGAAGCACAACATTCCGAAGTCAAGATTGCGCATTACGACTTGCGCTTCCTCAAACCCCTTGACGAACAAATGCTCCACGAAATAGGGAAAACCTTCAAGCACGTTATCACCCTAGAAGATGGATGCCTACGAGGCGGCATGGGCAGCGCCCTGCTTGAATTCTTCTCCGACCATGGATATACGCCACAAGTGGTGCGCCTCGGCATACCCGACAAATTTATCGAACACGGAAGTGTGCCCGAACTCTACGACATCTGCGGAATGAACGAAACACACGTGTTGAAAGCAATTGAAAATTGTTTTGCTTAAATGGTTTTACTGGAAATTGCAGACCTCATGGTTCCTCAAAACCACAAAACCTCAAAACCTCTCTTATGAAAATCATCATTGCCGGTGCTGGCGCTGTTGGTACACACCTTGCCCGACTCCTTGCTCGTGAAAAGCATGAAATAACGCTCTTAGATGAATCGTCTGCAAAGTTAGACGGGTTGATGGGGAATATGGACATCATGACGATGGTAGCATCGCCAACGTCTATCACCAACCTACGAGCAGCAGGTGCAGACCACACCGACCTTTTTATCGGAGTGACTCCTGACGAAGCCCGCAACATGACCTCATGCATGCTCGCCCACAAACTAGGAGCGAAAAAAACGGTGGCTCGAGTAGATACTAGCGAATATATCACACCCGAATTCCGCGCTTTCTTCAAGGAGGCAGGAATCCATTCCATTGTCTATCCCGAAATGTTAGCCGGAAAGGAAATCAGTCACGACCTTTCTCGCTCATGGGTGCGCCAATGGTGGGAGTTTGAAGATGGCAAATTGATTCTTTTGGGAGTTAAGGTGCGTGAGAATTCCACCATCGTGAATACCCCCCTAAAGGATTTCAGCAAACCAGACGACCCCTATCACATCGTAGCGCTGAAGCATGGCACAGAAACGCTCATTCCACGTGGCGACACCTGCATCACCCCAAACGACATCGTCTATTTCATGACCATGCCCGAACACCTTGACCTCATCAAGAATTTAGCGGGCAAAGACGGTTATAAGGAAATCAAGCATGTCATGTTTCTTGGTGGTAGTTCAACAGCCATTCACACCATCAAGAACATGCCCGATTCTATGACCGCAAAAGTTTTTGAAACAGACCCCAAACGCGTTGACGAATTGGCTGACATTTTCCTTGAAGCGATTGATGAAGGAAAAGTTACCATCGTTCAAGCCGATGGGCGCGACATGAACCTGTTGGAAGAAGAAAACATCGCTTACACACAAGCCTTTGTTGCTACCACCGAAAACTCAGAGACCAACATTCTGGCCTGTCTTGCCGCAAAGCGTATGGGAGTCAGAAAGACGGTGGCCATGGTGGAAAACTCCGACTACATTGGCATGGCCGAAAGTTTAGATATCGGTACAATCATTAATAAGAAGACCTTTGCCGCTAGTCATATCTACCAAATGATGTTGAAGGCTGACGTGACATCGCTCAAATCACTCACCATTGCCAATGCTGATGTTGCGGAAATTAAAGTGGGCAAGAATAGTCGCGTTACGCGCAAACTCATTCGCGAATTGCGTTTCCCCTACAACACTACACTCGGGGGATTCATCCGCAATGGTAAATGCCACCTTATTAATGGTAACACGCAACTCCAGGAAGGAGACGTAGTCGTTGCCTTCTGCATCGAAGACGGCATACATAAGTTAGAAAAATTCTTCTCCTCCAAATTCTCTTTCGCAGACCTGTTCTAAAAAAGGACCATTGAGACTCCAGAGACCCTAGAGACCTTAAAGACCTTAAAGACCCTAGAAACCTTAGAGACTTTCGAATCCCCCTCAAGTCCTTCCCAAATCACCTCAATAACGAAATGCTCAACCTTCGCCTCATAGCACACGTCATATGCTCGTTGCTCTTATTGGAAGCTATATTGCTTTCCATAGCTTTCGGAGTGGGCATATATTATAATGAGACGGACTATGCCACGTTTGGCATTCCGATTCTTATCACCATCCTATTGGCACTCGTACTTTTCCGCATCGGGAGAAAGGCGGTTAACAAATTGGGGCGACGCGATGGTTACCTCATCATCTCCTCAACGTGGGTCATCTTCTCCGTCATAGGGATGCTGCCCTTCCTCATTGGTGGAAGCACGTCGAATGTAGCTTATGCCTTTTTTGAAACAATGTCGGGATTCACCACAACAGGAGCCAGCATTTTCACAAACATTGACGCCCTCCCCCACTCCATACTCTTCTGGCGCAGCATGACCCACTGGATTGGAGGTATGGGAATCGTCTTCTTTACGGTAGCCATTCTCCCCACTATCGGAACGGGCGACCAGAAACTCTTTTCGGCAGAATCAACAGGACTGAAAATTGGGAAATTGCATCCCAAGATTTCTACAACAGCACGTTGGTTGTGGAGTTTATATCTCATTCTCACCATTGCCTGCGCAACAGCCTACCACGTAGGAGGCATGAACGTGTTCGACGCTATTAACCATGCGCTTTCAACCGTAGCAACAGGCGGATTCTCCACACACCAGGCCAGCATCGCCTATTATAACAGTGCTACGATTGAGTACATCGCCATTGGTTTCATGTTCCTTTCGAGCATCAATTTCACGTTGCTCTACCTTTTCCTCATCAAATTAAGGTTCCGAGAAGTACTAAAAGACGCCGAACTCCGTTTCTTTATTTGCACGGTGTTGCTCTCAACCGTCTTCATTGCAGGAACGCTCATCATAGCGCACGAAGAAAACTTCGGAAGCGCTGTTCGCAATGCCCTCTTTAATGTCGTCTCTATTTCCTCAACCACAGGTTTCACTACGAGTGACTTTATGATGTGGCATCCTTGCGTATGGATGGTCATAACGATGGTAGGAGTGATGGGCGCATGTGCGGGTTCGACGAGTGGCGGTTTGAAGTCTATCCGTGTGCTTACGGCATATAAAATTTCGCTCTGCGAATTTCGCCGCACACTTCACCCCAAGGCGGTGTTCCCTGTGCGTATCAACCACACGATTATTACGAACGAAATGAGTCGTACCATTTTCGTATATTTCGCCATTTGTGCGGGACTTCTCGTTTTGGGAACAGGAATACTAGCGGCCTTGGGCATTCCCATGCTTGACGCTGTAGGGTTGAGCATTTCCTCATTCAGCAACATCGGACCGACACTCGGTCACGCCGTTGGTCCGCTTGATTCTTGGGATGCCATTCCCGACACCGGTCTCTGGGTGTGCTCCTTCCTTATGCTCGCTGGACGCTTAGAAATCTTCTCCCTCCTCCTCCCCTTCTTCCCCGACTTCTGGAAAGAAACGTAGGGAAAGGAGAAAGTAGAAAGAACCATGCGGACTGTTCTTCCAGAAAGCAAATCATTCTCACCAACGTGCGACCCTAGAGACGTTAAAGACCTTAGAGCCCCTTAAAGTCCCTAGAAATTCTAGAAACCATTTAAGAGAAACAAACCTCAATAACCTAACAATAATGAAAAAAATTGCATTGTCTATGCTTCTTGCTACTTCATTAGCAGCCTGCAATGCTCCTGAAACTACAGAGAGCGCGTTCAATTACACGGACGAAAAGTTTGCAGACATTCAGATGCTCCGTTACAAGGTTGACGGATTCGAACAACTCGATTTGAAACAACAAACGCTGATTTACTATCTCAGCGAAGCATCACTTGCTGGACGCGACATCTTGTTCGACCAGAACGGACGCTACAACTTGCGCATTCGCCGTATGTTGGAAACCATCTATACGGACTACCAGGGCGACCGCGAAACGGAAGACTTCAAGAACATGGTAACCTACTTGAAGCGCGTGTGGTTCTCTAATGGCATTCACCACCACTACGGTTGTGAAAAGTTTGAACCCGAATTCTCACAGGAATTCTTCCGTGAAGCGCTTCTCAGTGTTGACGCTGCAAAACTGCCCTTGGCTGAAGGAGAAACTGTTGAACAACTTTGCGACGAAATCTTCCCCGTAATCTTCGACCCCACTGTGATGCCCATGCGCGTCAATCAGAAGGATGGCGAAGACCTCGTGCTTACCTCTGCTGCCAACTACTATGGCGAAGGCGTAACACAGCAGGAAGCTGAAGACTTCTACGCAAAGATGAAGACACCTGGCGATCCTCAGCCCATCATGTACGGTATGAACAGCCGTCTTGAAGAGGATGCTGACGGCAACCTTTATGAAAACACTTGGAAGGTGGGTGGCCTCTATGGCGCTGCTATCGAAAAGATTGTTTACTGGTTGGAAAAGGCAAAGCCCTATGCTGAAAACGAAGCACAAGGCAAGGTGCTCGCTCGCCTTATTGACTACTACAAGTCGGGCGACCTCAAAACTTTCGACGAATACAGCATCCTTTGGTTGCAAGACACTCTCAGCCAGGTGGATTTCGTTAATGGTTTTACCGAAAGTTATGGCGATCCTCTTGGCATGAAGGCATCTTGGGAAGCATTGGTAAACTATAAGGACCTTGCTGCTACCGCACGCGCTGAAAAGATGAGCGAAAACGCACAGTGGTTTGAAGACCATGCGCCCATCGCTGACGAATTTAAGAAGGAAGAATGTAAGGGTGTGTCGGCTAAGGTGATTACCGCTGCCATCCTTGGTGGTGACCTTTATCCCTCAACCGCTATTGGTATCAACCTCCCCAACTCTGACTGGGTGCGTCGCGACTACGGTTCGAAGAGCGTAACCATCGCCAACCTCACCAGTGCTTATGCCGAAGCCTCTGCGGGTAGCGGTATGAACGAAGAGTTTGTGGTTGACGATGCTACTCGCGAATTAATCAAGCAATACGGTCACGTTTGCGACGACCTCCACACTGACCTCCACGAATGTCTCGGACATGGTTCGGGCAAGTTAGCACCTGGTGTAGACAGCGAAGCCCTCAAGGCGTATAGTTCAACGATTGAAGAAGCACGTGCCGACCTCTTTGGTCTCTACTACGTGGCTGACGCTAAGATGGTAGAATTAGGACTTACGCCCAACGCTGAAGCCTACAAGTCGCAGTATTACACCTACATGCTCAACGGATTGATGACACAACTCGTACGCATCAAGCCCGGTTTCACTATCGAAGAGGCACACATGCGCAACCGCCAACTCATTGCACGTTGGGCATACGAACACGGTAAGGCAAACAACGTAGTGGAACTCATCAAGCGCGACGGCAAGACTTACGTGCAGATTAACGACTATGAAGCGCTCCGCACGCTCTTTGGCGACTTGCTCCGAGAAATCCAGCGCATCAAGAGCACAGGCGACTTCAACGCTGCACGCGAAATGGTTGAAACCTATGCCGTGAATGTTGACGCAGAACTCCACAAGGAAATCCTCGAACGCTACGCAGCGCTCAACCTCGCGCCTTACAAGGGTTTCATCAACCCCGTCTACAAGGTTACGACCGACGAAGCGGGTAACATCACGAAGATTACCCTTGACTACACGGAAAAGTATGACGAGCAGATGCTCCGCTACTCACGCGATTACAACTTCCTTCCCGATGTAAACTAAATTCTAAATGAGAAAAGGGAAAAGGAGAAAAGTCCATAAGGTACGTAAGCGCCCTTTTTACCTTTCTCCTTTTTCCGTTTCTCCTTTATCAACTATGCAAGCAATTCTTATTACTGGCGGCGCTGGATTTATCGGTAGCCACGTGGTTCGCCTCTTTGTCAACAAATATCCTGACTACAAGATTATCAACGTAGACAAACTTACCTATGCGGGAAATCTTGAAAACCTCAAGGATATTGAAACTGCTCCCAACTACACCTTTGTTCGTGCCGACATCTGCGATTTCGAACTCATGTGCGACTTGATGAAGCAGCATGCCGTGACGGGCATCATCCACCTTGCTGCCGAAAGCCACGTTGACCGCAGCATCAAGGACCCCTTTACCTTTGCACGCACCAATGTCATGGGCACCCTCTCGCTCTTGCAAGCAGCAAAGGTGTATTGGGAATCACTCCCCGAACGCTACGAAGGCAAGCGCTTCTACCACATTTCAACTGATGAAGTTTATGGCGCATTGCAACTCAGCCACCCCGAGGGCATCACGCCTCCATTCACCACTACGGCATCGTCTGAGGAGCACCACTTGGCATATGGCAAAGACTTCTTCTACGAAACTACGCCCTACAATCCACACTCGCCCTACTCTGCTTCAAAAGCGAGTTCTGACCACTTTGTGCGCGCCTTCCACGACACTTATGGCATGCCCACCATCGTGACCAACTGCTCAAACAATTACGGTCCCTACCAGTTCCCCGAAAAACTCATTCCCCTTTTCATCAACAACATCCGTCAGCGCAAGCCGCTGCCCGTTTACGGCAAGGGTGAGAACGTACGCGACTGGCTTTACGTAGTTGACCACGCACGCGCCATCGACCTCATCTTCCACGAAGGAAAGGTGAACGAAACCTACAACATCGGTGGGTTTAACGAGTGGAAAAACATTGACATCATCCACGTGATTATCAAAACCGTTGACCGCCTACTCGGAAATTCTGAAGGCCATTCGCTCGACCTCATCACCTATGTCACCGACCGCGCAGGCCATGACCTTCGCTACGCTATCGACTCCACAAAGTTGCAGCGCGAACTCGGTTGGGAACCCTCACTTCAGTTTGAAGAAGGCATTGAGAAAACCGTGCGCTGGTATCTCGACAACCAAGAATGGATGGACCGCATCACCAGCGGTGCTTACGAACAATATTATGCCTCCATGTACGGCAACCGCTAACATCACAAAAGCGTTGAGACGTGAGTTGCAATCGCAACGCTACATCTCAACGCTTTTTTCATGAAATCCACACGCTAAACGTGCGGCTCAACGTCGTCACACACCATAACGCCCTGCGTCGCCTTTATTTCTCAGTCCTATTTGGCGAAGGGTTGGTGTCGTTTTATACGCCTTTTGGAACATCTTATACATCCCTTGAACCGTTCCGAAACCGCAACGTTCCGAAATCTCCACCAGCGACAGTTCGGTATAACGCAATAGGTCGTCGGCAAGGCGCATACGAAGCGCAAGGTATATTTCCTCCATACTCATCCCGGTGAGCACATACGTCATCCCCGTAAAATCACGCATAGGTACGCCCAGTTTGCTGGAAATATTGCGATACGAAAACTTCCGACTGAGGCATATAATCTGTAAGAAGTGATCAAAGAGGTGCACACCCGTAGGCGTCAAGTTCCGCTCTATCGGCACGTAAACCACCTTGCCCGTATCTGGGTGAAAATGACGCTCGGTCTTAAAAGGCGAAATGTAAAGGTCTTCAACCTTAAATTGGGGGGTAAAAATGTCTTTCATAGCAAGCAATTATCTTATCTGCCGCTAAAATACGACATTATCTCCAACAAAAGCGCAATTCAACACGCTAAAATGCAAATAAAATTATCCCCAACGGCCGTAGAGGATAAAAATTAGGCCTCGGTTTTATCCCCGACGGCCGTGAAGGATAAAAAATAGGCCTCGGTTTTATCCCCGACGACCGTAGCGGACAATTTTCTACAGCAATTACAGTCTCCCAAGAGCAGTTGCTCGCAAAACTTTCCGTAACTGCACCCACACAAACACAGTATCCCCACTATGATTAAATTTTTAGACCTCCAAGCCGTCAACGATGCCTATCGCGACGAAATCCACGAAGCACTGTTGCGCGTGGCCGATAGCGGATGGTATTTGCTCGGACACGAGACACAAGAATTTGAAACGGCTTATGCCAACTACATCGGCACCCGCCATTGCGTAGGTTGCGCCAATGGACTTGACGCCATCACCCTGATGTTACAAGCGCTCATCAGGTTGGGCAAACTCCAGAAAGGCGATGCTGTGTTAGTGCCTGCCAACACCTTTATAGCCACCATCCATGGCATCACCGCCAACGGCTTGCGCCCCATCTTCGTGGATGCACGCGACGATAACGGACAGTTAGACGAAGCGCAACTTAAGGCCCTTTTCACGCCACAATGCAGGGCGCTGCTCTTGGTGCATCTCTACGGACAGTGTGCACTAACTGAGGGTATTACGGCATTTTGCGAAACTCACGATTTAATCTTACTTGAAGACAACGCGCAGGCCCACGGATGCCGCTATAAGGGAAAGCGAACGGGGAGTTTAGGACTCGCCGCAGCCCACAGTTTCTACCCCGGAAAAAACCTCGGTGCTATGGGAGACGGGGGCGCTGTGACTACCGACGATGCCGAACTCGCAGCCCTCATTCGCCAGTTGGGCAACTACGGGTATTCACGCAAATATGTGTGTGACGAAATGGGGCGCAACTCCCGCCTTGACGAACTCCAGGCAGCCCTTTTATACGTGAAACTGCGCCATCTTGACGAGGCTATTGCTGCACGCCAACGCATTGCCGCGTATTATCGGCAACACATTCAGAACCCACACATCCTCTTGCCCAAAAAGGCCGAACCCGAGGGTCACGTTTACCACCTCTTCCCCATCCGATGCAAGCAACGCGATGCCTTGCAGGACTACCTCAGCGAGCACGGCATAGAAACCCTCATCCACTATCCCATTCCCCCTCATCAGCAAGAATGTTACCAAGCATTTCAACTCCTCAACTTGCCCGTAACCGAGCGCATTCATGACGAAGAGTTGAGTCTGCCCATCAGTCCTGTGATGCCGCTCGCAGATGCCGAAACCGTGGTAAAAGCCCTCAACGAATTCACGCCCGCATAGCACGGTTAGGGAAAGAAATGTCCCGTGTAACAATAATTCGTTAGAAAACTTTACCCCTAGGGTTGCGTATACAGCAATTAATATGTACTTTTGCACTACGATTTTGACCAAAACGTTACCCTCTTGAAGACAAAAATTCTTACCCTGTTGCTCAGCCTCATCGCCCTCTGCGCGACCGCTGGCAACGCACCGCATATTTCTAAATTTACGAAGGCTTTGACGACGTGGACCCCCCACCTCGTCAAAGTCTTTGTTGCTGACTCTATCGCCATCGACACAGTTGCCACAGATTCGCTCCTCACAGACTCCGTTGCCGAAAAGCGCGAAGCGGGCATTGAGGCGCCCATTGACTTTGTGGCTAAAGACTCCATGATTTACGATGCCAAGACGGGACTCGCCTACTTGTATGGCGAAGCCGAAGTGAAGTATCAGAACATGCAACTCACGGCAGCCCAAATTGCCATGAACATGGACAGCAGCATGGTCAAAGCCGATGGCAGAGTGGACACCACGGGAACCATGCACGGCAAACCCCTCTTCAAACAAGGCGGTGAAGAATACGACAGCCAGTCCATGGCCTTCAACTTTAAGACTAAGAAGGGTTTCATTCAAAACACCTATACCGCACAGGGTAATGGTTTCATGCAAAGTACACGCTCGAAGCGTACGGACGACGGCATCGTTTACCTTGAAAAGGCAAAATATACGACTTGCGACGCTGAACATCCCCACTTCTACATGGCAGTTTCGCGCGCCAAGATGCGTCCCGGTAAGGACGTAGTTTTCGGACCAGCCCACCTTGTCGTAGAAGACGTGCCCCTGCCATTTGCCATCCCCTACGGTTTCTTCCCCTTCAACAAGAAGTATTCGTCAGGGTTCTTGATGCCCACAATTGGTGACGAAACCACACGCGGTTTTTACCTGCGCGACGGGGGATACTACTTCGCACTCAGCGACTACATGGACCTCCGCCTGTTGGGCGAAATCTATACTAAGGGTTCTTGGGGATTGAGCACCGAAACCAACTACCGCAAGCGCTACCGCTATAACGGTAACTTCTACGTGAGTTACCTCAACACGGTAGAAGGCGAAAAGAACATGCCCGACTATTCGAAGCAGACGAGTTTGAAGATTCAGTGGTCACACTCCTTAGACAGCAAGGCCATCCCCAACACGAGTTTCTCAGCACGCGTGAACTTCGCCTCACAAAACTACGAGCGCAACAACATCTTGAGCATGTATGACCCCGTGGCCTATTCGCAAAGCACGCGCGCCAGTGCCGTGAGTTATTCACGCACCTTCCCCAACATCGGGTTGAACCTCGCAATGTCAACCAACCTCACGCAGAACATGCGCGACTCAACCATCGCCATGACCCTGCCCGACCTCTCCATCAGTGTCAACCGCTTCTATCCCTTCAAGCGCAAATTTGCAGCGGGTAAGCAGAAGTGGTACGAAAAGATTTCAATGTCATACACGGGATCTTTCACCAACAGCATCACGACGTCGGAAAGCAAACTCTTCAAGTCGAACCTCATCAAGGATTGGCGCAACGGTATGCAACACCGCATCCCCATCGACGCCACATTCCAATTGTTTAAGTACATCAATGTAACGCCCTCAATCTCATTCCGCGACATTATGTACACCCACAAGGAAAAGCGCTCTTGGGACGTCCAAAACCAACGTGAAGTGCGCGACACCATTTATGGTTTCTACAACCTCTACGACTGGAACGCCTCTATCTCGGCAAACACCACACTTTACGGGTTCTACCAACCCATTCCGCAAATCCTCGGGAATAAGGTGCAGATGATTCGCCACGTCTTCAAACCCTCAGTCTCGTTCAGTTATGCCCCCGACTTTACAACGTCGCATTATGGCTATACGGAATACTACACGAAGACAGATGCCGAGGGCAACGTTTCGACCGTAAGTTACTCGCCTTATGCTGGACAAGTGTACGGATATCCAACGGGAAAAAAGACGGGTAGCATCTCAATGTCTATCTCGAACAATTTGGAAATGAAAATCAACAGCGAGAAAGACACGACTGGGGTAAAGAAAATCAGTTTGATTGACGAACTCGCCGCCTCTATCTCATACAACTTGGCGGCAGAACGCAAACCCTGGAGCGACCTCAACACCCGCATCCGTCTCAAACTCACACCGAAGTACACCTTCTCAATGGCGGCAGTGTTCGCTACATACGCCTATGAGTTTGACAAAAATGGTAACGTCATTGTCGGCGACCGCACCGAATGGAGTTACGGACGCTTCGGACGCTTCCAAGGCATGTCACAAAACCTCTCGTACACCTTCAACAACGACACCTTCAAAAAGTTGTGGGGAAAATTCACGGGTGAAGATGGTGAAGAAACCGTGCCCACCGAAGAAGAAACTGAAGATGGTTACGAAAGCATCGAAGACGCAAACATCGACCCCGACATCAAGGAAGCACGTAAGTCAAGCAAGAACGTGAAGGCAGACAAGGGAACTGTGGACGACGACGGTTACTTAGCCTTTAAAATTCCATGGTCGTTGACCGTTTCATACGGTATTACGATGAGCGAAGACCGTACGAAACCTATCCGCGTAAGCAACATGCGCTACCCCTTCAAGTACACGCAAAACTTGAACTTCTCGGGTTACGTGCGCATTGCAGATGGATGGAACATCTCCTTCTCTTCTGGTTACGACTTCAACTTCAAAAAACTCTCAATGACAACGGCATCGCTCTCACGCGACCTCCACTGCTTTGAAATGTCGTGCAACGTCGTGTTGCGCCCCTACTCTTCCTTCAACTTCTGCTTCCGCGCAAGAGCGTCCGAACTTGCTGACGCTCTGAAGTGGGACAAGCGTAGTGGATATAGTAGTAACATTGAGTGGTACTAGGAAAAAGCAGAGTTTAACAAGCAAAGTTCAAAGAGGAAGGAAGAAACTAATATGAGCAAAGTTTAAGAGCAAACAGGAGACGGTAATTATTCAACCCATAAATCCTCACTCTTAACAAATTCCTCACTCCTCTCCAATTTCCTCACTCCTCCCAAATCGTTTAAATAATTATGAAAAAGATAGCACTCCTCGCTACCGTTGTAGCGGCACTTTTCACTTCATGTTCCGAAAGCAGCGAATATGAATTCCATCAAACTTACTTCACACCCCAAGAACCTAACGGCAAAATTCTCTATGCCGACCAAGTGAGCGACTCTACACGCGTCATTTCTTACGACCCCTGGACAGCAGCAGCCTACTTTAACAACGGCACAGACGCTTGGTTCTCCATCACTCCAACGGAATGCAACTTCACTGCGGGCGAACAATTCGCTAGCATGCGCATCAATATTCAGGGGGCAGTGAATAACACAGGCAAGATTCGCAGCGGACACATCGTCGTAAAGAGTTATGACACGGTCGGCATGCTCGTTAGACAAACAACCTGGTTGAACATTATCCGCCCCTTTGGCGAAGTAGAAAATTATGACGCTACAGGCAACTTGCTCCCCGAAGAAGATCGCAAGATGACATTCGCGGGTTCAACCATCGCAACAGAAAACCAATTTGAAATTGAGTTTGCCGTTTATGCTGATGGCGCCACACTTTCATCGGATGCAGCATGGTTGGTTCCTGCAACAACTACATTCAATGCGGGCAAGCACGTTGTTGCCATTGTTGCACAAGAAAATCTTGCAACACAACCACGTACAGCAACGCTCACCCTCACCTCTAACGGCATCAGCACGCCCATTACGATTACGCAAGCAAAAACGAACAAGCAATAATGATGGACATTCAAGACTTGCCACTTCAAGAGCAAGTGCGCTCCGTAAAGCGCGAATTCCGCTTGATGATGAACGGTGTTACAAGTCAGTCCATGCGCGAAAAGGGATTGACCTATCGCACCAACTTTGGAGTGGAATTGCCACGTCTCAAAGCATTTGCTGACGAACTACCCCACACTAAGGATTTGGCCGCTGCACTATGGAAAGAACAGGTGCGCGAATGCCGACTGCTCGCTCCCATGCTTATGCCTGCCACAGATTTTGCTGAAGATCTGGCGGATTTATGGGTAGAACAGATGCACTTTCCCGAAGAAGCGGAATGCGTCGTAATGCACCTCTTCCAACACCTTCCTTACGCTTCTGTCAAAGCCTTCGAATGGATTGCACGCGAAGAAGTGATGCCACAACTCTGCGGATGGCAACTTTTCGGACGCCTCTTCGGAAAGGGTGCACAACTGTCACCACGAGACACCGAAGAATGGCGCGACCAAGTAACGGCAGCACTCGCAAGCGAACACTTCAGCGTGAAGCAAGCGGCCTACCGAGCACTCCTTAAATATATGGATCTCGGTACAGACGAAGAACGTTTTGGAGAAAAACTACTCGATGCATAAAGTAAGCATCTAGAAAACCGAGAGTCTCTAGAGCATCTAGAACATCTAGAATGTCTAGAATGTCTAGAGCATCTAGAAATCTAGGAAAATCTTAAGCTCCCCCTCCCATTAACCATTAACCTTTTGCTCATACCTAAGTATGTCTCACCCCACCTATTGCGACCGCATAGATCCCAAGCGTAGTAAGCAACTCTACACTGAAATCTATAACGCTTTGAAGAAAGCGAAACTCTATCGAAATCCCAACTTCACAGCTCAGCAATTGTCCGAACAACTCAATATCAACACACGCTACATTGCTGCTGTCGTACAACTTAACACGAACGACAATTTCAGCACACTGCTCAATTCATTCCGATTGGCAGAAGCAGAACGCTTGTTGAGTACAAAATCCGAATATACTGCTGAGGAAATCGGTCTCATGTCTGGTTTTGGTAGTCGCCAATCCTTCTACCGCGTGTTCCTCAAAAAGCACGGCATAACTCCCCGACAATATCGCATTCAAAATAGAAACTAGCGTTTTCCCCACCTATGCTTACCCCCGAAATTCGTAAACAAATCACAGAGTTGGTACGCCATTGGGTTGTTCCCGCAATGGGGTGTACCGAACCCATCTGCGTTGCGCTTGCTACAGCTAAGGCAACAGAAATCCTAGGCACAACTCCCCCAAAGGTTGAAGCCCTCCTCAGTGCCAATATTCTCAAAAACGCTATGGGCGTAGGTATTCCAGGCACAGGCATGGTGGGACTTCCCATCGCCATCGCCCTTGGTGCGCTCATCGGAAAATCGGCCTACGGTTTGGAAGTCATCAAAGACAGCAATGCCGAAGCTGTGAAATCAGGAAAGAAGTTCATCGAAGAAGGACGCATCTCCATCGCTCTCAACGAGGCAACAACGGAGAAACTCTACGTAGAAATCCGCTGCACAGACGCTGAGGGCAACACCGCGCGCACCATCATTTCGGGACAGCACACGAACTTCACCCTTACGGAAAAGAACGGCACTCCCCTCACCGCTCCCACCGCCACATGCGAAGGCACACTCGAAGCGGCATCACCCATCACCAATGCCCCCGCACTTACCTTGCGCACGGTCTTCGACTATGCCACAACAGCGCCACTCGATGAAATCAGTTTCATCAACGAAGCGGCAACACTCAACATGGCGGCTGCGCAACGTTCACTCGAAGGCAACTACGGACATTGCCTCGGCAAGGCACTCACCCGTCCGCTCGGAAAGGGTATCATGGGCGAATCCATCTTCTCCCACATTCTTTCCAGCACATCCTGCGCTTGCGACGCCCGAATGGCTGGAGCCATGATTCCCGTAATGAGCAACTCCGGAAGTGGCAACCAAGGCATCTGCGCCACCAATCCCGTTGTAGTCTTCGCTCGCGAAAACCACAACACGCAAGAAGAACTCACCCGCGCCCTCATGCTCAGCCACCTCACCGCCATCTACATCAAACAACACCTTGGCACCCTCTCTGCCCTCTGCGGTTGCGTAGTAGCATCAACAGGTTCCAGCTGCGGCATCACCTACCTTATGGGTGGCACTTACGAACAAATCTGTGCAGCCGTTAAGAACATGATTGCCAACCTCACCGGCATGATCTGCGACGGAGCAAAACCCTCGTGCGCCCTCAAACTCACCTCTGGTGTGAGCACCGCAGTCCTCTCTGCCATGCTTGCCATGCAAGGCAACTGCGTCAGCAGCATCGAAGGCATCATCGACGACGACGTTGACCAATGCGTGAGCAACCTCGTCAGCATCGGTGCCCACTCTATGAACGAAACCGACAAACAAGTCCTCGACATCATGGTCGGCAAGAGCAAGAAGTAACAACGAAGTTACCCACCCTCTCCCCACACATTACAAAAATCCGCAATGCAAGTCACGACCGACTGCATTGCGGATTTTTAACGAAGGTGTTTCATAATTATCGTAATGAGAACAACATATAATTACGCTTAAACGTTTACGCTTGCCATATCGGACAATATTGCTTGTGCCCATTGAGGTATATCTGTTACATATATCTTGCTCACAACACCATTTGCTAAACGAAATTGAATTTTAGCTTCTTCACCATCAACAGAATTATCGTACACATACAATCTGTCCACAATAGAAGAAACAACCTTACAATTTTCTATAGACTTAAAATACCTTGAAACGATTTTTGTTATAGGCACATCATGACCACCCTTCATTACTCTATTTGCGATTCTGGAAGCATTAATTGTGGGGGTTGAAGTTGAAATAAAAAACAAGCGAATAAAAAAACCTTCCTTCTTGGCTCTTGCTATAAAATCTACTTTATCAATAGCAGACATCACCGTTTCAAAAACAAAACTCTTCCTCTCACGCAAACATTTTTCACGCCACTCTGCACAATAGTTTGCAGCTTTTATAACAGCCTCATGTGAGTTCCAATCACCAAACAACTCATTTGCTACTTCATCGGGATTAATATAAGTTGTACCCTCCGCCCACTCATGATGAAGAAATCTCTTGGTAACAGATGTTTTACCAGAACCATTTGGTCCAGCAATAACAATAAGTTCTGGTTTATACCCTTCCTTATCCATTGATAATACTATTAATACGTTCCGCCCAAAACTCGCGTTTTTCCGCAATATTCTGGAACATCTGTTTAAAATGAGAATCTATTGCGTTAGCACTACTTTCACGAGCCTCCAGCGCTACTTCCTTCATAATTTGCTCTAACATTTCGTCAGTGGGTTCTTCCCCCATGCCAAATCTATAGGCATTCATTTCCTTTTCTGACATAACGAATCACTTTTTTAGTTTTTGCAAAAGTAACAAATTCTCTTCACATTACAAAAATCCGCAATGCAAGTCACGACCGACTGCATTGCGGATTTTTTGTGGTTTCACACGATGTAAGCACAAGTTACGGCAGGATTAAGTAACCGCTCACGAAGGCGTCGGGGAAGATGAATTTCTTCTCGCCTTCGCTAAATTTGACATAGACGAATTTCTCACTCTTGTTCAAACGCTCTATCGTACCGATGCCAAACTTCTTGTGCAAAACAGAAACGCCCATTTCTAATGTTTCCAATTGCTGTTGCAGTTCTGATAAATCCAGTGAAGGCGTTGGTGCAACGGGCGCAACTGCCACGGGGGCTGTAGTCACCTTAGTTGCCGTAGGGGGTGCAACATGCTCATAGGATGACTCCGACTTTCTCGCCGTCACACTCTTTGCTTCAGACGCTTCATTGCTTTTCTTCGCAGTATGATCATGCGATGAAAGATACACACTCGCATCATATTCCGAAACGGACGCTTGCTGATTGTAGAACAGTTTTTCATACTCCGTCTTGCGAATTGTCGTATCCCAACCGCCCACTTCATCGTCGGCATGCTTGTCGAGTCCGGTGTACGTAAGGCTGGCATCTTCATAGCGTTTGAACTTGAAGATGGCATCGTTCATCAGCGGCGCATTGAACACTCCGAGCGAGCAGAGCATGTTGAAGTCCTCCACGCTCAAACCTGTCACCTTCTTGAATAGTCCCGGTTCCAACTGCGTGATAACATCCTTCAAGCAACGCTCGCGGTAGTCCGTGAGGTACATAAAGACGGGAATGCGCGTGGCAAACTTAATGAGTTTCTCCTGAATCTGCTTGCGCTTGCTCTTCATCTCCTTCTCTTCAGCCGAGATTTCCTTCTTCTCCTTGGGCGACGGGTCGGGATTTTCCTTCTTCGCCTTCTTCACCGCTTCCGACTTGTTGATGATGGTCGTCAAGTCGTTGTTCAGATTGCGGAATCCTTCAATGCTCATCAGCGCCTTCATGGCTTCGGGACTATCGAGCAAGCGCTTCAACGTTTCGTTATCCACATTGACCAGCAGCGCCGACTCCCATCGTTTGGCAAGCAACGTTGCCGATGTTCCTGCCAGAGCGATGTCAAGAATGTCCTGCGCATCTACCTCCTTCATGCTGCTGCCATCGTAGGCAAGCACGGGCAGAAACTTGATGAACTCACCCACCTTCGCCTCGGGATTCGATTCATTGATGTCGAGGCGACAACTATAGTCAGAAATCTGACGCAAAGCACGGTCGAGCGCAAAGTCAAACACGTAACACTCGTCCTTCATAATCGTTCTGCTGCCCTCCTCGTTCTTCACTTCCCACGGACTCTGCACGCGGAAAGCCGCCTGAAAGTAAGTCTCCGGACTCTTCAAATTGCGCAGCATAAAGATGCCCGTCCACGGTTTCACTGTCACACCCGTCGTCAGTTTTCCGCAAGTCAGCGTAATGGTCTTCGTTGCCAACGGGTCGCCCATATTGGCTTGTACGGGATGTAGGGCATCCAATCCGATACCCGCCCCCGTTCCGGCACACACCACCACGCGATAATCGTGGTAAAACTTATTCTGCCGTTGCTTCAGCAGATTCGCCATGGCAAAGCACGACGCCACATTGGGCAGAAACCACAACGTATGCGAAAGCACATTCAACAGTCGCGTATCGCTAAAGGGCATGGGTGGACGCTTGTCTTGGCCCAACTTTAGGTCGTCAATGCTGGCTGGGAGATAGCCCCCGCGGATGAGGTCGAGCCACTTCTGCACTTCATTCTCATACTTAAAGCGCGCCTCATCGCCCCTACCCTCGGCAGCGAAGAAGAGGTTGAGGTCAAATTCATCAAACTCACCCTGCTTTGCCACCTCTTGAATTTCGTCGGGCATGCGATATGTGAGCATCACCATGCGCGGCAACGACAGATAGGGATTACCAGCACCCTTCCACTCCGCCTTGGCACGCTGCTCATCGGAGTAGGTCCAGTTGAAAATCTGCTCTTCGATAAACTCGCCCGTGTTGATGGCACGGAAAGGCGTACCCGACAGGAAGAGGTAATACCGCGTGGAGATGGGCAACCACGATTCGTTAATCGCATTGTTTGCCTCGTCCTTCTGATACTTTTCGGCGTCGAAGTCCACTTCGCTTTCCTCGTCCTCCTTCTCAAAGAGTTCCTTGGCACGCTCCCTCCAAGCCCCGAAGTGGTACTCGTCGAAAATCACCAAGTCCCAATTCGTGGCATGGATAAACTCGTTCTTCGTCTTAATGCCGCCACCGTCGTTCGTGCCTAAGAGATCCTGGAACGAACCAAACACCACGATGGGGCGCGACTTGTCCGCTCGGCGAAACTCCTCGTCGATATTCAGGTTATTGTTGCGCGCATCCTTGTTGGAGATGTACTGCCACCCCTCAAAGTCCATGTGCGTCATGAGGTCCTCACGCCATGCCGACTCTACAGCAGGTTTGAACGTCAGAATCAGTATGCGCGAAAGTTGCATCTTCTTCGCCAACTGATACGAGGCAAAGGTCTTGCCGAAGCGCATCTTGGCGTTCCACAAGAATTTCGGAATGCGGTTGGGTTCTTCCCTCAGCGCTTGCTCGAAATACGTCCTTGTCTGCTCCACGGCACGAAACTGCTCCGGTCGCATCGCGAAGTGCTGCGTTCGGTTTTCCTCATTTGACGACCCTGTACGAAGCGCAAGTATCGCCGCCATCACGTCTGCTACCGTACAACGGAACCATTCATCCGTCTTGTCCAACGGATTCAGGCGTTGACATCCCTTGCGCTCCAACACTTTGTGCACGTCCTTGTCCGTGATGCACGAACCATCGTTCGCCATGGCTGATTCCACCAACACAATTTCATATTGCACCTTGCTCGTGTGCAACTGTTCCTCAATGCGCTCCTTGGCGGTGCGGTCGGTATAACCCACCTTTAAGAAACCCTTATGCGTATCTACCCCCACTAACCTATAAGCATAAATCGTCGGCGTCACCTTTGGCCGTTGCGGAAAATAATTGTTCGACATACGCTATACTTTTTCATTAATTTGTTTACAATATAATATAGTAGTTCAACCGATGGACAGGCGGTCTGAACCAAAGGTCGTTGGTATATGAGAAACAAAGACCAATTGAAGTTCATCAGGAAGACAGGCGGTCTGAAAGACCAACCTGCTACCAGCCCAGGGTAGAGCGACGAAGGAGCGACACCCTGGGTAAATAGACCGCAAGGCCTTTCGCCCTACAGGGGCAAAAGCAAAAAATATATCCGTCCATTAAATTGCACACGGCTTTTGCTCTTACAGAGCGAACCATTCGGGATGAATTCCTACCCAGGGTGTCGCTCCTTCGTCGCTTTGCCCTGGGCTATGAGCTTTTGCCTCTTCGAGGCGATGCTCGCCGGAACCCCGACGAAATTCTTCTAAACTCAGAAAAACCAGCAGAATCCCCGACGGAATTTTACATTTTGCGGAATTACACCAACACTTTTCGACACTCAAAAATGCTCGCCGGAGTCCACAGCATCCAAAACATATCCCAAACATTATTATCGTAGTATCACCACTGGCCGACACGGAGATCGGCCCCTACTATACTTACTCCATCGGGCGAATCATTGATTCTATAAACGCAATCTCTTCTCCGGTCAAACCGTACTTGGCGTAAAGTTCTTCGTCTGTCCAGAGCTTGGAGAAGTCTTGTTGTGGAACAAACGAATAAACTCTTGCCGGAGCATCTTGAGTGTTTTTCTTAAGAAGGACCAAAAAACGAAAGAATTTAGTTTTGATATATGATATAACATTCTCTGCTCTTTCTCGACTAGCATAGGGACCAACCACTAAATATGTTTCTGAACAACAAGTTTTAGGTTCCCCTAAAAAAGGCTTTCCCAACATCAAATAAGGGAAATCCCCTCTTTCTCCATATGCTTTCGCTACATAAATTTTATATTCATTTAGCCAGTTGTGATTTGTTAAAACTTTGTTCTTATTGATATACCCGTTATTTGGGTATGCATAAATAAAAACATCGTCATCTTTTTTCTCCTTATGAACCTGTATGTTTGTTGACAAACCAAAAGGTTTTCTTGCACTTACAGCTTCAATAAATGAAGCTTCATTAAATGCCTTAATTTTTCTTACTATGGATATTGCTTCATTAAATCTAATAAAGGTGGAATCTGAGAATTCTATAAGAGGACGTACCATTACAGATTCTTTATTATTTCTTAGTGTCTTAATTCTGCAATTACCTTGAAAATCTTGTTGCCATAAGAAATAGCAAACTCCACCAGATAAATCCACCCCAGGGAAACAGTCTCGAGAGTCAAAATAATCAACAATATCACTAATTCTTTTATCGTGTAACATTTCATCTCTAAAATCATTTAGTCCCTTACCTCCAGCGTACCATCGAGCAGGAATAATCATCGATAAATATCGAGGATTTAATTTCTTCGCTTGTTGTACAAACAGATGATATAAGGGTTTAGCACTTGCTCCGTTTCCTCCATCACTCAACTGGTACGGCGGATTGCCAATAATCACATCGAACTTCATATTGAATAGTTTTTTAACGTCAAGGTTGTGAATAAACTGGTAAGCATAAGTTTCGAGTTCCTGGTCGCGGTCGTACTCGCTCTGCGAAGCACCACAGTAAATGCACTTGCCGTTCTGCCACGTGTGCTGAATGCGCTGGTAGATGATGTTGCCCTGCGGTTGGTGTTCGGGGAACTGATAGGCTGAGAAGTGACTGCTCGGAAACTTGCTACAATACACACTGCGGCGCGCGAGCAAACTCGTGAGTTCCGTGATGGCGATGCCGTAAAGTTGCTTCGAGAAAATGTGGGCAATGCGCTGCTCAAGGTCGGGCATTTGGCGCTCCAAACCCTTAATCAGTCGCTTAGCAATCTCGCGGAGAAACACACCGCTCTTGCAACACGGGTCGAGAAACGTCGTGTCGGGATTTTCAAACAACTCCTGTGGCAGCATATCAATAATGCGGTTTGCCAACTCGGGCGGAGTAAACACTTCGTCATTGCTCAAATTCGCAATGCACGACAATACGTCGGGATTATAGACGCTGTTAAATAAATTGTTACTGCTTTCCATAATCTTGTACCTTTTTATAATGCGTAATATATCGGCGGAGGAAGATGCCGCCCTCCTCCTTTTCATCTTCAGCAAGCGCAGAAAAGAGATTCCCCTCCTCGTTATAGAGCAGGAGGTCCGACATCGTATAATCCGAGCGCTGCATCTGCGTAGCACCAATGAGTGTCCACTCTGAGAATACAATGGGCGCCGTAGTGTCCTTACCTTCCTCGTCCACGCACATCAAGGTCAAGGCATTGCCGTTGATGATGTTGCGACTGATGATAAAGAGTGCTGCCTGGCGCACATCGTCCGAAGTTTCACCCTTACAGATTTCCGAGTACGCCGCATCCCAAATGCCAAACAAACGCTCACGACACGCCAGGACATTATCGTTCATAATGTCCACACCATAAAGACTCCCGAGCGCCACGATGGAAAATTTCTCAAAGTCGCGCGGACTTTTCCGATACTTGCGCTTGAGTTCCGAAAGTTTGCGTTGCAGAATGACGGACAAGAAATTTCCGTCGCCACATGCTGGTTCGAGGAATCGCGAATCTGGGCGCAAACATTCGTCCGCCACCAAGTCGCACATGGCGTTCACCTCCCTCAGGGCGGTAAACACTTCGCCGCGCTCAACGACGCGCTCCTTCGATTTTATCTGAGATTTCTGTTCTTCGGAAGCAGCCATTTGTAACCCATCAAAAAAGAAAACGGTATGGGCTACAAACACCGTACAATAAAACAAATCGATTCGTTCAGACACAAAAAAAGACGTGAAGCCCGGATACTGTCGCTCGCTTCACAATCTGAGGCTCGTAGGAATTGCCCTGTCTGTCGAAACGAGCAACGCCGAAAGCCCCACGCCGATATGTTACGATACGCCCAACGCACCATACGCACATTGGCATACGGATACACCAATTGCTATACGGCATAGTTAGGGCATGTCTATATAACACACCAAGGGGCATCCACCGCTGCTTTGTTTTTGACAGACAATTTTGAAATTTTCCTACGATTTCAGATTGTCAAAACCAAAGCGTAGTAAACGCCTTTTTTATATGTCATGTCCCACCCACCCGTTTCCCCCTCACGAGGAAAACATCCGGCGCGGAACTGTGCACCAATCACACGCCACAAATTCAGGGCAAAGCCCCATCCTTTGTTGCATATTTTTTGGAACACGCGTGCAAAGTTACACATTTATTTAACTGAGCGCAGCGATCAAACTATTTTTTCCGAAAGATTACAAACATTGCACATATCAGGCAAAAAGCATTGAGATAGATCTATTTCGCGGTTTGCGCCCATCTGCGTTTGTAAATTTCCTCAAGATCTTCAACAGACAACTCAAAATGCCAGCGGGACTCCTGCGAGCATTTCTGAGTGCCAAAAATGCCCGCACATCAGTCGCCAGCATTTCTGAGTGCCAAAAAATGCCCGCACATCAGTCGCCAGCATTTCTGAGTGCCAAAAAATGCCCGCACATCAGTCGCCAGCATTTCTGAGTGCCAAAAAATGCCCGCAC
>CALCHM010000039.1 GCA_937901345.1 uncultured Prevotella sp. | reverse complement strand
CCTTCCATGCAGGGAGGTCAAGAATATACCCAACGCCCTCCATACGCTTCTCAGGGAGCGCTCCGCCGCAATATACGTAGTCGGGAACGACGGTTCCATAGTCCTCTTCTCCACCCAATCGGCAAGATATCACTACGGGGAGGTTCGTTCCGCCAATGTTGCGCACGGGAATCGTTGCCCGTCGTTCGGGATGGAGCCAGTCGAAAGCACCACAAGCACGTGCCGTAATGGGTTGATGGTTGTTACGTTGTTCAATTACGTAGGATGCCAACTTGTAAGCAACGGGGATTTCGCATTCGGGAGCCTCGCTCAACGATACGCGGAGTGTGTCGCCAATACCGTCAGCAAGGAGTGCGCCAATGCCTGCTGCACTCTTGATTCTGCCATCTTCGCCCTCTCCTGCCTCTGTTACGCCAAGGTGAAGGGGGAAGGTCATCTTCTCCTTACTCATCACGGCGCAAAGCAAGCGCATGCTGCGCACCATCACCACCGTATTGCTGGCCTTGATGGAGATTACAACATCTTTAAAATTTTGCTTCACGCAAATGCGCAAGAATTCCATACAACTCTCCACGATGCCCTCGGGGGTGTCGCCATAACGGCACATTATACGGTCGGAAAGCGAACCATGATTTACGCCAATGCGAAGCGCTGTTCCGTGTTCGCGACAAATGTCAAGCAAACGTGTGAAGCGCTCTTCAAGGCGCTGGAGTTCGGCAGCATATTCTTCATCCGTATATTCCAGAGATTTGAACGTACGTGCGGGATCTACGTAATTACCAGGGTTGATGCGCACCTTCTCTACCACCGTTGCGGCAACATCTGCCACATTGGGGTTGAAGTGTACGTCTGCCACGAGCGGATTTGTGAGTCCCGCCTCGTTGAGAGCCTTACGGATGGGTTCAAGAGCGCGAGCCTCAATCGTACCTTGGGTAGTGAGACGCACATAATCACCTCCCGCCTCAATGATTGCACGACACTGCGCGACACTACCCTCTATGTCGGTCGTGGCAGTTGTGGTCATGCTCTGAATACGGATGGGGTGGCCACCGCCAAGGGGACGGTTGCCTATCATTACTTCATGAGATTTGCGCGGTGTGTAATTGAAGAGTTCTGAACCGCAATGGAAGTAGCGCATAGTGAGTAAGAATATATAAATAAAGCATTGAAGCACATGAGTATCGTCAGTGCTTCAATGCTTTATTTGTGTGATAACTAATTGGTCTTGAAAGCGTATTTCACCTCAGAGAGTTCTTCGTTTGCCTTTACGATTTTAGACTTGAGGCCTTCCTTATACGCAGCGAGTTTTTCGGCAAGAGCGGCGTCAGAGAGTGAAATCATTTGAGCGGCAAGAATACCAGCATTGAGCGCACCATTTACGCCAACTGTAGCAACGGGAATTCCGGGAGGCATCTGTACGATAGAGAGCAAAGCATCTAAACCGTCGAGCATACCCTTAATAGGTACACCAATTACGGGTACGTTTGTGCTTGCTGCCACTACGCCAGGGAGTGCTGCAGCCATACCTGCACCAGCAATGATAACCTTAATGCCACGCGCTTGTGCAGACTTTGCAAAGTCTTCTACTTCCTGTGGTGTGCGGTGGGCTGAAAGGGCATTCATTTCGAAGGGAATTTCCATGTCGTTGAGGAACTTCGCTGCTTTTTCCATAACGGGAAGGTCGCTTGTGCTACCCATGATAATGCTTACGAGAGGTGTCATAAGATAAGGGATGTTTAGTGATTATAGAATATAGATGTTGGCAATTTATAGATATAGATTCTGGTTGTTCCTGTAGTTGGACCATACCGAAACTCAGAACGAGGAATGGTTCTAACAGTCGGGAAACAGAGTGCATCTGTTAAAGATTACGATGAAGATATTCTTGAGAGGTTGCGCATTGTTAACTCATCAAAATACACAATGCTCCACAAATAACTCCGATGAGCACTCCCCAACCAATTCCAGCAAGCGTATGTACACGTAAGATGTAGCGAGCGGTACAAACAACACCTGTATAAAGTATGGCAATGCTCAACCAAAATAAGGGGTTGAAGTTGAAGTAAAGTCCCAAAACCATTAAGGCGCCTATCGTGCTTCCAGCGCTTGCTGCATGGGTGCTAACTTTTAACACAGGGGTGAGCAGAAAGCAGGTGAGTTGGATGGATAATGCTCCAACAATGAGTCCCATGGTGAAACGTGGCATGTAGAGCAATGTCATCAAGTAGAGCAGGGTGGAGTAACTGAGTATCGAGAGTATGTAGGGCACATAGCGATGCTCACGAAAACTCAAGTGGCGGTGTCCCCAACCATTAATCTTTACGTAAAGAAAAATGAGTGTACGCGGTAATAGAGCTGTAAAGAAATACACAAGTCCGATGACTATGCCCTTATATTCCCAAGGCAACAGGCGCAAGTAACTAAACATGAACACCAATAAAAATGCCAATACAGGGAGGTAGAAGGGGGATGTTAGTTGTGATATTACTTTTGCAGAACTAAGAAGTAAACGATTATCCAAAGTGAAAATGTATGTGTTGTTTTGACGTGTCTGAAGGAAAATACGAAAGTGATTCAACTGACCGAATGCCATTTTTGAACTGTTCGAATGCCATTCGTAAACGGTTCGAATAGTTGAAACGCTACATGAGATTTCATCGTTTCCTTATTTTTTAGAATCCTTTTTTCTCAATCGCTTCTCTGGGATTCCAAGTGATTCACGATACTTTGCTACTGTTCTCCGAGCTAGAGGATAACCCAATTCTGTCATAGTCGTGGCAATCTGTTCATCGGAGAGTGGTTTGCTCTTATCTTCATTAGCAACCAATTCTTCAAGTTTCGAACGAATAAGGATGGAAGATTGCAGTTCGCCCTTCGTAGATACAAACGAAGATGGGCAAAAGAATTTTACAGGATACGTGCCGAAAACCGTACGAAGATACTTGTTGCGTATGAATCGTGAAACATTTGATACGTGTATGTCTAATGCTTTGGCGATGTCACTCATTTTAAGTGGCACGAGCAACGTCTCATCGTCATTATTGAGGAAGAATGCACTTTGTTTTTGTACGATTACTCTTCCCAATTTGCGTAGTGCGACGATGCGCATGTTGACAATGTTTATAAAATTTTTGGCGGCGGTAATTTTGTCTTGCACCAAGAGGAGTTCGTCCATCTGTGACTTTGTTAACTCCTCTTTTTTCGGACTGAGCTGACGCACCATTTCAACATAGGAGGGACTGATGCAAAGTTCGGGCACATTGCCGTTGTTCAGTTCGATAGAGATTGTTCCATCATTATTCACCGTGACAAAGAAGTCGGGGATTATGGTCGGTGCGGTTGACGAAATACCTTCGTTGAACCCAGCCCCAGGTTTTAAATTCAAGTGTTTGAGCACCTGAATGACTGCTTCAAGATCAGCATCAGTGATGCTCAAATTTTCTTGTAACTCTGTCCACCTTTTGTGAATAAAAAGGTCATAATGAGTTGTTACAATCTGAAGTGCTGCTAATTTTAAATTGGGTTCTAGGTTCTTCTCTTGTAATTGCAACAAGAGGCATTCTTGCTCGTTGCGCGCTCCAACACCATAGGGTTCTAGTGTTTGGAGTTGTTTCAAGAGCTGTTCGAGTTTGGACACGCTCACGTCTTTATGGAAGTAAACAAAGAGTTCGTCTGAGATGATTTGCAAATCTTTCAGCAAGTAACCATTGTTATCGAGCGAACCGATAAGGTAACACATCACCTCGCGTTCTTCCTCCGTGAGGTCAAAGTTGATGAGTTGTGCCTCAAGCGAGTCATAGAAAGTGTCGGTTTCGGGTATGAGCGTATCGTAAGGGGAAAAATCTGTGTAGTTGTTCTCACCGATGCGATTGTCGGAGATGTCTAGTCCATCATCATCGTTAGGGAAGTCTGCACGCCCCTCATCATAGTCGGCATCGCGACCTATGTCGTCGCTCTCGCGAAATTCTGGAGTGTCGTCTGTTTCTTCCGTGTTGCCGTAATCCTCTTCCCACTCTTCGCGTGCTTCAAGGGCTGGATTTTCTTCCATCTCCTTCAATACCTCTTCTTCAAAGTCCACCAAACTACGCTCAACAAGTCGACCAGCGGCCAATTGTTGTTTATGCTCCAACCTGAACCATTGTTCTTGTCGTTGCGTTGTGGTTTGTTGTGTTCTTTGTTTATGAGATAATGCCATAAGGTGGGGGAGAATAGGATAGGGGAGAGAGAGGGGGAACTTAGACATCTCAGAGGTGCTAGAAAATCTACATATCTAGATGCCCTAGAAAATGTAGATACACTAGAACTTATAAAACATCTAAATTCCCTTCTGCTCGTTTACACTACGGGACAACCGTCCTTCGTTTTGCGGTCGAGGGTAATCACGCCGAGCGATCCATCGAAGTTTTCGGCAGAGAGAATCATGCCTTGGCTTTCGATGCCGCGGATTTTGCGGGGCGGGAAGTTGGAGATGAAGCAGATTTGCTTGCCCACGAGGTCTTCGGGTGCATAATGCTGAGCGATACCCGAAAGGATGGTGCGGTTTTCAAGACCATCGGAAATAAGGAACTTCAATAGTTTATCAGCCTTGGGCACACGCTCACATTCGAGCACCGTGCCCACACGGATATCCAACTTTTCCCAATCCTCAAAACTTACATTGGGTTTAATGGGCTGTGCCTTAAAGTTCTTTGCTTCCTCAAGTTGCTTGAGACGCTCGTTTTCTTCCTTAATTTTTTCCAGGCGAAGCATCTGCGCGTCGATAGAATCGTCTTCAATCTTTTCGAAGAGCAATGCAGGTTCGTCCAATTGGTGACCTGCCACGAGCAAGTCAGTATTGCCAAGTCTACTCCAATCGGCATTTTCCATCTTGAGCATACCACGGAGTTTTGCTGAACTGAAGGGAAGGAAGGGTTCAAACGCAATGGCAAGGTTCGCTACCAATTGGAGTGAGAGGTGCATGATGGTCTTCACGCGTTCGGGATCGGTCTTCACCACCTTCCAAGGTTCGCTATCGGCAAGATATTTGTTACCGATACGCGCCAAGTTCATCGCTTCCTTCTGTGCATCGCGGAAGCGGAAGGCGTCAAGCAGACGTTCAACTTCTGCCTTCACGTTGGTGAATTCTTCAATCGTTGCCTTATCGGTTTCTGTGAGTTCACCACATGCAGGAACTACACCGTCATAATACTTCTTTGTAAGTTGAAGTGCGCGGTTAACGAAGTTGCCATAAACGGCTACGAGTTCGTTATTGTTGCGTGCCTGGAAGTCTTTCCAAGTAAAGTTGTTGTCCTTTGTTTCGGGCGCATTTGCCGTAAGCACATAGCGGAGCACATCTTGCTTACCAGGGAAGTCTACTAAATATTCATGGAGCCATACTGCCCAGTTGCGTGATGTAGATATCTTATCATCTTCCAAGTTCAAGAACTCGTTAGAAGGCACATTCTCAGGAAGGATGTAAGAACCCTCGGCCTTGAGCATGGTGGGGAATACAATGCAGTGGAACACGATGTTATCCTTACCGATGAAGTGAAGGAGGCGTGTGTCGTCCTGCTTCCACCACTTTTCCCAATCGTTGGGGAGCAATTCCTTCGTGTTTGAGATATAACCGATGGGAGCGTCAAACCACACATAGAGCACCTTACCCTCAGCGCCCTCAACGGGAACGGGAATACCCCAATTCAAGTCGCGGGTTACGGCACGGGGGCGAAGACCAAGGTCTAACCAACTCTTACATTGACCATACACGTTGGGGCGCCATTCTTTGTGGTCTTCAAGAATCCACTTTTCAAGCCACTCCTGATAGTCATTGAGCGGGAGGTACCAATGGCTTGTGGGGCGCTTCACAAGGGCATTACCCGTAGCGGCATTGTAGGGGTTGATTAACTCTTCGGGTGAAAGCGTTGAACCACATTTTTCACACTGGTCGCCATAAGCGTCGGCAGCATGACAACGGGGACATTCACCCTTGATATTGCGGTCGGTCAAGAATTCCTTCGCTTCTTCATCATAGAATTGTTCTGACTCGAGTTCAACAAACTTACCTGTATCATAGAGTTTGCGGAAGAAGTCAGAAGCATGCTTCTTGTGTGTGTCGGAAGTGGTGCGTGAGTACACGTCGAAGGAGATGCCGAAATCGGCAAATGAATCCTTAATTAATTTGTGATAACGGTCAACAACTTCTTGCACGGTGATACCTTCCTTCTTCGCACGGATAGTTACGGGAACTCCATGTTCGTCAGAACCACCAATGAAGAGCACTTCCTCACCCTTCAAGCGAAGGTAGCGCACGTAGATGTCGGCAGGCACATAAACACCCGCAAGGTGACCAATATGAATACCTCCGTTGGCATAAGGCAAAGCGGAAGTAACAAGTGTTCTTTTAAATTCTTTCATTTCGTGATACTTATTATTTATATTTCTCTGCAAAATTACATTTTTCGCCTCAATCCTAGATTCCCAGGGCTGATTTTCTTTGCTTCCACATACCTTGGTGCCTTGAAACGAACTGTTCGATTGGCATTCGTACACCATATGTACGGCGTTAAAACGCTATTTCAACACCACTTCCGCGGCACCGTTAAACAGGATTACTCAGCATACCACATGAGGTGAAAAGCGTCTGACTTCATTTTTTGAGAGAGAAACATCATGCCGTTTGAGCGATTTTGAAAAAATGTGGGGCAAACACGATGAGCAGGAACAGATTTGAAAAAAATATGGAGCTATGCAGTCTGCAGGGACGGATTTTGGAAAAATATGGAGCCCTGCAAACCTTCAGGAACAGATTTGGAAAAAATATAGCGCTACGCAGTCTGCAAGGACGGATTTGGAAATAAAATGGAGCTATGCAGGTTTCACGTACGGAAAAAAAATGGAGCAAACGAGAAACTGGTGAGTTGATTTCAGATTTATTCAGAGCAAACGTGAGACTGATAAGCAGATTTATGATTTATTCGGAGCAAACGAGAGACTATTTAATATTTTCCCATTTTTTTTGATACAAACGAGAGATGCAGACACTATTTCACTCTGATATGACACCAACAGCCAATGTGGGTGAACCTTTTGAAAGTGAAATAAAACCATACCCATTCGGTTGTTATTTTCTAAATCTATATTTTAAGCGCTCACTATTTGCTTGCTCCTTAAATTTTTCTACTTTTGCACCATAAAATCTTAAAAATTGTTATTTCTATGACTCAGAGAAAAGTACGTGTGCGTTTCGCACCCTCGCCTACAGGTCCTCTCCATATTGGTGGTGTGCGCACAGCGCTCTATAATTACCTCTTTGCTAAACAGCATGGCGGTGAATTCGTTTTCCGTATTGAAGATACCGATTCCAACCGTTTCGTTCCCGGAGCTGAAGAATATATTATTGAAGCCTTTGAATGGTTGGGGTTGAAGTTTGACGAAGGTGTAAATTATGGGGGTAACTATGGTCCTTATCGCCAGTCTGAACGCCGTGAGATTTACAAGAAGTACGTAGACGAACTCTTGGCAAACGGCAAGGCATACATCGCCTTCGACACACCTGAAGAACTCAATGCAAAGCGCGAGGAAGTTGAAAATTTCCAGTATGACGCAAAGACACGCCTCAGCATGCGCAACTCGCTCACACTCTCGGCTGAAGAAGTTGAAAACCTCATTGCTGCTGGCGAACAATACGTGGTGCGCTTTAAAATCGAACCTGGAGAAGATGTGGTGGTAAACGACCTGATTCGCGGTCGCGTTGTTATCAACTCTTCTATCCTCGATGATAAGGTACTTTACAAAAGCGCCGACCAACTCCCCACCTACCACCTTGCCAACATTGTTGACGACCACTTGATGCTTATCTCTCACGTCATCCGTGGTGAAGAATGGCTCCCCTCGGCTCCGCTTCACGTGTTGCTCTACAAGGCATTCGGATGGGAAGATACGATGCCCGAGTTTGCCCACCTTCCTTTGTTGCTCAAACCCGACGGTAAGGGAAAACTCTCAAAGCGTGATGGCGACCGCCTCGGTTTCCCCGTGTTCCCCTTGGAGTGGCATGCTGCTACGGGTGAAGTAAGTTCGGGTTACCGCGAAAGTGGTTACTTGCCCGAAGCGGTTATTAACTTCCTCGCCCTCCTCGGTTGGAATCCTGGCGACGACCAAGAAATCCTTTCGCTCGACGATATGGTGCGCCTCTTCGACCTTGCCAAGTGCTCAAAGAGCGGTGCGAAGTTCGACTATGTCAAAGGACAATGGTTCAACCGCGAATACATGCAGAAGACGGATGACCTCACACTTGCACCCACACTCGACACTATTCTCCGTGAAAATGGCATTGAGCAACCCGTCGAACGCGTGGCACAAGTGGTTGGCATGATGAAAATGAAGAAGATTAATTTCATCAAGGAACTCTGGCCCCTCTGCGACTTCTTCTTTATAGCTCCCACAAAGTTTGACCTCGAAGATAAGTTCGTACGCAAGAACTGGAAGGAAGGCGCTAAGGCAGAAATGCAGCAACTCCGCGCTATCCTTGCCGACCTTGAAGACTTCACCATCGAACCTATGCGTCAAGCTGTAGATAAATGGGTAGAAACTTCAGGAGCAAAACCCTGGAACGCATGGCGCGTAGTGCTTGTAGGCGAAGGTAAGGGTCCTGATATGCACGAACTCTCTGAATTCCTCGGCAAGGAAGAAACGCTCCGCCGCTTCGACTTTGCGTTGGAACAGTTGCCCTAAAAATTAAGTTCTAAGGTTATGAGTTTTTAAGGTGTCCATCTCCTTGAAACACCTTAAAAACTCAAATATATTCCACCTCTGAACTTCAGAACCTCAAACCTCAAAATTTCAAGACTGTACCTGCAATAATGTACACGCTTATTATACTCTTCTACTCGCTTGGAGCACACATTGCAGCGCTCTTTAGCAAGAAGGTGCGACTCATGATTAAGGGTCAGCACGAAACCTTCGGCAAGTTGCGTAGCGAGATTGACCCCGATGCTCATTACGTGTGGGTACATGCTGCCTCGCTTGGCGAATTTGAGCAAGGACGCCCACTCATCGAGCGCATCCGCGCATCACATCCTCACATCAAGATTCTGCTCACCTTCTTCTCACCCTCGGGTTATGAAGTACGCAAGAATTATGAAGGAGCCGATGTTATTTGCTATCTTCCTTTCGATACACCGCTGAATGCGCGCCGCTTCGTACGTTTGGCAAATGTAAAAATGGCCTTCTTCATCAAGTATGAGTTCTGGCGCAACTACATCGGCGCACTACATCGTAAGGGTATCCCAGTTTACAGTGTGTCGAGTATTTTCCGCCCCAACCAAATATTCTTCCGTTGGTATGGCAAGGGTTATGCCAAGTGCTTGCGTAAGATTACGCATTTCTTTGTGCAGAATGATGCCTCCATTGATTTGCTCCGTAGTCTCGGAATCTCTGCCGCTACAAAGACGGGCGACACACGTTTTGACCGTGTGCTCGACATTATGAATCAAGCGAAAGAATTACCCATCGTTGAGGCGTTTGCGAAGGGCAAGAAGGTGCTCATTGCTGGTTCTTCTTGGGCACCCGATGAAGACCTCTTCATCCCTTACTTCAACAAACATAAGGATCTCAAACTGGTCATTGCGCCACACGTGGTCAACGAAGCACATCTCTCGGAAATCGAACGCAAATTAGCGCGTCCTGCCTTGCGTTATTCAAAGGCAACTCCCGAACAGGCTGCACAGGCAGATTGCTTGATTATCGACTGCTACGGTCTGCTCTCCAGCATTTACAGATATGCCACGGTGGCTTACGTTGGTGGCGGTTTCGGAGTGGGAATTCACAATGTTCCCGAAGCTGCGGTGTATGGTTGTCCCGTACTTTTCGGTCCGAATAACAAGAAGTTTAAGGAAGCGCAAGATCTTATCGCTTGCAAGGGTTCGTATGAAATTCACAACGAAGCAGACTTCACTGATGTACTGACAAAGTTGCTCACTTACGACGAACTCTTACGCAGTTCAGGATCAGCCGCTGCCAGTTACATCCGCAACAATGCTGGTGCCCGCGATGCTATTTACAAGGAAATATGTGAGGTTCTGAAATAAAGAGTCAAGAGAACTGCTAACCCATTTCTGTTTCTTCTGAACACATTTTCCTAACACGAAGAGATGAAATAAGGACAGAAACAAATGTTTACAAATATCCCCGAAGATGCTGAGCCATCCTCGGGGATATTTGTATTACGGGGTTTGCGGTTCTCGCAAGTGTTCTGATAACGCTAAGAGTAAAGACCACTTAGTGATGTAATTCATGACTGACTACTTGTATCTTCCTTATACCCTTTCAGTAGGGTGATGGTTTTGCGAATCTCGTATTTACGTCCGTCAGCGCCTTGAGCATCAATCTTTAGGAAATAAGCGCCATCGGGTGCATAACTGCCGCCCATGCGTCCGTCCCAACCGCCATCGAGGTCGCTCCATTCATACACCTTCTTACCCCATCGAGTGAAGACTGCCGCTTTGAAAGAAACGATACTGCGATAACCTTCCTTCACCTTCAAGACATCGTTCATTCCGTCTCCATTAGGTGAAAAAGCATTGGGAACCTCCAATTTAGATTCCGTAATCGTGACGGAGAAAGGTGTGTCCATCACAAAGTCTAAGGTGTCCGTGCCTTGGATAAAGGTGGTGTGGAGTTCAATAAAGAAAGTGCCCGTCTGCAAGAACTCATAATCGATTTCTTCGGCATAGCGCTTCACCATGGGTTCGGTTTCGCCCGCCTTGGTTAAAGTCCATTCAAACACAGGTTGGTAATCGCCGACATCCTTAGCGTTGGCGCGGAAAAAGGCCTTCAAAGGCGCATCACCGTCGTATTCTGTTACTTCCTCCTCAATGCCATCTTCGTTAATGATGTGCATCGTGGGGGAGACTGAAGGATAAGTCTGCGCAAAAAGTAGACAGGGTAGGAGGGAGAAGAGAAGGGTTAGGAATTTCATGTTGAAAATAATAAACGATTAATAGGAAAGAGGGGCATTAACCTTCCGACAAGCAACGAGGCAGTGAGAGTCATCCGCAAGCGTTGTAGCAAACCAATAAGCATTTCCGCCTTCGCGGAGTTTGAGACGTTTGCGCAGGTCGGCCACAGAGGCGGGGAAATTGCGCACGGTGAGATTGGCTTGCGCCGTGTCGGCACAGAAGGCTTTGAGTTCGCGCTTTCCGAATCCGCAAGTGCGCTCCACACTGAACGCACGTCCGGGAAAGTCGGCATGAAGCGTGTCGGAGGTGTAAAGATGACTGTTCGGATGGAGTTTCTTTACATCAAAACGCTGCGCAAGACTCTTAAATGCTCCCGCCTTTAATACCGCCGCCGAAGGTTCATAGAGATAGGTGCCAAGGGTTGACGTATAAGTAGGCACGGCAGTCAATTCCTCATCCGCCGTAAAGGTAAAGCGATGGGCATCATCCGCACAATGTATAACGGGAGAAACATCCGAATTATTGCCATCCTGACGCAACACCAAAAGCAAGTCTTTACATTCTCCGCGTTCCGCAAAGACGTGCACCTCTGCCACACAACGGAGCGACTGCAACGCTTGGTGCAAGTCAAGCATCGTTGAAAGTTTCAACACACACACTTTAGACTTCGCCAAAAGCAAAGGCAGCAATTCAATGACGTTAGGTTCGCAATCCTCCAAGAGCACCGTCTTCCTACCTGCTGCATCACGACGTGCAGGGTCAAGAAAGAGCAAATCAACCACCTGCATGTGGCACAAAAAGTCCACACCGTCGGCATGGTGTACCGAAGCATGTTTTAGTCCTAATAAAGGAAAATTATGCGTCGCTAATGTGCACAATTCTTCTTGCCGTTCCACATAAGCAGCATGTTTAAAGCAGGGTACCACAAAGGAGAAATCCACGCCAAGTCCTCCCGTCAAGTCTGCCATAGTCTCACCACCATCGGGGAATAAGCGACTGACGAGTTCCGCCTTGTAACGCGCGGCAGCCTCGCCCGAACACTGTTCTAATGCCAAACGATGGGGGTAATGCAAATCTTCAATAGCAGCCCACGAGGGTACTTTTACAGAAAGACGTTGCCACCCCTCTACTTGGCGAAGCAGAAAGGCAGCATCAGGATGCCCAGACAGGCGCAGGGCAAGGCGGGATATGTTTTCCTTGCGGAGTTCGTGAATGTCCATATTTTGGTGGCAAAGTTAATGAAAGGCGAGAGAAGAATGGAAAGTTGCTCCGTATTTCTATGATGCAACATTTTATTTTTCTCCTAATAGTCACACCATTGGTACGAAATCACAACTTAAATTCATCCCATGAAAAAAACAAATTATAAAGTCACAGTAAGTTTTATTCAAAACGTATTGCGTAACTTTGTAACGCTTACGTTATTACGAATAATATTTACAAAATCCTTAACCTATAATTCTTTATGAACAAGAAAACTCTTGCGCTGCTTTTATTCACAGGTTTGTTCATGCAACAGACTTTTGTAAAAGCAGAAAATAAGGTGGAGCAAGAACCCCAGCAAAACCTTTACATTACAAACCCTGAATCGGCACGTCCTTACCGAATCCCAGCCATCGCTGCCGCTCCTAATGGCGACGTATTCGCTATTTCGGATTACCGTCCCTGTGGCAATGACATTGGTTATGGCGAAGTAGATATAAAGTGTCGCATTTCGAAGGATAATGGCACAACTTGGGGTGAAGAATTCTTTATTGCCGACGGTAAGGGTGGCACTTCCAACCACATGACTACGGGTTATGGCGATGCCGCTATCGTTGCCGACCGCGAAGAGAATAAGTTGCTTGTCATGATGGTTTGCGGACGCACCGTTTGTTGGCACGGACGCTGGAATCCTTCAAAGATTGGACAGACGGAAGCAGACTCTGTCAACCGTGTAGCACGTGTTTATTTGACCTATAACAAGAAGACGGGCGAATGGGAAAAGGGTGAAATTGTAGAAATGACAGACCATATATATTCGCTCTTCCTTGATGGCGACAAACCCACAGTTTCTTCCATGTTTATCGGTTCGGGAAAAATTTGTCAAAGCAGTCGCATCAAGGTAGGAAAGTATTATCGCCTCTATTGTTCGATGTGGACACGCGATGGTGGTAACCGCGTGATTTATTCTGACGATTTCGGAGGTTCCTGGAAAGTGCTTGGCACCATCTATGACCGTCCCGCTCCTGGGGGTGACGAACCTAAGGTGGAAGAACTCCCTGACGGCAGCGTATTGCTCTCCAGTCGTTGCACAGGTCGCTACTTCAACATTTATTCTTACACCAATATTAAGAAAGGTGAAGGTTCATGGGCAACTGTAGCCCTCTCAAATGCTGAAAACAATGGTGTAGCGGCAGTGGGCAACTCTACAAATGGCGAAATATTAATTGTCCCCGTTCAGCGCAAGGCGGATGGTGTGAAGACTTACTTGGCACTGCAATCTGTTCCCTTTGGTCCTGGCGGACGTAAGAATGTAGGTATTTTCTACAAGGAACTTACCGACTATGCTACAGACTTTGCTTCGCCCGCTCTCTTTGCTACAAATTGGGATGGCGCTCACCAGTCAAGCACTATGGGTTCAGCTTACACTACGATGACACTCCAAAAGAATAATACCATTGGTTTCCTTTACGAAGAGTCAACCTTTGCACGCGATTACACGATTGTGTATAAAAACTACACTATTGAGCAGATTACTGATAATCGCTATACCTATTGCGACGATCCAAATTTGCCCAAGACCTATATTTCCGAAAAGGTTGTTGGTCAAAAGGTAACAAGCGCATTTGCGAGCGAAGCATGTAAGTCAATAGTCGGCATCCCCAACCTTAACATGCGTAAGGATGTTGAAAAAGTTGCTAAGAAGGTTCAAAAAAGCGCTACAGTAAATGCTATTGCCAAACTCAACAAGAGTATTTCAAACACCGTAATCTGCGCCATCGACGGCAATAAATACCGTTTACGCAACCTGGGTTATTTGGAAGGAAACAAAGCATATAATAACAATCAATATTTGCAGGCGTCACCTACAACATTGAGCGCAGCAGCCTTAACATTAGACGACGAATCACAGATTTGGACACTTCAAAAAACCGAGGAAGGATATTGGCGCCTCTATAACGAAAAGCACCAAGTGTGGATGGGTAAACCAGCAGGAACAAGCACGAATATTTTCCCCACTAAAAATAGTGCAGAAGCGGGAACATTCATGCTCACTAGCGACCGCGAAGGGAAGACTATTTTCAGCGAGCAAAATACAACGAATGTCAATTATCCCTGCTTCCACCTTTCTCAAACAAATACCCTCGTGACTTGGAATGCTTCAGCGCCCTCAAAATGGGAAATTATTGCGGTTGATGCTGATGAATGTGGTAAATCCACAAAGTGTTACAATCATTAAGACAATAAGATAGCAGATTACCCTTTACCACAAACCCCTCCGCCCTTTGGGCACCTCCCCTAACTTTGGGGAGGAATTTATATACTTACTTTCATTTGATTTATCCAATTGGATAATTAAACGAGATAAACTAACTAAATTGTCCCCATAAGTTAGGGAGACGAGGAACTTTAGTTGCGGAGGCGGTCTGTTAAAGTTCTCTGAGCAACTGCTATAGTGTTGTAATCATTAAATATAGGTATTCCCACAAAAGAGGGGAATAAAAAATCACAACTTTTAGGGATTGACGTACATAAAGAAAGGGCGTAACTTTGCACCATCATTACTTTTCTCCATGTCGGAACGTAAAAGTGTGTGTGTGATAATTGTTATGTTTTTCTACTTTTAATCGGGAGCATCATGATGATGTTTCCGATTATTTTTTAGTCACAGATGAAACGACTGACACCATGGAGAGACGATTGTTTGCATGAGATGAAAACCGCTGTTGTAGTGTTACAATAGGCGTTTGCATGAGATGAAAATACTGTTGTAGGGCTACAACAGGCGTTTGCATGAGATGAAAAGTACTGTTGTAGGACTACAACAGGCGTTTGCACGAGATGAAAACTGCTGTTGTAAGGGTACAACAGGCGTTTGCACGGGATGAAAACTGCTAGATCCATAGGGAAACAGGCGTTTTTCTGATAGTTGGGCGCTGCAGAAACATAAAATCCGACGGCAGGTTGAGTGAGTTCACTCTGCCGTCGGATTATTTTTTTGAACTAGATTTCAAGAGGGTAGTGATTACCAACTAATTGTTCGAGTTTCATCATCATTTACCTTGATGTCTACCCAAACAGTGTTGCCTGGGAGAAGGTCTTCCACCAATTCCGGCCACTCAATGAGACACACCGCACCTGAATAGAAATAATCTTCACACCCCATGTCGTAAGCTTCTTCAAGTTTCTTGATGCGATAGAAGTCAAAGTGATAAATGAGTTCTCCTGTTTCGTCTGAACGGTATTCGTTGACAATTGCAAACGTAGGCGAAGTCACGGTTTCGCTAACACCGAGTGCTTCACAAAGTGCCTTTATAAAGGTAGTTTTACCCGCACCCATCTGTCCGTTGAATGCAAAAACAGTATCCTCTTGCATGGCAAGACGTACAAATTCTTCGGCTACAGCACCGATTTCTTCAAGCGAATTTATTTTAAGTTCCATAGATAATGAAAGAGATTATGAGGGATAAGATGATTATGAGAGTTCAGATGCAAAGTGAGTTTGTCATGTAAAATTTAGTGACATGTTCCTTTTTACGGAAACGATGCATCCTTGCTCAGATGTGGTGCAAAGGTCGGAATATTTTCCTAAATACGGAGGGGTTAAGGGTTTTAGATTTTCGTAATTTTGTGGAAAATTTTGTGGAGATGCTTTACTTTATGAAGTTATTGAGATATGTATTCACCCTCATCGGGTGTTTTATTTTTGCCTCGTGTGACATGATGGATTACCATCCTTATGACACACGCTTTGAGGGTAAACGTAATATTAATGCCACCAACATCAAGCGCATTAAGCAGTTGACAGAGGGGCGCAAGGATATTTGTTTTGCCGTAATCAGTGACACGCAACGTTGGTATGACGAGACACACAGAATTGTAAATCATATTAACGACATTGACTCTGTTGACTTTGCCATTCATTGTGGCGACTTGACAGATTTCTCACTGACCGATGAATTTATTTGGATGCGCGATGAATTAGAAGAATTTCGTATTCCCTACGTAGTGGCCATTGGTAATCACGACTGTTTGGGGACAGGAAAGAGCATGTTTCGCGATTTGTATGGCCAATTAGAATATAGTTTCACCGCAGGCAACACGCACTTTGTGGTTATCAATACTAATGGATTGGAATTTTCTGACGATGATGAATTTTTTGGTGTAAGATTTATGCATCGCGACTTGGGGCAACTCTCACCAAAAGTAGAGCGCACGGTTGTTGTGATGCACGCACCCATAGGTAGCGACCAATTTCCGAAGGATGAAAGTGAGGATTACCGCATGATGGTAGAACAATATCCGAACTTGCAATTTGGATTATGTGGACATATTCATAGCATGGCAATCCACCATCCCTTCGAAAATCACGTGCCTTATTATCAAGTGGCATGTGCCGAAAAACTTTCTTACCTATTGTTTCACCTTAAAGCAGACGGCACCTATACGTATGAAGAAATTTTCGTTTAAAGCAATACCCCCCTTCATATTCGTGCTCATAGGTTTTATGCTTATACATCCAGGTCGCACGATGGCGCAAAAAAAGTCGCTTAGTGAGCGCCTAACTCCTAATGTGGCGGTTGTGCAATATGCGGGCAACATCGGAATGTTTTCAGCCGGCGTGGGGTGGGAATATGGTAAGGATAAATGGCTTACGGAAGTGCTGTTGGGATACGTTCCTCATTACCACCGCACACAGAGTTTGAATACGTTAACGCTCCGTCAATATTATTCGCCGTGGAACATCAATATCCCAATACCACTGCTCAAGAAGGGACAACTCAAATTAACCCCATTAACTGTAGGTGTACGCGCTAACATCGTACTTTTCGATGGAGACTTTTGGACAGACGAACCGCGCTCACATTATGGTGGTTCATACTATCGTTTCTCCACACGAGTGCGTTTTTCCTTCACTACGGGTTACCTATTAACTTATGAATTTCCAAAAGAGTGGAAACGCTGGGGCGAAGGCGTAGAAATGTATTACGAATTTTCATCTAATGAACTCGGAATCATCTCCGCCATTCCCAATAGGCATATTCATTTTAAGGATATTCTGACGCTGGGAGTAGGGGCGCGATGGAAATTCTGAACTAAATAAGAAAGGAGAAAGGTTCATGCTATAAGATCCGCATGATTCTTTCTCCTTTTTACATTTCCAAGGTTAGTCCCATTGCTGTTTTCCCATCCAAATACGAATACGATTAGAAAGCGCCGAAGTGATGCGCTTGAAATTGCCATGACGCAAATTCAAATATAATTCTTCAAGCGAGCGACACACCTTTATCCAGGGATGTCCCCAAGCCTGCACTTTAAAAACGCGGTTTTTGTACGTAACATCCTCAATAACATAGCGCGGATGGCGCAAGGGAAATTCCAATTCGTGATGGCGCATGTTCATTATGCGTCGGTAGGCACGTGGGAGTAATTCATTGCTGCCTCCTTCGAAGTGAGTAGTTTCTCCCGTGGCACCAAGATTTTGAATCATATTTACACGGGGTACAATGGCCAATCCTGATTGGAAAAACATGGCGGCATGGAAAATAGTTTCGTAATATGCTTTTCCCGTAGATCGGTGATAGTGGCAGAAGCGTTCAAAGTCGGCTTGTTGTTTGCGCTCACGAATAAAATTACGAAGCAATTGCATATTATACGCATCATCAAGGAAGGTATAATGTTCATCCCATTGATCCACAACTCTGCGCCACGATGCCCAACCCCAAATACTGAAAGCTGAAGTAAAGAGATAATCGTACGGCATGTCTGGAGTCTCTTCATCATAATTCAATCCGGCAATCATCGAGATGCGTTCGTCATGTTCATAACGATCAAGCATCTCCTTGCAAAATCGGAAGAAACTCACGCTTGGGATACTATCGTCTTCAAGCACCACACACTTTTCTACATGTGAGAATGCCCACTTCTGTGCTCTAAAATTAGAAGGATCACATCCTGCATTCTGCTCCTGATAATTGCGATGCACCTCACACTCCCAATCAATATGCTCCACAACCTTGCGGCACGCAACAATTCCTGCCTCGTCACGCTCATTGCGTGGACCATCTTGGTAAAGGAATAAATGCGTGGGGCGCGCCTTTCGTACCTGCTCAAACACACGACTGAGTTTTTCAGGATTATTGAAGAAAAGAATAAGTACAGGAACCATAAGATGAAAGGAGAAAGGAGAAATGTAAAATAGTGGAGAATTCTAATTAGAAAGTAGAGTATAAGACTGTTGCAAGTATGCCCTAATGTTTTCTGCATGACTTGCAGGAGGAGCATTGAGCGTGGTGCTTACTTTATCGGTATTTAAGTCATAGACCGTAGAACCCAAGGCATCACTCATTACTATACCTTGACTCCAAGAGTTCATAGCGAAGGGTAGGGTGTAGGTTTCGCTTAACACATCGCGACTCATGCTAAAATCTTCGTGATTAATTCCCAACTGACCCAATAGCGTAGCAGCTAAGTCACTTTGATTACAAACCACGTCTATAACATCGGCACCCTTCAGTGCACCACCCACCATAATGAGCGGTATGTGGTTTTTCTCCACTTGCATAATGTCTTCTGCAAGTCCGTGACTATTGCCATGATCAGGAATGAAAATTACCAGCGAATTTTTCCATGCCTCCAACTTTTTAAACTTCTCAATAAAATCTCCAATACAATGATCTAAATAAGCAAAGGCATTGGTAATGGGATTGTCTAAAATACGCGTATAAGGCACTTCCCAAGGTTCATGACTCGACAAAGTCAGCAAAGTGAGCATCCAAGGATTCACGCTATCCTTTTCGGCTATATGTTGCAATGTTTTTGCAAAAGCAAATTCATCATGCACACCCCATTTTGAATCATTGCGTTGCTCACTTGGAAAATCCGACTCGCTAAATGTGCGACGATAACCCGTAGAAAGCAAATAACCATTTGTGTTCGTAAAATTGATGTCGCCACCATAAATAAATTCCGTGTCATATCCCTCACGACTCAGTGAACGTGCGATGGAGGGAAGTCCTGCAATCTTACTATCCGTCAACTTCATCACGCTTACGTCAGGATATGACGGAAAACCGCTCAATGTACACACCACACCACGATCCGTACGGAAGGAATTGGCATAACAATTCGTAAACTCTACACCCTCTGCCGCCAATGCTTTCAAATTAGGCATTACTCCTGGTGTGTTATAAAATGTAGTGCCACAACCCTCTAAAATAACTAAAACAATGTTCGGATAATTCGTAGTCAAAAGCGATTTGGTATTTTTACTTTCTGTACTCACTCCGAGTGCCGCATACTTATCCTTCAATTCATCAGCACTAAAATAATTGGCGCGTTCGCTAAAATCCTTTACTTTAGAAAGTGAATAGAAAAGGTTGAATACAGGATTTACCGCCGCAGAGTTGAGAAAGGCATTGTCAGAGAAATAAACCATTCCAGGATTGGCTGTTGAAACTCCTAAACCACCACGGATGGCCAAGAAAAGCAAACCGCCCCAAAAAATGTGTACAAATGTGCCAATGACACGTTTTGTTGGATTCAAACGTAATTGTGCCAAGCGCTTTGCTGATTCTTTTGATAAGGTACGCTTGTAAAGAAGAAAAATTCCTATTATTGATGCCAGAATACAAGAAATACCTACCACAACATATAGTGTGCTCACCGAAGCCATTACCTCAACTGGCGAATCAAGATAGTTAAATATCGTAGCGTCTATCTTAAAATTCCAAAACGCAAAAAGACTGGTGTCTACAATATATATAATGCCTTGTAATAGTGAGGCAACAGCAAAATAGGCATAAAAAACATTACGGTGAATACTAATCCAATATCCTGCCAACAGAATAAACCACATAACGGCAGATACATAACCGCTAAAAGAAAGGTCAAGAGGAAGACCATTCCATAAAATGGCAAAACAATCACCTACACTCAGTTCCCTTCCCCATCCATTATAAAGCAGAAATATAACTTTTGCCACCATGCCTATAAGAACAGATGTCAGAAAAAAACGAAATAACAAAAGGGTACGTATTTTCATAAATAAAGATAATTAAGGGAAGGTTAAAAGATAAGGTTGTAAGGTTATGAGATTGTAAGGTTATAAGAAATTATAAGGAGAAAAGTGTAGAAAATTTATTTAACCCTCTCCGTAAATATCTTGAATAATTAATCCCGCCAGGGTTAAACCATAAATAGCGGTGATATGCATAAGTGAACCGTTAATTTGTGCTTTCTGAGCGTCCCAGGTTCCTCCCGAAGATGTTTCCGTTTCAGCACGATTTTCCAATAATTCTTCGCTAAACACACATTTAAACTTCTTCTTTGGGAACGTACCCTTCTTCTTTATTCTTCGGCGCAGGGCAGCAGCCAACGGACATCCCTTCACCTTCCAAAATTCTGCAACTTGTATGCGCGTAGGGTCCATCTTTAAAGCGGCGCCCATCGAAGCATAAAACTTTGCGGGGAGAGAAGTGGCATGAAGAATAAGCGACGTTTTATGCTCCAAACTATCTATGCAATCCACAATGTAATCATAAGTTTCAAGTTCAAACGTTGATGCATGTTCCGCACTATAAATCATATTCAGTGCCGTAATTTGTGCTTCAGGATTAACCTCAAGCAAATGGCGTTTTAATGCTTCAACCTTGGGTTCACCTACCGTGAGCGTTGTCGCTGGAAGTTGGCGATTGATATTAGAAACTGCTACACAATCAGAGTCAACTATAGTAAGGTGAATAACTCCCGTTCGCACCAATGCCTCGGCCACCCAACTACCAACACCGCCCACTCCAAAAACTATGGCGCGAAGTGAGCGAAGACGCTCCATACCTTTAGTTCCTAAAAGGCGCTCTGATCTGCTAAATATTTCTTGCTGTTTCATGTTTGCAAAGTTAAAATTTATATCTGATATACATTGTGTAGCATAACGTAATTTCATTAAAGGTTAGGTTTACGAGCTATATTAATTAATCATCTAAATAGGAGTTATACCCTAACCTCTTAACGTTGCCATCTTTCATTTATACTAAAGTCACTATCAATCTGTATATGCCATTTGTATTCCAATAATTATCATAGCAGGGGGCAAAAGGAGATACTCAAATATAGTTTCATACGTCTTCTATTTCTAGCGTACACCAATTCATTTATAATACTTAAAAAGCATGTGGATAAAACGGTGGAAAACTCGTGGAAAACTCAGTGGAGAAGTTTGTTGATAACTACAACTTAGACATCATACTTCCACAATAAACGTTATCCACCTTTCAACACCCCAAACGATGCGTTTCCCACTAAATTATCCACACTTTTCAACACCATTAAGATTATTAAAATCTACTTAAAAATAACCACTTAAAACTGGCGCTTCTCATTTATCCACACTTTCCACGTCCTATAACAACCAACATTATCTATTCTTCTTTTTCTTATGAAGAAACAAAAGAAATGAATAGAAAATATATAAGAAAGGTGGTGATTGTGGAAAACTCAAAAAAAAGAGGTGATACTTAAATGATGAAATGCTGTTAATAGGTTCCTTCTTTCTTTTTAACTTTAAAATTTGTGTGGGTAGGAAAATTAGGTTTACCTTTGTGGACACGTGACAATCAGAATGCTTTTATTAAATGGTGTTACAACTACAGAATATTATATTAACTAAATAATCTCACCTTAATCCCTTACAACTATGGCAAAAACTATTAATATTCGTTGTGCTAATACTGGGCGTGTGCATAAAGTGCCCATGGGTTTTAATTTGGAAGAAGTGTATGAACTCCTTGAACTCAAAATGCCGTTCGGACCTACCAGTGCGAAGGTGAATAATAAAGTTGAAGGGTTGCATTTTGTGCTCTTCAATGATAAGGATATTGAATACTTAGATATTACTTCTCCTTCAGGTCATCGCACTTATACGCGTTCCGTCTTCTTTGTGCTTTACAAGGCAGCACATGACCTTTTCCCTGATGCCATGTTGCGCATTGAAAATCCAGTGAGCAATGGTTATTATTGCCATATAGACTTGGCTGGAGGTATTACGCCAGAACAGGTGGCACAACTGAAAGTGCGCATGCAAGAAATTATTAACGATGACCTTCCTTTCCATCGCTTGACGGTGCATACGGATGAGGCGGTGAAACTTTTCCGTGATGCGGGGTTGGAGAATAAAGCAAAGTTGCTGGAAAGTTGTGGAAGACTCTACACACATTATTATACATTAGGAGATGTGGCGAATTATTTCTATGGTTCGCTCTTGGTGCGTACATCTCAGATTTATCTTTTCGACCTTATCCCTTATGGCGACGGTATTTTGATTCGTGTGCCTGATTCTAAAAATCCGTCTCAGTTACGTCCTATGCGCGAACAACCCAAGATGTTTGATGTATTCCGCCAGCAGCATAGTTGGCAGAAAATTCTCGGAGTAACTACTATCGGAGAACTCAATGCTGCGTGTGCGGCAGGATATGCAAACGATCTTATCAATGTGAGTGAAGCGCTTCAGGAAAAGATGATCAGTCGTTTGGCTGACCAGATTGCTGAAAATCCAAAGTGGAAGGTAATTCTTATTGCTGGACCTTCGTCAAGTGGTAAGACTACGACTTCAAAGCGCCTAAGTGTACAACTCATGGCATGCGGAAAGCGTCCAGTGCCCATTTCACTCGACGATTACTTTGTTGACCGCGAAAAAACACCACTTGATGAAAATGGCAACTACGACTATGAGAGTGTTTATGCCATGAACATCCCGCTCTTTACAGAGCAGATGAATGCACTTATCAAGGGTGAATCCGTAGAATTGCCACGCTATAATTTCCAAACTGGTAAGAGCGAAATGAGTGGGAATGTCATTAATCCGACCCCCGAAACTATCTTCATCCTTGAAGGTATTCATGCGCTGAACCCAGCATTAACCGAAAATATTCCTGCCGAAAACAAGTTTAAAATCTATGCATCGGCATTGACAACTATTTTGCTGGATAACCATAATTATATTCCGACAACAGACAACCGTTTATTGCGCCGCATTGTGCGCGACCATAAATATCGCGGTTGTTCAGCGCGCGACACCATCTCACGTTGGCCTTCTGTTCGTGCTGGCGAAGAAAAGTGGATATTCCCCTTCCAGGAAGAAGCAGACGTGATGATCAACACAGCTATGCTCTTTGAATTTGGGGTTCTGCGTGAACAAGCACTTCCTTTGCTTGAAGAAGTTCCTGAAAGTGCACCTGAATATACTGAGGCTATCCGCTTGCGCAAGTTCCTTTCTTACCTCAATCCTATTTCTATTCAAGCGCTTCCCCCCACATCCTTGTTGCGAGAATTCTTAGGAGGAAGTACGTTTAGATATTAAGGAAGGTTGTGAGTTCGCAGTTGTACTCTTTAATGACAATCCGCATGGTAGTTGTACTCTGTACTCCGTTCTCTGAACTCTAAAAAAATATTTATCCCCTCTCCTTTCTCCTTTTTAAGTAGTACCTTTGTGCGGACAAAAAAACATACAACGATGATAAAATCATTTTCTGCACTCATAGCGCATCTTTCAGAGGCGCGTAATCCCAAGCGTTTGGTGGTTGTTTATCCCCATGACGAACATTCTATGGAGGCAGTCTTTATGGCGCTTCGTGAAGGATGGGTAAAACTTTTATTGGTAGGTGATAAGTCAAAGATGCCCCTTCCTGCTGATTGGGAACAGTATGCTGATAGTATTGAATTTGAATATGCTGCCGACGCTATGGAAGCAGCGCGCTTGTCTGTGAAGGCGGTGCGTGAGGGACGTGCTAACGCAATGATGAAAGCGTTAGTAAATACTGATGTTTTGCTTCGTGCTATTCTTAATAAAGAAGAAGGTATTCTGCCTAAGGGACGTGTAATGTCTCACATTGCAGTGATGGAAGTGCCTAAGTTAGAACGTTTCTTATTAATCAGTGATGCAGCCGTTTTGCCTTATCCTACAGAAGAACAACGTGCTGCTCAAATAGGTTATATAACTGAAATGTGTCGTCGCTTGCAAATAGAAACACCTCGTATTGCAATGCTTCACTGTACAGAAAATGCGAGCGAAAAATTCCCGCATTCCATGACTTACGCTCCTCTTATTGCACGTGCTGAGCAGGGAGAGTGGGGTAATTTACTCCTTGATGGTCCGCTCGACCTTCGTTGTGCACTCGACAAGGAAGCATTGGAAATTAAGGGCATCAAGAGTTGTTTGGAGGGTGAGGCTGATGCACTGCTCTTCCCCGATATTGTTGGAGCAAATGCTTTTTATAAGACCATGCCCTTCTTTGCGAATGCCGAAATAGCCGGAGTTTTGCAGGGCACAGATTGTCCCGTGGTGCTTTCTTCAAGAGGCGATAGCGTCATGACGAAGTATTATAGTATAGCTGTTGCTTTGGCATAAATAAAGATAATGAATAACAGACAACGTACTTAATGATGTTGACTGTTTATTATTGACCATTTGTTCGTTAACTAAAAAAATATCTAATGAGAATACTTGCTATAAATCCCGGTTCTACCACTACGAAAATTGCCGTTTATGAAGATGAGCAAAAGGTGTTCGTAGAGAGTATCAACCATCCTGAAGAAGAACTTTCACACTTCGTTCGTGTAACCGATCAATACGATTACCGCAAGAAACATATTTTAAATTTTCTCTCCAACCATGCCGTTCCTTTTGAATTTGATGCTATAATTGGGCGTGGTGGTTTAGGCAAACCCACACGTGGAGGTGTTTATGAAGTAAATGCCCAATTGCGTCTCGACATGCTCAATGCGCAGCGTAAGCATGCCTGCAATTTGGGATGCTTGATAGCTTATGAGTTGGCTCATATGCTTCCCGATTGTCGTGCACTTACTGCCGATCCTGTTACGGTGGATGAAATGGACGATGTAGCCAGAATTACTGGTTCAACTCTCATGCCGCGTCGCTCTATTTGGCATGCCTTAAATCAGCGTGCTATTGCCTTCCGTTTTTCTAAGGAACAGGGCAAAAAATATGAAGACTTCAACCTTATCGTTGCCCATCTTGGAGGAGGTATTTCGGTAGCGGCTCACCAGAAAGGGCGTGCTATTGACGTGAATAATGCACTTGATGGCGAAGGACCTTTCTCTCCCGAACGTGCTGGTACACTCCCTACTTCCGACCTTATTACGCTTTGCTATAGTGGTGTTTATACAAAGAACGAAATAATGAAGCGCATTGTGGGTAAGGCAGGTGTGGCTGCACATCTTGGAACGAGCGATGTGCGTAAGGTTATGGAGCGCATAGAAGCGGGCGATCGTAATGCTAAATTGGTGATTGATGCCCTTTGTTATCAAGTAGCAAAGAGTATTGCCGCACAAAGTGCCGTTATGTTTGGTAAGGTTGATGCCATTTTGCTCACGGGTGGATTAGCGTATTCCGAATATATCACCAGCAAAATTGCAGAGCGCGTAGACTTCCTTGCTCCCGTTCACGTATATCCTGGTGAAGACGAAATGCAAGCCATGGCCGACAACGCTTTTGCCGTATTAAAGGGTGAGCGTGAGGTTATGACGTATGCATAAGTAACTTTTTTAAAAAAATATTCCTATGGCCAATTATATAGAAATGTTCAATGCATACAATTGTGCTGAACTTAATGACGAGCGCGTGCATCACGAAGTTATGAAACTGCTTGAAGAAAAGCAGGGACTTTATAATACGGACGAAGTAAAGAAACAATTGTTGAGTGGTGTAGAACTCACTACACTCACGGTGACTGATTCGCAAGATTCAGTGTTAGAATTTACTGAGAAAGTCAATCGCTTCTATGACGAACATCAAGATTTGCCTCCATTAGCAACCTTTTGTGTATACCCCAACTTTGCGAAAATAGTAAGCGAGAGTCTTGAGGTTGACCGTACGGAAATTGCTTGCGTAAGTGGCGGTTTTCCTTCGTCGCAAACCTTCCTTGAAATCAAAACTATCGAAACAGCGTTGGCCATAAAGGATGGTGCTACGGAGATTGACATGGTGTTGAGCGTAGGAACGTTCTTAAGTGGTGACTACGAAACATGCTCCGATGAAATTTCAGAACTTAAAGCAGTTTGTGGTGAAGTTCCCTTAAAAGTTATTTTAGAAACGGGTGCGCTTCAGTCAGCACAAAACATTAAAAAAGCTGCAGTAATGGCCATGTATGCAGGCGCTGATTTCATTAAAACCTCTACAGGTAAAATTAGTATTTCCGCTACTCCCGAAGCGGCATACATCATGTGTAAAGCCATCAAGGAATATAAGGCACAGACAGGACGTTGGGTAGGTTTCAAGGTTGCAGGAGGCATAAAGACTGTAGAAGATGCTGTAATGTACTATACTATTGTGCGCGAAATACTCGGTCAGGAATTTATCGACAAAAAACTCTTCCGCATTGGTACCAGTTCGTTAGCAAACAAATTGGTTAACGACATTTTGGGAGAGGAAGTAAATCCATTCTAACTATTTTTTTTAAAATAGAAAGAAAAAGGCAATGATATAGCAGTTTATCCAGTTTTCAGATTTGGTGCAACTGCTGTATCATTGCAAAATTTAACGAGGAAGACTAACTAAAAATATCCCCATAAGAGACACCCTCTCTCCACCTTTGGTGATACTCCCCCTAAAAGGAATCAAGTGCTATATTACCCTCCAGAACGGTAATATTCAATCTAAATGTTCCTCCATAAAAATCTGCATGGCATCAGATTTTTTTCAAATCTGTCCATGCGGACCTGTATAACACCACATTTTTCCAAAATCCGTCTATGCGCATTGCAAGGAACTATATTTTTTTCAAATCCGTCTATGCGCATTGCACGGCGTCATATTTTTTGAAAATCTGTCTATGCAGACCTGCAAGCATTACAAATATGTTTCTGCGCACTGCAACAGCGCCATATATTTTAGAAATGTAATGATATAGCAGTTACTTGCGTGACCTTTGATTGACTCATGTTTTAGTGACGCTGAAGGCATCACCGCTCAAAATTAGGGGGACGAGTAACTTTAGTTGTGTTGGGACAGTTATAATTCCTGTGTCAAATGCTATATAGTTAATGAAAAAAATAGTATCCACTCCCCGCTTCTTAACGAGGAGTGGATATTTTGTAAAATCGAAAATAATGCAACTTATTTCACAAACCACCTCCTCAATCCACTATACAACCATAGAATCGCTACTCATTAGTGCCTTTCCGAAAACGGAACGCCGTAGTTTAGAACAACAGCGCGAATATACCAACAACAATTCAAAGTTCATAGTTTATGCCGCTGTTGAGAAAGAAAAATTGGTGGGATTCTTCACCCTTTGGACATTTGCAGAGTTTTGTTTCGTTGAACATCTTGCTGTATTCCAGCAATTTCGAAAACAAGGGTATGGCACACTTATGTTGCAGGAAATGAAGGAACAAGTACATATCCCCATCTTTTTAGAAACAGAAATTCCCTTTTCCGAACGTCAAAAGTTGCGTCAAAAGTTTTATGAGAAAAATGGGTTTAGAAAACTAGAGCAATCTTATTTTCAACCGCCTTATGGAGCAAACAAAACGTGCTTCATGATGGACCTTATGATGTATGGAGAAATTGTTGCGGAAAATGCTGATGAAAGGGATATTAAGATTTATCAGTATGTCAAGGAAATCTATAAAGAAGTCTACTCTTTTACAAAGATTGAAGACGGAATGAGTTTCGAATACATTATAGAGTAAGCAAAACTAAACTCAAAAAATCTGCATAGAGGATTTCTTAACATGCATAAAACTTCATATAGATTTTAAAAAATCAGTCAAAAAGCATTGTTTTCAGCATACTACTCTTTCCTTATTTAGTTAATAAGTGTAACTTTGCAGATGGATATAATAACAACATTTTCCTACCGTACTATGATTTTGTTTTTTAAGACAAAGGAGCAGACAGTGATTGCTACACAGGTGAATCACGCGCTCACACAGGATGAAGTAAATGAACTTTGCTGGCTTTATGGCGATGCTACACTTCTTGAGGGCGAAACTCTCGAGGGTTATTTCGTTGGTCCACGTCGCGAAATGATCACGCCTTGGAGTACCAATGCTGTGGAAATTACGCAGAACATGAACCTTCAGGGAATTTCTCGTATTGAAGAATATTTCCCCGTTGCAAGCAAGGATGCCGAATACGACCCCATGCTTCAGCGTATGTACACGGGTTTGAATCAGGATATTTTCACCATCAATCTTCAGCCTGCTGCCATTCAGCAGATTGAAGATCTCGAATCATATAATGAGCAGGAAGGTTTGGCGCTTTCTCCCGAAGAAATCCAGTACCTCCACAACGTTGAGGCACAACTCAACCGCAAACTTACAGACTCTGAAGTATTCGGTTTTGCACAGTTGAACTCAGAACACTGCCGTCACAAAATTTTTGGTGGCACTTTCATCATTGACGGTCAGGAAATGCCTTCTTCGCTCTTTGCGATGATTAAGAAGACTACACAGGAAAATCCTCACAAGATTATTTCTGCTTACAAGGATAATGTAGCCTTCTCTGTGGGTCCTGTTGTAGAACAATTTGCTCCTAAGGATCACTCTACGTCTGACTACTTTGTCATCAAGGATATTGAATCAGTAATTTCGCTCAAGGCTGAAACGCATAACTTCCCCACAACAGTAGAACCTTTCAATGGTGCGTCAACAGGTACTGGTGGTGAAATCCGCGACCGTATGGGTGGTGGTGTAGGTTCTTGGCCTATCGCTGGTACTGCGGTTTACATGACTGCTTATCCCCGCTTGGACGGTGGTCGCGATTGGGAAGATATTCTCCCCGTTCGTCAGTGGCTCTATCAAACTCCTGAACAGATTTTGATTAAGGCTTCTAATGGTGCCAGTGACTTCGGTAATAAGTTTGGTCAACCCCTTATCACAGGTTCTGTACTTACTTTTGAACACCAGGAAAATGGTGAAAAGTATGGTTATGACAAGGTAATCATGCTCGCAGGCGGTGTGGGTTATGGTACAAAGCGCGACTGCCTTAAGGGTACACCTCAGAAGGGTAACAAGGTTGTTGTTGTTGGTGGTGATAACTATCGCATCGGTCTTGGTGGTGGTTCTGTTTCTTCAGTAGATACAGGTCGCTACAGTTCAGGTATCGAACTCAATGCCGTTCAGCGTGCGAACCCCGAAATGCAGAAGCGTGCCAATAACTTGGTGCGTGCACTCTGTGAAGAAGATGTTAACCCCGTTGTTTCTATCCACGACCACGGTTCTGCAGGTCACGTAAACTGTCTCTCAGAATTGGTTGAAGAATGCGGTGGTGTTATCGATATGAAGAATCTCCCCATCGGTGACCAGACGCTTTCGGCAAAGGAAATTATCGCTAACGAAAGTCAGGAACGTATGGGCTTCCTCATTCAGGAAGAACACATTGACCATGTCCGTAAGATTGCTGAGCGCGAACGTGCTCCGATGTACGTAGTGGGTGAATGTACGGGTGATGCGCACTTTGCTTTCGAGCAGGCTGATGGCGTGCGTCCCTTTGACCTCGATGTGGCACAGATGTTTGGTCATTCGCCCAAGACTATCATGGTGGACGAAACCGTAGAGCGTAAGTATGAAAATGTAACTTACGACGTGAAGAATCTTCAAGACTACTTGACTAACGTGCTCCAACTCGAAGCCGTAGCTTGTAAGGACTGGTTGACAAACAAGGTGGACCGTTCTGTAACAGGTAAGGTAGCACAACAGCAAAACCAGGGTGAACTCCAGTTGCCTCTTGCTGACTGTGGTGTTGTTGCACTCGACTACCGCGGAAAGGCAGGTATCGCTACTGCCATCGGTCATGCGCCTCAGGCAGGTCTTGCTGATCCCGCTGCTGGTTCTGTACTTTCTGTTGCTGAAGCACTCACTAATCTCGTTTGGGCACCTTTGGCAAACGGATTGGATAGCGTAAGTCTTTCAGCAAACTGGATGTGGCCCTGTCGCTCACAGAAGGGTGAAGATGCGCGTCTCTATCGTGGTGTAGAAGCACTCTCTGACTTCTGCTGTGCGCTCGAAATCAATGTTCCTACAGGTAAGGACTCGCTTTCAATGACGCAGAAGTATCCCAATGACGAAAAGATTATTTCTCCGGGTACTGTGATTGTCAGCGCTGGTGGTGAAGTGAGCGATGTACGTAAGGTAGTAAGTCCCGTAGTGGTGAATTGCGAAAAGTCTGCTCTCTATCACATTGACTTCTCGTTTGACACGCTCCGCCTCGGTGGTTCGGCATTTGCACAAAGTTTGAACCGCGTAGGTAGCGACGTTCCTACAGTTCAAAATCCCGAATACTTCCGTGATGCCTTTAATGCTGTTCAGCAGTTGATTGAAAAGGGTCTCATTATGTCGGGTCACGATATTTCTGCAGGTGGTATGATTACTACATTGCTTGAAATGTGCTTCGCTAACACAGAAGGTGGTCTCTGCATTAACCTCGACAAGTTTAAGGAAACCGACCTCGTGAAGATTCTCTTCGCTGAAAATCCTGGTGTTATCGTACAGGTGAGTGATAAGAACAAGGCTGCCTTCAAGGCACTTCTTGACGAAGCAGGCGTAAGTTATCTCAAGGTAGGTCAGCCCACTGACGAACGCCACATCTTGGTAGAAAAGGATGGCGCTACTTATCAGTTTGGCATCGACCATTTGCGCGACATCTGGTATGAAACGTCTTACCTCCTCGATACAAAGCAGAGTTTCCACGGATGTGCTAAGAAGCGCTACGAAAACTATAAGCAGCAGCCCATTGAGTTTAACCTCCGTTCTGAGTTTAAGGGAACGTTCGAAAGCCTCGGTATCAATCCCGATCGTCGCACTCCAAGCGGTGTGCGTGCAGCAATCATCCGCGAAAAGGGTACGAACGGCGAACGCGAAATGGCTTACGCGCTTTACCTCGCAGGTTTCGATGTGAAGGACGTTATGATGACCGACCTCATTACGGGTCGCGAAACCCTTGACGATGTGAATATGATTGTCTTCTGTGGTGGTTTCTCTAACTCTGACGTACTCGGTTCGGCAAAGGGTTGGGCAGGCGCATTCCTCTACAACCCCAAGGCAAAGGCAGCGCTCGACCGCTTCTATGCACGTAAGGATACACTCTCACTCGGTGTATGTAACGGTTGTCAGCTCATGGTAGAACTTAACCTTATCAATCCCGACCACAAGAAGCGCACACACATGCTCCACAACGACTCTCACAAGTTTGAAAGTTCGTTTGTTGGCGTTACGGTTACAACAAATCGCAGTGTGATGTTTGGTTCACTCAGTGGCGACCAACTCGGTATTTGGGTGGCACACGGTGAAGGTAAGTTCAGCCTTCCCTATGCTGAAGATAAGTACAACGTAGTCCTCAAGTACTCTTACGACGAATATCCTGCTAACCCCAATGGTTCAGACTATAGCGTAGCAGGTATTTGCTCACCCGATGGACGTCACCTCGCAATGATGCCTCACCTTGAACGCGCATTCTATCCTTGGCAGAATGCTTACTATCCTGCCGATCGCCTCGCGCAAGATGTAACTCCCTGGATGGAAGCATTTGTAAACGCACGTAAGTGGGTAGAAGCAAATAAGCAGGCGTAATCATCTACGTTAAATAAATAAGAACCGAGCAATCGTCAGGACTGCTCGGTTCTTATTTTGTTATATTGTAAGGAGTGGGATTTTTCAAATAAGTATATTACAGAGCAATGGATTTTCCTTGTGTATGAAACCAAAATCTATGTAGAGAGAAATTCTTTGTAGATTTCTAGTACGATGAATAAAAAGATGCCTATAGGTCATTTGGCAGACTACGACATGCCTACATCCTCAACAAATATGGGGGGACATGGGTATTTCAATTTTGCCTAATCCCTGGGTGGCAAACTAATGTTTCCTTACTATTTTATGTATGGAAAAAGTCTTACTCACAAAACGACAACAAAAATTCTTCCCCGACAAACTTACAGCATCATTCCCGTCTGTTTTTTGGGGGACAACAGAAAAGCGAGCATGGATTGCTAACTTCGAACGACGCAAAAATAGAGGAGATACTTCCAAAATATTTTGATAATTGTCCGTGACGACCGTGGCGGACAATAAATGGAAGCAAAAATTATCCGTGACAACCGTGGCGGACAATAAACGGATGCAAAAATTATCCGTGACGACCGTAGCGGACAATAAACGATATTCGATCGGCACCATTCAATAGCGAGTAGCATATTTACTGCAATAAAATGAAGACGCTCCCGAAAGAACCGTCTCCATTTAATTCATTATTCACGCATGACTAGCTATTTTCTCTCGGAGTAACTCCACAGCAAAGTCCCACAACGCTTCAACCTTGGGAGCAAAAGCGAAGAGCAACAGAGTTGATAGAGATTAATTGCACGCCTAAATTTCTGTCTGCCAAATGACCCGATTGAACAATACATACTTGTTTACGTCCTGCTAATTGGGCACGCCTCCTTTTTTATCGGACTACAGATTTACGACGGAATTCACAACTCATGAATTTGGAGTTTCATACGCCGGGAAAATCCGTTGTCCCGAAATGCGCATAGAGTTCCCTATGAAGACTACAAAAAAGAGAATGTGAAAAAATAGTCACATCCTCATGCATTTCGTTGTTATTTCACTCCCAAAAGTTCCAAGAATTTCCACATTACAATACCTGCTGTGACGGATACATTGAGGGAATGCTTGGTGCCGTATTGCGGAATTTCTAGGGCATAGTCGGCGGCATCAACCACGGTTTGTTGCACTCCTTTCACTTCATTTCCCATCACTACGGCATGGCGTTTCGTGGGGTCGAGCGTAAGGTTGGGTAATAGTACACTGCCCTCCACTTGTTCTACGGCAAAGACGGTATAACCCTCCGCTTTGAGTGCTGCAACGGCTTCGGTGGCATCGTTAAAGTACGTCCAGTCCACACTGTCTTCCGCACCGAGTGCCGTCTTATGGATTTCAGCAGAAGGCGGACATGCTGTAATGCCGCAAAGCATGACGCGCTCCACGCGGAAAGCGTCGGCCGTGCGAAACACACTGCCCACATTGTGCAAACTACGTACATTGTCAAGCACAACAACAAGAGGTAACTTTTCAGATTGCTTGAACTCCGCAACGTCCATACGTTGGAGTTCTTCTATAGTGAGTTTACGCATAAAATTTAGAGTACAGATAATAGATACGGAGTACAACTACCGTCCGGTCATTATTAACTAAAAGCTTTCCGCAAAAGTAAACAAAAATTCGTAATTTTGCCTCACAACAATACGCTATGAAGAAACTTTATATAGAAACATACGGCTGCCAAATGAATGTGGCAGACAGTGAAGTGGTAGCATCTGTCATGAAGATGGCAGACTATGAAACGTGTGAATCCTTGGATGAGGCGGATGCCGTGTTTTTGAACACATGTTCCGTTCGTGATAATGCCGAACAGAAGATTATCCACCGCTTGGAGGCACTTAATGCCTTGAAGCGTAAGGGCAGAAAATTGATTATCGGTGTGCTCGGATGCATGGCAGAACGTGTGAAGGAAGGACTCTTAAACGACCATGGTGCCGACCTTGTTGCGGGACCTGACGCGTATCTATCGTTGCCCCATCTCATAGCTCAGGCGGAGTTGGGCGAGAAGGCTATTGACGTGGAACTCTCATTAACGGAAACTTATCGCGACGTAGTTCCCCAACGTGTGCATGGCAACCACCTTTCAGGTTTTGTGAGCATTATGCGCGGGTGTAATAACTTCTGCCATTACTGCATTGTGCCCTATACGCGCGGTCGTGAGCGTTCACGCGATATCGAAAGCATTCTCACTGAGGTAAAAGATCTTGAAGCACGCAATTATAAAGAAGTAACCTTGCTGGGGCAGAACGTCAATTCCTACCGTTGGGAAGCAGATGGCGAAACGATTGCCTTTCCTGAACTCCTGCGACGTGTGGCAAGGGCAGTGCCGGGAATGCGTGTGCGTTTCACAACGTCACACCCCAAGGATATGTCTGACGAAACACTTTATGTTATTGCCGAAGAACCTAACGTGTGTAAGCAAATCCATTTGCCCGTGCAGAGTGGTTCTAACCGCATCCTCAAACTCATGAACCGCAAGTACACACGCGAATGGTATCTTGATCGTGTGGCAGCCATCCGTCGCATTGTGCCCGATTGCGGACTTTCTACCGATATCTTTGCAGGTTACTGCTCAGAAACGGAGGAAGATCACCAAGAGTCGCTCTCGCTCATGCGCGAATGTGGTTACGATTCGGCATTCATGTTCAAATATTCCGAACGCCCCGGCACGTATGCCTCAAAACACTTGCCCGATGATATAGATGAAACTACAAAGGTGCGCCGTTTGGAAGAATTGATTGCACTTCAAAATGAACTTTCGCTTGCTGCCAACACGGCATGTATAGGTAAGGAATATGAAGTGTTAATTGAAGGCACCTCGAAGCGTTCGCGCGAACAACTCTTTGGACGTACGGAGCAGGGTAAGGTGGTTGTGTTCGACCGCAAGGGACATCACACGGGACAAACCGTGCGTGTGCGCATCACCTCGGCATCATCAGCAACCCTCAAGGGGGAATTGGTTTAATAAGGTTATGAGGTTATAAGGTTATAAGGTCGCTTCGCTCTTAGGTTTTAAGAACTGTGCAGACCGAATGGCCCCTTAAAACCTAATAACCTCAAAACCTAACACCTTTGTTTATGGTAGTCAACAAGAAAAACCCCTTCGCTTATAAAGCCAAGGCGGCAACAAAGAAAAAATCTACGGGTAAGCGCATCGGAAAGTCGAAACCCGAGAAGGCAAATAATCAGCGCAATAGGATTATCAAGTAAAGTGGCAAGTGATGGTAGTTTATCTATATATTTAAACAGACTATGCTACACATAATTTTGAATATCATCATGTGGATTCTTATCGTGTTCCTCGTTGTCCTCGTTGCCTTTTGGACTTACGGTATGATTACGAGCAAGGAA
>CALCHM010000038.1 GCA_937901345.1 uncultured Prevotella sp. | reverse complement strand
ACTTCAACTCATTGTCTGCTACTGGATCGTTGGACTTCACAAATTGTAACTTCAATATTTTTACAATAACCCGCAAGAGCTTCATCAATTGAGTTATCTACAGTTTCGTAAACAAGGTGATGCAACCCCTTTTCGCTAATGTCACCAATGTACATCGCAGGGCGCTTGCGGACCGCCTCTAAACCTTCAAGAACCTGAATATTACTCGCCGAATATTCAGCGCCTTTCTTTTCAATTTCTTCCATTATAACGTATCTGTTTTACCAGTCTTTTATTCTATGCAAAGATACTAAAAAAGTTTAACATAGCAGTCATGTAAGACTATAAAAGCGCACCGATTAGAAGCGGTAATAAACATGGTTGTTAAGACGATAAACGAAAGAACTATTACCCCAAAGAATAGAAGTATCGTAGCTGGGCGAAAGTATCATTCAAAAGATTTAGATCATCGCCCTGTGTAGGGTATTCAAAATCAAAATTATTACGAAGATTAGAAAAAAAATAGATATATTACAAGTTATAAATATCTCAAATTATCCCCATAAATTAGGGAGACGAGCAACGAAGGAGCGGAAGGATAAATTAAAGTACTTGAATCAACCAAAGGTCACGTAAGTAACTGCTATTTATTGTCTAAAATTATGTACGAAAAAGAGCAATCCTTGCGGATTGCTCTTCTGTTCTGTTGTCCCATAAGGACTCGAACCTTAAATTACAGAACCAAAACCTGACGTGTTGCCAATTACACCATGGGACAAACTTCAAGTGCTTTCTTTCGAAAGACGGTGCAAAAGTACAAAGTTATTTTGAATTGAGCAAGATGTGGGGGCAGTTTTTTGATAGTGTGATGGGGAAGGTTGGAAAATCTGGAGGCGGGAATCGTCTTTATGGCAGGAAATGAATGGATATACGGTAATGACCGGATGGTAGAAAAAGACAGGATGAAGGGAAATAACCGGATGGCGTTCTCCCCCTGTTTATAGGGGGGGAGGGGACCGCCTTGGCGGTGAGGGGGTGCAGAAGCAAATGTACGAAGATTTAGATAATTGTAGGTGACGTTTAAATTATTAATTGTATTCATGACATTTTTTTGCAGATTTTTTGTTAACTGCTTGCACCCTCTCACTAGCAGAGCCGCCCCTATAAACAGGGGGAGAGCGCCGTCCGGAACATTTGTTTCATTTATGCTTTATTTAGCATTACAAACTAAAAAAGGGCAGCCCTTGCGGACTGCCCTTGTATTTATAAGGTGTATGTTAATTACTTAACAACCTTCTTACCGTTGATTACGTAGATACCTGCGGGGAGGTTCTTCGCTGAGTTGAGGCGTACACCAGAGATAGTGTAAACACCAGCCTTAGCAGCGGGAGCAACTTCTACACCTTCGATAGCTGTGAGACCATCCTTTTCAACGAGAGATACGATCTTCACGTATTCTTCGCCTTCGGGAGCAGCTTCAAGAGTTGGCATGTTAGTTGTGTTGATGTAACCAGAAAGAGGAGCGATAGTTGTTTCAACTACTTCACCATTTTCTTCAGTATTTTCAGTAGCAACTACGCGGTTAGCGAGGTTAAGGATACCGAACTTAGGACCGACCTGAGCAGAGAAGATAGTAGCCTGGAGACCATTTACTTCCTTAGCTTCATATGAGTAGTTGAAGTTTTCGAAACCAGTTACTTCTTCTTCTTCGAATGAAACTGTGAGGAAGTCTGTTTCAGAATCTGTCTGAACGAGGTATGCCTGACCAGCCTTGATAGCAGCACCATCTTCTTGAATGTTCTTGAAGTAGATTGCCATTTCGTTTGTTTCAGGATCAGTATAGAAACCTTCTACCTCACAAACCTTTGCACCCTGACCATACATTACTGCATCGTAAGGCAATGTAAAGAACTGAGTCTTGTTGTTACCCAATACGAATGTATTTTCACCGTAAGCGAAGTTAGCCAAGTCAACTTCTTCGAACTTCAATGTTGAGTTATCAGAACCACTTGCGCTTGACCATGAGATGAGCGTACCGAACTTAGCGTCTGTGCTTGAGTTGATGTTTGCATAGAGAGCACGACCCTTAGTAGCAGGAACAGTATCTGTACCAAGAATGATGTTAAAGTTACCACCATTTACCAAACCGTCAGCCTGAACTTCCAACCAAGCCTTTTCAGGAGTCATCTGAACGAAGTTACTGTTAGCGAGAACGGGTTGGAGGTAAAGACCGTTAGCGAGTGAGCGGATAGCCACCTTGTTGTTTTCACCTACCTCGAAGTGCCATACAGAAGAAACCTTGCTGATGTAGTTTTCGTCATCAACGAGACCTTCGTCTACGTTACCAGTCTGCTTAGCAAATTCTGCACGGAGACCCTTAACTGCAGGACAAACGCCTTCAATAGCCTTCGTATCAATAGCTGTACGTGAAGAGTGCAAGAGTGCTTCTTCGTAATTGCCGCCAGCCATCTTCACCTGATAGAAACCAGTAGCAAACATGTTGAGAGACTTCAAGAGCGCAACCTTAGCAGCGTCAAGCTTAGCAACACCATTATTGATCACTTCAAGAGTCATCACGTCAGCCACAGTAGCTTCAACTTCTGCTACAACAGCGTTGAATGCATCAAGAGCAGCCTGAGGATAGAAACCTACTTCACCTTCTTCTGTTTCTACAGGAAGACCTTCAGCGAGTGACTTCGCAGAAGCGAGAGCATTAGTAAGACGCTTAGGATCGGGGAAGTTTGCGAGGTATTCGTCATAAGCAACCTTGAGTGCAGCGATCTGAGCTTCAGTACACTTACCTGATTCGAGTTCAGCCTTTGCCTTAGCCATTTCAGCTTCAAGAGCAGCGAGGATTTCAGCAGGTACAGCACCATTCAAAGACTTTTCAGGAGCATAAGTTGCACCGAAGAGCGCCAATTCAGAAGCTGAGAAGTAAACATTCTGCTGTACACCAGAAGATGTAGTAGAGAGTGTTTTGTAGTGTTGGAGGCGGAGGTAACGATACTTAGCACCGAGACCAGCAGCACCAATACCTACGTAGTTTTCACCATTATCAGCAGACCAAGACATCAATACAGGATTACCTTCTTCATCAACAGTAATCTGACCATCTTCGCCACGAGCGTAAAGGTTGATATCGTAAGTCATTGCGAGGTTAGCAACACGTACCCATTCTTCATCTACAGAATTACGAGCGTAAACGATTGCTTCACCAAAACCGAAGCTTGCGTTGTGTTCAGAAGTTCCAGTACGACGCATAGCCTTCAAAGCGATAGCATCAAGTTCGTTACCTTCTCCAAGGTCAATTTCAAAGAAGTGAGGATAAGCTGTGCCAGACCACTTAGTGTGGATGAATGTGTTTGCAGCACCATCAAGAACACCAAGCAATGCCTGACCGTCAGAATATTCGATAGCGTCAGCACCATCGTTAGCTACAACCTTAACATTAGAAACCAACAAACCATCTTCACCATAAACAGGTTCACCTGCTTCATCCTTTTCGTATGTAAGGAAACCATGATTAGAGAAGTCATCGTCGCGTTTGCAAGCTTCTGCGGGAACATAAGCCTTACCGAGTTGGTAGCTAGCAACTGCTTCTTCATAGAGTTCCTGGAGACGAGAGTTAATATCGAACTGCTTTACATCTTCAGCAATAGCATCAACCAATTCGTCAGCTACATTGTAGAGGTAGAAGAAGTTACCTTCGTCGGTTTCGGGATAACCGCCGTTCATCCAGTTACCAATCACACCACCGTTACCAGAGAAGATATTCCAAGCACAGGTCATTTCACCCTTTTCGTTGAGGTTGTAAAGCATAACCGTACCGGGGAAGTTGGGGTGATAAGCCACTGTGTAGTCTACAGCCTTACTAATGTCACCAGTCTTGATACCAGTGTTATCGTTGTGAGCTGAAGTAGTTACATAACGTGAAGTACCATAGTTCTTAACGATGTATGTATTTACCTTTTCAGCAACGGGAGTGAAGTACCAGATGTACTTAGAAGATTCCAAAGTCACTGTTGTTTCACCAGTTTCTTCGTCTGTGGGAACCTGATAGTCACGGAGACCACGCATTACGCCATTATCGTCGTAAGCAGCCCAAAGTTGACGCTTAGAAACCATGTAGTAGTAACCTTCCTTCATTTCGTTGATCTTAAGAGCTTCCAAAGCAGCCTTAGACTGAGCAAGGATTTCTTCTGCGTCACCAACAGCATCAATCAACCAGTTGTTATAAGCTTCATAAGCTACGAGAAGATCCGCTACAGATTCTTCTGTATACTGACCGATACGATTACCTACAGCTTCCATGAGCGCATCGGGACCTTCGGGGAAGTTAGTATCCCACCATTCCTGAAGGAGGTCGTCAGTTGTCTTTTCAGCATAAGTAAAGAGGTACCAGTCGTTGTTACCCCAAGGAGCGAACATCGTGTAGTCACTCTGAGGTTCGAGATAAACGGGATCATTACCATTACCATCAGTGAGCTTATCGCGCATGATTACGAATGCACCTTCGTAAGGATACAAGTTACCAGTGCTTTCTTCAGTATCTTCACCTGTACCCTGACCAGTATAAGTACGCCAGTTTTCTTCCCAACCTTCTTCATCCTTAGCAATCTTATAACGAGTTGCAGCGGGAAGAATAGTCCACTTAGCAGCAGAACCAAGGTCTGTAGTTGTAGTGAAGTAAGGAAGATTGTAGTTCAACATGTCTGAAGAGTCCATACCGTCAGTGATAACCTGATCTTCGATGTACTCACCAGTTGCCTGGAACTTAATTGCATAGAGGTCGAAACCAGACTCAGTCTGTTCGCCTGTTGCTTCAAAGATGATAAGCGCGTTATCATCTGGAGCAGTTGTAAGGTTCTTCTGACCATCAGTTGTCAAGAACTGGTCGCCATCGGGATCACCTGCAAGAAGGAATGCTTCATCCACGGGAATTTCAGAAAGCATTTCTTCTGCCTTGTACTGCTTCTGTGCTACCGCACTAGCGGCAAAAAGCACAGCCAAAGAAAGTAAAAACTTCTTCATTTGCGTTTTGTTTAAAGTGATTAAAAATAAAAAGATAGATAGATTTGTGGGGCAAAGTTACAATATTTTTTGGATGCGGCACAAGATTGCTTGTTTTTTTTGAAGTTTGACAGGAAGAAATTACAAAACAAGCAGTATGTAGCGGACAAAAACGTGAGTCGCACAAGTAGTATGCGACTCTCATTATTAATAAGGCAATGATATAGCAGTTGACCCCAATTAGAATCTTGTACTTTAAATGACGCAGAAGGCGTCACCGCTCAGTAACCGGGGCGTGCGCCTTTGCGTACCCCCGGTACTGAATACGCGAGAATCGCACCCTGAAGGGGTGCCCGAGGAGGCAGGATATGTAGGGTGATGGGGCACTCCTTCAGAGTGCGTTCATTGGGATGCGCCAACCGTGGGTACTCGCTTTGCTCGCACCCGCGGTTACTAAGCGGAGACGCCTTCAGCGTCTATAGCACGCTTGGGTCAACTGCTATATCATTGCCATTAATAATGTCACCTCAGATAGTGAAGATGACGTTATTGGGGTAATACTATTCTAGCTCAAAGCAAAAACAATACTACTTCTTTATAACTTGGTACTTTAGCGCCCCCTCCCCGCAACTAATCTTTGTACACATTTATTTCAGAGGTAAGAGATCGCCTCGAAGCGGCAAAAACTAATTGCCCAGGGCAGGTTGGTCCATTCAGGTAGGGTATTCAAAATCAATAGTATCACCAAGATTAGAAAAAGATAGATATATTACAAATTTTAAACGCTTTACAATATTATTTTCCGCCTTATTTATCTTGGTGATGACACTGAAGGCGTCACCGCTTAGTAACTTTAAGAATTTCACTCGCTGAATGACACTGAAGGCGTCACCGCTCGGTAACTTTAAGAATTTCACTCGCTAAATGACGCTGAAGGCGTCGCCGCTCGGTAACCGGGTGGTTTGAGCGTAGCGAATACCCCCGGATTGGTATCAGAGAGCAGTCGCACTCTGGAAGAGTGCCCCAACACCCGTCATATCTTGTTGCTCATTGCTCGGGCACCCCTCCAGGGTGCGATTCTTGCACACTCTTCACCGGGGGTGCTCGCCTCGCTCGCACGCCTCGGTGACTGAGCGGAGACACCTTCGGCGTCTTGACCATCCGGATTTAGTAGATTTTCAACACCAAATACATCTCAAAACAATCTCACTTATTTTTACAATTTTGAACGCCCTACCATTCAGGGCGAAAGCCATGCGGACTATTTACCCAGGGTTTCGCTCTTTCGTCGCTCTGCCCTGGACTGGTGGCAGGTTGGCCTTTCAGGCCGCCCGAGTTGAGATTTCCAATTGGAGTAGACAACCTTATTTCTTTAAGATTGCCTTGCAGGCTTCAGAGTTATGAAGGAGATTAAGCGCTTGCTTAAGAACTTCATCACGCTTGTATTTTGCCTCATAAAATTGAGGTTCTGCGTAGGCCATTCTGATTATGATGAGCGTTACGAGTGATGAAATCATCTCTTTATGACGTTCCATTTCGTCAGCCACACTGGGAGTTAGCAAGGATCGAAGTGTTTGAAGTTCTGAAGTTGCCTCTATTTTTTCCTTCTTTATCACCTCATCAAGCGCATCAAGCATGCGCAGTGATTGGGGTTTATAGGAAAAAGAAGACTCCATAACATATTGCTTCAACTCATCATAATCTGCATCAGATATTGTGAAGGATTCGAAAGGAGGTAACTCGTGGGTGTTGCGATAGCGCACCGCGAAATCTTGAACAACGGGATCCAAGGCCAGGTCGTAAACAAAATCAGGAAGTGTTGGAACCATCATCACACTATCAGGCATTACACCGCCACCATCCTTAACAGGGCGTCCCGCCTTTGTATAGAAGGTTTTTGCCAAACTATCAGGTACATGTTGAGGACGTCCGTCTTCTCCACGATTTTTGAAATCGTATGCTTGAATACAACGTCCACTGGGTATAAAATACTTACTTGAGGTAAACTTTAAAATACCTCCCTCTGGCAAATCCATTGATTGTTGCACCAATCCCTTCCCATAAGTACGTTCACCCACCACTATTGCGCGATCATAATCTTGCAATGTACCTGCAGTAATTTCAGAAGCGGAAGCGCTAGAATCGTCAACGAGCACCAGAATCGGAATTTTCGTGTCTAGAGGTTCATCTTCTGTCAAATAAACTTGTTCCTGTTCCGCACCCTTACCCTTCATCGTCACCACCTTTGTTCCGTTGGGCATAAAAAAACCAACCAAATCAACCGCTTCACCAACCAAGCCTCCAGGATTGCCGCGAAGGTCTAATATTAAATGAGTCATCCCCATCTGTTTCAAAGCCACAAAAGCGCGACGCACATCACGAGCGGTATTTTCCATGAAGGAATTCACCATAATAATACCAACACCTTCATCCACCATACCGTAATAAGGTACATTAGACACCTCAATCACACGACGCGTAAGAGTTAACTCCACATTATCGTTCACCCCCGGACGCTCTACGAGCAATTTAAACGTTGAGCCTGCCTCACCACGTAACTTTGATGTGACACGCTGGGAATATTCCGAAGGTTTTTCGCCTTCATTACGTTTTAAGTCTTCACCATCAACCTGTAAAATAAAATCCCCCGTACGCACCCCCGCCTGAGCCGCAGGCATACCATCATAAGGATAACTAAAGTAACAGCGTTCACGCTTTTCATCATAGGAAATAGGCGAACCAATTCCGCCATACTTTCCTGTGGTGGATTCCAAAAACTCCTTACGATCTTCTTCTGGTATATACTGTGTATAAGGATCCAGATTGTAGAGTATATAATGAATACCACCCTCTATGACCTTCTTGGCATCAAGCGTATCCACATAATGCACATCAAGATTGGTCAAAACGCGATTAAGAATATGAAGCTGACGTGCAAAATCCTGATTTTTCTCCGTCAAGGAATGTTGCGCACTAAGACAGAGCGAGAAGAAGAGGGTTAAAGAAAGAAGATAAGTTCTCATTGCTATATATTGATGTGTTACTATTCATGTATTGAGGTTTCTCTCATGGTTTACGAGGCGGAAAGTTATAAAGTGCTAAAAACATCACATCCGTTGATGCGCAAGGATCGCTTTCAAACGCTTAAAACACGTCGTAAAAGGGGAGTTTTGTAAAAATATCTAATTTTTTCCTGCAAAGATATTGTTTATTTCAAAAATAAGCAGTACTTTTGCATCGCAATTAACGGAAAGCACATCATTTCTGCTTCAGTAGCTCAGTTGGTTAGAGCACCTGACTGTTAATCAGGGGGTCGTTG
>CALCHM010000037.1 GCA_937901345.1 uncultured Prevotella sp. | reverse complement strand
GTGCCCAAAGGGCGGAGGGGTCTGTAGTAGAGGGTAAACTTCTATATTATTGCCTAAAATAATTCTAAATCTGTATATATATTCGTGGATTTCAAGCGTTTCATGACCTCAAAAGTCATTAAAATCCTTGGCGAAATGGACTGATTTGCGTAATTTTGTAACTTTAACTGATATGACATTTTTTCGAATTATCATACACAACACAAAATAAAATGTTTAAGAATAAAAAGAAGCGTTCTGAGGAACTCCACCCCGTGAATCCGCCCTATGAGAATTGCTTGAATTGCGGTGCGGAATTGAAGGGTAAATATTGTCATGCCTGTGGTCAGGAGGCGATAGGCAAGGTGCCCAGCATCTGGAAGTTTATCATGGTGTATATCAACCACACGTTTGTGTGGGATCCTCGTTTCTTCCGCACCTTGAAACTCTTGGTGTTGAAACCGGGTCAGTTGACGAACGACTATTTCGCGGGTAAGCACCACTCTCAGGAGCATCCCATCAAACTCAACATGTTCCTGCTCTTTGTGTTTATCACGATGTTCGTGTTCTTCTCAAGTCCCGATAAATTGAGTCATTCGGCGGAGGACCTTGCGAAGCATGAATTAGCGGCGCCAAGTTTCTTGATGGGCGCTTATGTTGAAGATGAGGCGAATGTGGAGAAAACAAAGACAAGTCCTCGAGACACCATTGTGTTGCACGCTCCTTTGGCGCTTGCCAAGGAACATGCTCTGGTGCTTACAAACCTCGAGACGATGAAGGATACCGAGGGGCAAGGCACTGACCAGTGGAAGGCTGTGGTGCCCCGTGTGCTGATTGATGACCGCATTCTTGTGAGCGATGCCGATGGTAGTTATCATTTTAATGCTGATGAGGTTACGAAGGTTGAAGGGGTTGCCCTGTTGACTTCCGTGTGGGAGCAGTTGGTGAAGATGTGCACGAAGTATTTCCCCATGATGGTGTTGTTTACAGCGCCCTTCGTAGCCCTATCTTTGCGCATTGTGCAACGCAAGGACAAGCGCCCCAATATCCACCACTTCGTCTTTGCCCTCCACTACACGGCAATTCTCGAATTGCTCTTCATCGTTATCTACCTCCTCTACCTCACGGTTGCTCCTCCGGCAGATCTCCTCTTATGTGGCTTGCATTTGGGTTCTTGCGCTTATCTCACGCTGACCTTCCGCCGTGTTTATGGCGTGACGTCGTGGTGGAAGGCTATACTGAAGTCTATTTTAGTGAACCTCAACTACTTCTTCATCCTCTTCTCGATTTTCATGGTGATGTGCATCGTGGCAATCGTCATTGTGGCAGTACAGCAGGTGTGATGCCCATTTATTAAACTATTCAGACAGATTATGAAACGATTTTTTTTCTTGATTTTAGGCGGTTTGCTCTGCTGGAATATAGCAGAAGCACAGCGCCGTGTGGTTGACGTAATGGACGATACGCCCCTCTCTTCGGCAACGGTTTTTGACGCTCAAGGCAATGTGGTGGGTTTCACCTCAAGCGAAGGTGATTTTTCAAACATCCCCGAAACGGCATTCCCCATTACGATTCGTTGTATTGGTTATGAAAACATCGTGGTGACACACCCCGTAGACACCGTGTTACAGATGATTCCTGCGGTTTACGAACTCGAAGAAGCGGTGATTTCCGCCTCGCGCGAGGTGATGAAGCAGACGTTTTACGTGCGCGAATATTTCTCCATTTGTTCCGAAACCGACACGATCACGCACTTCCTCGAACACATGTGTGACCGCTACGTGCCCGCTTCAAAGGGGGTGAAGTTCAAAAATAACGACCTGTGCTATCGCAACACACGTAGTTATAGACACTACCAAATAGGCGAGAGCGATAGCATCGCCGTGAGCAACAAACCCGACACTAAAACGATCTTGGACCTCTTACAAGTTGAGACGATCGACGCAACCGAGTCATTCAAGGGGCAAATGGGCGTGAACAGAGTGTATGAGAAGAAGGGGAAGTCGGGCATCAGGCATAGCAGAAAGCAGAATCAACACACCTTTACGGAATATAAAGACGGGTTAGCGAATAAGAAGGATCATGCCGTTCGTATTCCATGGTTGTTGGGACTTTTGGGTTTTTCGATGGAGGCGCATCAAGCTTACATGACGCATATCTACAAAGCCAACGATGCCTCGGTTTACCAACCCAAGGATTTGATTCAGGCAGGGGTAGTTATGGAATTGATAGGCAAAGGAAAACTGCTTCGCCAGATGGTGAAATCCGAAGCCCCCGTAACGATTAATTTCTCAATAGAATACTACGTCGTTTCGCGTGAATACATCTCTAAGGAGCAGGCGAAAGAGGAGTATAAGAACGAAAAACTTAAGGTCCCCTTCGAAATTCCTGCTAACGTGCCCCAGTTGAGCGAGGCAACACGCAAAATTATTAAGCGTGCGGAGCAGCAATAAATGCTTGGAAAGTCAAAAAAAGTAGTGAATTATTAGTATAAATGGTCATTATTCGGTTGAATGGTGACCATTTTTTTTGGGGGGGGATGGAGAGAAAAACTGGTGCGCACGCATCCCGCTATCTCTACCCAGAACTCCGCTCCTGCCTGTCAAGTCCTATTTCGACTATATTATTATCAAAATAAAAAAACTGTAAATCTGTAAATCTGTAAATCTGTAAAGGGGTAGTCAGAAATTTGTTGGTAATATCTTAGTAAGGGATAATTCCTATTTCGACTTATATTATTGTCAAAAATAAAGGTAACAATATAGGAGTTGCCCCAAGAACTTTAACAGACCCCCTCCGCAACTAAAGTTGCT
>CALCHM010000036.1 GCA_937901345.1 uncultured Prevotella sp. | reverse complement strand
GGAGACGCCTTCAGCGTCTATAGCACGCTTGGGTCAACTGCTATATCATTTCCTTACAAATAAGCGAGAAAGAATTGTGTTAGGAGTTGAATTTGTTGCAAAAACATGCCAAAATCCTTACAAAAAGGACTTTAAAAAGTTTTTTTCAAAAAATCTTCAATTTTTTTTCAAAAAATCTTCAATTTTTTTTCAAAAAATCTTCAATTTTTTTACGTTTTGCTAGCTGTTATTCAACTTTTATTAACACTTTTGCATTTGTAAACATTTTAATCCATTAAAACTTTTAACTATGACAGATGGAAGATTATTTATCTGTGGACTGATGGCATTGGTCGCAGGTAGTTCAATGACCTCATGTGTTGACGACTCATATGATATGAGTAAGGACATTGACATGACGGTGGGTCTTGGTGCAAAAGGACTCCAATTAAAGGTAGGTAATTCAGAAAAGATCATGCTTTCTGACGTACTGGAAGTTGACAAGGAAGAAATGCTTGAAGAAACAGCAAGCGGAGAATTCTACTTGGTAAAGCACAATGATGCAAATTTCCACTTTGATGTTACCCCATTCTCAGCAACTGTAGATGCCGCTTCGTTGGTACCCTCTACACCGCTCCTTACCTTTAATGACCTCAAAGGTGACGCACCCATCTCAGAAGTGCCTATTGAGGCGGGTTGGACAACAGAAGCGCTGCCCATCAGTGTTGCTTCAAATGACTTGTTCAGCATTACGAACATTCCTCAAGACATGAAGCACCTAAATCGAATTATCCCCAAAAAGGATAGTCGTAAGGTGGCAGTGTATTTGGAAATGATTTCGAATACAACAACTCAGAAGTTTGTAATTGATCGTTATGAAAATCTTAAGGTAGAATTGCCTAGTTTCTTCAAACTACAGGGACAAGAAAATAGCACTCTTAACTTGGGAACAAAGACAAACATCAATTCAAAGCAGTTGAAGATTGCTGAATTTACCATTGATGCATTTGACTTTGGCGCAGGTTTGGATATAACAGAGAAGGCTACACTTCATATTGAAGAAGAGTATGCCATGGAAGGCGACTTCTTCGTAAAGGCATCTGAAGACTTCTCATTTAAGAGTGGCGATGAAGTTACAATTTGTGTAACAGTTAAAGTAGGAGAAGAACAGGCTGCTGACAAGGTTAAGATTTCGTTTGAAGAAGTAGAAGGTATCTTTGACCCTGAAATCAATCCTGAAATTCCCAACATCAGCATTGGCGCAGATATCCCCGAATTCCTTAAAGACGAAGAGGTTTGCGTTATGGCAGCTAATCCTACATTGCGCTTAGATGCTGACTTACATGAAATACTCGCAAACATTACGCTCTGGGGTAACCTTTATGCCGAAAAGAATGGTAAGGATATTGCCAGCGTACGCATTCCTGGAAATAGCACAGCGAAATTGAGTGCACATCAGAATTCTGTGCTTTACTTCTGTCAAGAAGCAACTCCCTTCGATCCCACAGGTGTTGTTGAAGGTGCAAGCATCTATAAAGTGGACAACTTCAACGATATTATCAAGAAGATTCCCGATGAGATTCGCATTGATATGGGCAACCATAAGATTCAACTCACAAATGAGGTGACACGCATCACAATGGGTAAGTCTTACAACGCTGCGCTGCACTACGACGTGTTCGTGCCCTTCAAGTTTAACTCAGGTCTTAAGATTGTTTACACCGAAGAGATTGAAAACATTGGTGAAGATTTGCAAGACTTCTCAGCTGAAGGTGCAAAGATCTTGACAACTATTGATAACACTATTCCTTTGGATTTGGAACTCACTGCTGACGTCTTAGATGCTAGTGGCAATGTTATCAAGGGTGCTACAGTTTCAACCGTTACTGTACCTGCAAGCAAGGAAAGCAATGTTGAACTTCTCATCAAGTTTGCTAATCCTTCAGACTTAAAGAAATTGGATCAGCTCAACTTGAAGGTGGGTGCTGTTGCATCAACTAACGGCGTGACGCTCACAAGCGATCAATACCTCCAACTTAAGGACTTGACGATCGAGTTGTTAGGACAGATTGTTGCTGACTTTAACTAATGCACACCTGAATACTTGTTTCCGAAACAGGTTTCTCAATAACGAAATAGAATAATTTTGATATTTCTTATTATGAAAAATATAGTAAACAAATATAGTTTGGCCCTAACAGCCTTAGCAACCATGACGCTTTGCGCAGAGGCCCAAGAATCTCGCACTTCCTACTTCATGGAGACGTCTAGTTTCCGCCATCAAATGAACCCCGCACTTTTGGATGCTCCTTATAAGTCTGTCTTATTGGGTAACATCAATGTTGGTGCAACGGGTAATGTAGGACTCGGCAACTTTATTTATAAGACTCAGGGTAATTCAAAATACGATTACACTACGTTCTTAAATCCTGCAATCTCTTCATCTGCATTCCTCGGTGACTTGGAAGATAAGAATCGCATGGATCTTTATGTGAACTACAACATCTTCTCATGTGCGTTTAAGGCATTTGGAGGTATGAACTTGGTTGAGTTGAACATGCGTTCAAACACCCACCTTGCGCTTCCTTACGAATTCTTCGAATTTGCTAAAACGGCTGGAGAAAAGGAAAACTATCAGATTAAGGATCTCGGCGTGAATACTTCAAACTATGCAGAACTTGCATTTGGTCATGCCAGAAATATTAACGACAAACTCCGTGTGGGGGGTAAGGTTAAGGTGTTGCTCGGTGTTGCCTATGCTGATATGAATGTTGACCACATGGACATCACGATGAACGGCGATGCATGGCGCATCAATGCAAACACACAGGTTGAAGCAGCCATCATGGATACTCCCCTCGAATTTGAACCCGCTCACAAGAACGCCCCCGACGGTCGTCGTCGCGTTAAGGGATTGGACGATATGTCGTTCGGAATTCCCGGTTTCGGTCTTGCTGTTGACCTCGGTGCTACTTATAAGTTGACTGACGATTTGACTTTGAGCGCTGGTATCACAGACCTCGGTTTTATCGGTTGGAGTAAGACTCAGAAGGCGTCTTCAAAGGGTGATTACATATTCGATGGTTTCGAAAAGTTCCGCGTGAATAGCAGTGATAAGTCAACAGACCGCCTTGGTCCTCAGTTGGAAGATTTGGGTGACGACTTGGAAGAAATGTTCTCTGTTTATCACGATGGCGAAACAAGCGTAAGTCAGATGCTTGCTGCTACAATCAATGCTGGCGCAGAATATACGCTTCCCGTTTACAACAAGTTGAGTTTCGGTGCGCTTTACACAGGTAGAATCAACGGTCTCTACAGTTGGCATCAGGGTATGATTTCTGCAAACTATCGTCCTTGGAAGTGGTTGGAAGTAAATGCTAACACAGCGTTCTCATCTACAGGTACTACATTTGGTGGTGCTGTAAACATGCACTTGGGAGTTGCGAAACTTTACATTGGTGCTGATCGTCTCTTTGGTGATGTTTCAAAGGAATTTATCCCCATCGACGATATGAACGGTCAACTCAATATTGGTATTACCGTTCCCTTCTAAATAGTAATACTCTTGAAATAGAAAATAGCGTGTCCAGATGAAAATTTGGACACGCTTATTTTATTACCCAACCTCTTGCACCCAGCAAGAGCATTTCAAGGGGCGGGCGTGTCTCTTGCATTGCAAGAACCAAAAGGGCTTTTGCGGTTCTTCCCCTTGAATGAACTGTCCCCCAAAAAGTTGGACAGTTAAAGTTAGGGGGAGTTCCGCTTGCCGGGAAGGGGACTGTTAAAGTTCTTGTGGGTAACAGTTATATGATTGTATAAAAAGGCGTTGTGTCATAATGAGCAAACTGCTGCGTTGCTCCTCAATTTCGGATTTGGTCATGTACTTCAGTACACTCCCTTCATCCAAAATTTCAGCGCCTTGCATTTTACTCACTCTTACACAACTAAGAGGGTGTGCCGAAATTTTGCATTTCGCCACACCCTCAATTTGAATGTTATTAGAATGGCATTCGAATGCTGTTTGAATGCCGTTATAATGCCGTTCGAATCGTAATTGAATTTTAAAATTGCTGTGTATTCATTCAATTACTTTTGTTTTGCTGCTACCGTTAACTGCGACTCACGGCCTTTATGCCCTTTACGGTGCGCAGTTTCTTAATGAGTTGCGTGAGCACGGCGGTGTCTTTCACCATAACGGTGAGGATGCCTGAGAAGAGGCCGTCGTGTGAGTTGATGCTGATGTTGCGCAACTGGATGTTCTCCTCCTTAGATATAATAGAGGTAATGTTGTTGACTATGCCTATATCGTCGTGCCCGATGACGGTGAGCGTGATGGGATAGAGCGAGCCCTTGCTCTTGCCGGCCCAGCGTGCCTTGACGATGCGGTAGCCGAAGCGCTTGGTGTGAAGAGAGGTACCATCATTTATAAGATAAACGACCAAAACATTACAGAAAGCAATTATTATAACCATTACTTGAATATGATGCAAATGGTCTTAGTTTTAAATTAAATAATACATCAACTGGATTTAGTGATGATATGGAACTTTTAGTTAATTTAGATGAAAAGTTAGGAACAGAAAACGCTTCAATAGGAGCAACATATAAAGATAATTCAGCTT
>CALCHM010000035.1 GCA_937901345.1 uncultured Prevotella sp. | reverse complement strand
CATGCCAGTCGTCTTCCACTTCGGGACCTTCAGCCATAGCAAAACCAAGGCGTGCAAAGATGTCAATAATCTCGCGCTTCGTGAGCGAAAGGGGATGGCGTGTACCCAACTTAATGGGGTATGCCGTGCGTGTGAGGTCGAGATCTGAAAGGTCGTCCTCAGAAGGGGCGATATTGAGGCGGAGTTCGGCCAACTTTTCTTGGAGCGCGGTTTTGAGTTCGTTAATGCGCATACCCACCTCACGCTTTTGTTCGCCAGGGACATTGCGAAAATCGGCCATAAGGTCGTTCAAAAGTCCCTTCTTTGAGAGATATTTAATACGGAGCGCCTCGAGTTCCTTTTCATCAGCCGCGCTCAAAGTTTGGATTTCACCGAGTAAATTTGAAATACGTTCTAACATAGTTAAGTTGAAGTCTTGAGGTTTTATATTAAAGGCGTTGAGGTGCGGAGGTCTTGAGATTTGAAAACCATTAGGTCGGCATCGTCATTAACCTTATAAGCGAAGCGACCTTAAAACTTTATAACCCTTCACCTAATAACCTTGAACCTTGTTGCAATTTCGTGCAAAGTTAGGTATTTTATTTGAGAAAGGTCGGTAAGTTTTAGAGAAAAAGGTGTAAATTTGCTACTTCTAATGCGGTGCAAAAGGTATATTTCTGAAGGATGCTTAGAAGTTGCTTTCTGTACTCGCTCATTTAAGGTATCACAATGAGAAATAGTTTTTGGTTTTGCGTAATCCTTTTGGTAGGACTCTGCGCATGCGAAAATCGCTCCCCAAAGTCATCTACCCACCTCGTAAATGTTGACTCCATACTAGCCTTACCTCCCGACACGCTGGAGTGGAACGAGTTAGACATTCCCGTTGGGACAGATGGATTATTTGACGATTTCTTCTTCAACTTTGTGCGCAATAGTCGCTTCCAAGAAGAGCGAATTCATTTCCCCTTACCTGTTCAAAACGGTAAGGAAAATAGCCACATTGAGCGCAAAGATTGGACGTTTGACCGTTTGGAAGAACTTCAAGAGGTCAACACCATGATTTTTGACCAAAATGACGACATGAATTGTGCGCAAGACACGAGCGTTAATGACGTGACGGTTGAATGCATTTTCTTCAATTGTGATAGCGTTAAGCAATATGTATTTAAACGCATTGAGGGGCGTTGGAATTTAACTCAATTAAATTGGAAGTCGTTTCAACAACATCCTGACGGCAATTTCTATGCTTTTTACAAGCAATTTGCCAACGACTCCATCTTCCAAGGAAAAAGAATTCGCAAATCCTTCGAATTTAAGACCTACGACGAAGTTATGAACGAGGAAATTATGGGTGAAGTTGATGCCGAAGCATGGTGGGATTACTCTCCCGAACTTCCCAAAGACATGCTCACAAATATCAACTATGGATATACATCGCCCACCTCACGCGAGCGCCACTTGATTATTACGAGTCCATCGGCAGGAATGTCGTCCACGCTCAAATTCCGCATGATAAAGTGGCAATGGAAGTTAGTAGGATTGGAAAATTAGAATTGAGGACTTAAGGTTTTAGATGATGAGATTTTAAGGACCATTCGGACTAAAAACTTTCAAGCAAAGCGACCTCAAAACCTACGAGCACAAGCGACCTCAAACCCCGTTCTGTATGATTACAAAAGAAAATTACTCCCTTCTCCCCCATAACACTTTTGGCATTGATGTCAAGTGTAAACGCTTCGTGGAATATGCTAGCGAGGCGGAATTGCAAGAGTTTCTCCGTTCGCGCGATGCCGAAGAACCCCTTCTTCATATTGGCGAAGGGAGCAATCTCGTTTTTACCAAGAACTTTGACGGCACCATTCTTCACTCCGCCATCAAGGGCAAACAGGCATTTGCAGGTCCCGACATGGTGATGCTCATCGTAGGGGCGGGTGAAAATTGGGACGACCTCGTGGCATGGTGTATTGAGCAAGGTTATTACGGCCTTGAAAACCTCTCGCTCATCCCCGGAGAAGTGGGTGCGGCGGCGGTGCAAAACATCGGTGCTTACGGTGTAGAAATAGCTGATTTCGTAGCAAATGTAGAAGCCATAAACCTTGAAACGGGCATTCACGAATTCTTTAGCGATAGCGCGTGCAAATACGGATATCGTGAAAGCGTATTCAAGAAGGAAGGCAAGGGAGCATACGCCATCACCCGCGTACACCTACGCTTGAAACGAGCATTTACGCCTCAATGCACTTACGGCACCATTGAGCAAGAACTCTCCAAGCGCGGCATCTCGACACCCACGGCAAGCGAACTCCGCCAAGTCATCATCGATATCCGCAAAAACAAACTCCCCGATCCGAAAGAAATCGGTAGTGCTGGATCATTCTTCATGAACCCCGTTGTTAGCAATGAGGAGTTTGAACGCCTCAAAACAACGTATCCCGACGTGCCCAACTATCCCCTTGAGGAAGGTGTAAAAATACCCGCAGGGTGGTTGATTGAGCATTGTGGATGGAAGGGGAAATCGCTTGGTCGAGCAGGTGTCTACGAAAAGCAAGCCCTCGTGTTGGTCAATCGTGGTGGGGCTACGGGCATCGAAATTGCCACACTTGCCAATACCATCGTGGCGGATGTGCGCCAAAAGTTTGGTATCACGATTACGCCCGAGGCAAACATCATTTAATGAGATTGCCCCCCACACACAACCATACATAAGTTGAAGATTGGGGAGAAACAAGCATGACGTGTCGCAATCTTGAAACTTTTCACGAAGGCGAATTACGTGGATGATAATATTCATAGGATGATGGGAAGAATAGAAGAAGAAAAGAAGACTATAGGCTTGATGATAAGACTATATTGTCGCCGCTATGAGAAAAACGAGAACCTTTGCAAGGCGTGTACGGAATTGCTCCGATATGCAGAAGTACGTTTGGATAGATGTAAGTTTGGCGAGAGTAAACCGACCTGCAAGAAATGCCCAATCCATTGCTACAAACCCGAAATGCGTGAGCAAATAAGAAAGGTGATGCGATGGGCAGGCCCCAGGATGATGCGCTATCATCCCATTGAAGCAATCAAACATTTGATGAGAGAAATAAAATAATTAATCATAAAAATAGAAGGAAAGATATGAACCATGCTAGCATGCACATACTCAGAAAGAAAAGATATGTTAGCATCGTGAAGAAAGTAAACGCCATTTAAGACCGTAGGTAGTAAAAAAGGGAAACCGGAACGTCATTTCAAAATAAAAGTTGGAGCAAATAAAGTTGGAGCAAATAAGTTGGAGCAAAATAAGTGGAGCTAATAAGTGGAGCTAATAAGTTGGAGCAAATAAGTGGAGCAAAAATAAAGTTTTCTGAAATATATTTTGAAATAAATTGGAACCTCATAAGTCCGCGAGACGTTATCACACATCAAAATGCCACTTTTTCTATCAAGTTTGCCTTTTTACATATAAAAACGCACGCACCGCAATCGTGCAAGTATTTTCACGCTTCGAATTAGATCCACCAGGTTAAAATCTCCTCGTTGCAAAATCGTACTCAATTTTCCTATTCTCATTCTCATTTTCATTATCCATGATGCGTCTCACCATTCTCGGCACTGGCACAAGCACGGGTGTCCCCCAAGTAGGTTGCACATGTCCCGTGTGTACATCTTCCGACCCTCGCGATAAGCGTTTGCGTTGTTCCGCCTTGCTTGAAGGCGATGGCGGAGAATGCATTCTGATAGATTGTAGCGCCGATTTTCGCCAACAAGTATTGAATTTTCAAGCCCTCCACCCCGCAACGTTGCGAGAAGTGGGAAGTGGCGACCCTGATAATCCTCATAATTTAAGACTCTTCCCTATAGACGCTTTACTGATTACGCACGAGCATGCCGACCATACGGCGGGGATTGACGATTTGCGCCCCTTCCAAGTGTTTGGCGATGTGTGTATCTATGCCGAGGCGCAAGTGGCCAACAATTTGCGCCAACGCCTCCCCTATTGCTTCTTGGAGCATAAATATCCAGGCGTGCCAAGCATTGCGCTCCGCCACCTTCGTCCGCACGAAGCGCTCACAATTGGCACCGTGAATATCCTTCCGCTTCGCGTGATGCACGGAAAATTGCCCATCCTCGGGTTCATCTTCAACAACCGCTTGGCGTATATCACCGACATGAAGTCCATCCCCGAAGAAGACGAAGCGCTACTCCAAGGCATTGACACACTTATCGTCAACGGACTTCGCCTTCAACCTCACAACACCCACCAATCCATAGCCGAGGCCGTAGCATTTGCACAACGCGTGGGAGCGCGCCAAACGTGGCTCACACATTTCTCTCACTCCGCAGGACTCCATGCCGAAAGTCACCTGCTACTACCCAATAACGTGGCATTTGCCTACGACAATCTCGATATTTTCATCTCCTAACCTCCATTAGATTACTCACACACTCCATATATTAACATGGCTCGTAAAAAGAAAGAACTCCCCCTTCTCGAGAATATTCTCATTACCGACGTTGCCGCCGAAGGAAAGGCTATTGCCAAGGTTGATAACCTCGTCATTTTTGTCCCCTACGTCGTTCCTGGCGATATCGTTGACCTCCAAATCAAGCGCAAAAAGCATAGTTATGCCGAAGCCGAGGCGGTAAAATTCCACAAACTATCCGACCAGCGCGTTGCTCCCGTATGCCAGCACTTCGGTGTGTGTGGCGGATGCAAATGGCAATGCTTGGCGTATGAACACCAGTTGGCATACAAGCAAAAACAAGTGGTAGACAATCTCACACGCATCGGTAAGATTGAGTTGCCCGAAATTTCGCCCATCCTCGGAAGCAAGGACACATATGGATATCGCAACAAGTTGGAATTCGGATTCTCAAACAAGAAATGGTTGACCCTCGAACAGGTGAAATCAGGCGTTAAGTTTGACAACATGAATGCCGTTGGATTCCATATTACGGGTGCCTTCGACAAGATTCTTGACATTGAGAAGTGCCACCTCATGGACGACATTAACAACCGCCTACGCAATGGCATTCGTGATTATGCCTTCGAGCACGGCCTCACCTTCTACGACCTCCGCAATCAAGGCGGTCTGCTTCGCAATATGATGTTGCGCAACTCTGCAACGGGCGAACTCATGCTTGTCATGCAATTCCATTACACCACACGTGAGGAAGAAGCACAAGCCATGCAACTCCTTGAGCACATCAAGCAGAACTTCCCCGAGGTAACATCCTTGCTTTATGTCAACAATTTGAAGTGCAACGATACAATTGGCGACCTTGACATCAAGACCTACCACGGCACAGACTTCATCTACGAAGTTATGGAGGACTTGAAGTTTAAGGTTGGTCCCAAGAGTTTCTACCAAACAAACACCGAGCAAGCCTACGAACTCTATAAAGTGGCGCGCGAATTTGCCGGTTTGACGGGTGAAGAATTGGTGTACGACCTTTATACCGGCACGGGTACGATTGCCAACTTTGTAGCAAAGAAGGCCAAGAAAGTTATCGGTATAGAATATGTGCCCGAAGCCATTGAAGACGCAAAGGTGAATGCACAAATCAACCAATTGGACAACACCCTCTTCTTTGCTGGCGACATGAAGGACATTCTCAACCGTGAGTTTATCGAAACTTATGGCCGTCCGGAAGTCATCATCACCGACCCTCCCCGCGCAGGGATGCACCAAGATGTTATCGACACCATTCTCTTTGCTCACCCCAAGCGCATTGTATACGTAAGTTGTAATCCCGCAACTCAAGCGCGCGACCTCCAATTGCTTGACGCACACTATCGCGTCGTTAAGGTGCAACCCGTGGACATGTTCCCACAAACGCACCATGTGGAGAACGTTGTGCTCTTGGAAGTGAAGGAATAACGCACTATGAGAAAATCCTATAACTCTTTAATACTTACTCGCAACTATGCTCCGCCGTCACAACCCCATACTCCGCCAACGCCTCATGCAATCGTTGCAAACGGGCGACGTTCAAGTGTTACAAGAAATACTTGCAAGTCTCAAGAGTATGGATCAAAAGACGGCAGGGTATATTCTAGCCGAAGAACTATTGCCTTCACTTGAAGAAGCGCGCTTCTGGGAGTACTTCCTTGCCATCGTTCCGACAAGTCCCAAAGCCTATCTGGGCACCTTTCTCAAAGGCGCGGTTGCGTTATACCAACGAGGACAACTCTCCCTAACTAGCGAGGCGTTGCAAACCTATTCGCAAAAGGAAATTTCCGTAATTGATTGCCGAAAAGCGCTCGAAGCCTTTTTGCCCATAGCAAGGCGCCATGAGGAGATTACTTACCTGCTCAAATTGTTTACCTCAGATGTACAACAACGCTTGTCCCTCCTCTTGCACATCACGTCACAACCCGCGGCATACGCACTCTTTCAAGAGATGAAGACGCAAGAAGAAGACATGGACTTGCTCCGCAACACCTGCTTGGCACTCATGAAGCGCGGCGACTCTCGTGCTTTCCGCTTGGCAAGTATTTGCGCCTCCTACTTCGGTATTGAAGACATTCCGGGCACCTTCTCTCTCACGCTCCAACCTTACGAACTCTCACGACTCGACCAAAGCTATGAAACCTTCAAAACCTGCTTTAACTAAAGTGGGTAGCGTCATAATTCCGAAAATGAAACACTAATTCCATACAATGAAATACCGATTCACCCTACTCCTGCTTGCCCTAGCGGCATTCGTTATGCCCACGCAAGGTGCTGAAAAGGACAAGAGCATCACACAAACAGGAATGTTCACCGTCACCCAAAAGGGCAGCAACTATTTCTTTGAAATTCCCGATTCACTCGTTGGTCGCCTTTTCCTAACCACCGTTCGCTTCACGCAAACTCCAGCAAGAGCAGATAAGTATGGCGGCGAACAAGCCAACCAACAATCTGTTTATTGGGAAAAAGCACCTGGCAAAAAATTGTTGCTCAAGGCGAATATGTTTTTTGCCGCAACCGACTCTACCGATAACATCAACCGCTCGGTGATGGTGGCCTCTTCCGACCCAATCATCGGGGCATTCGATATTCTGGATGTCACAAAAAATGGTTATCTCATCAAGGTCAACTCCTTCTTTGAAGACGATGACGTGGCGCTCGGACTCACGCGTCAGATGAAATCAACTTTAGGAGTTTCGAGCCTGCAACGCGACCTTTCCTACATCGAAAGCATCAAGACCTACCCCAACAATACGGAGGTGCGCCTCATCAAAACCTATTATGCCACAGGTGGAAGTCTTGGTGCCCAACGCACGGGCAATGCCACCTTTGGATTGAACATTTCCTTCGTGCTCCTTCCCAAGGAACCCATGCGCCAACGCCTTTTTGACCCACGTGTAGGTTACTTTGCAAATCGTTGCGTGCCCTTCACGGACGACCAGCAAACGGTAGGCACACAAACATTCATCACGCGCTATCGCCTTGAACCCAAGGACTCGCTTGCGGCCGACTCGATGCGTCGCGGTTTCCTCGTTGAACCTAAGAAACCCATCGTTTACTATATTGACCCCGCAACGCCTAAACAATGGGTGCCCTACCTCATTCAGGGCGTTAACGACTGGCAGGTGGCGTTTGAAAAAGCAGGATTTAAGAATGCCATCATCGGTAAAGAATGGCCCAACGACCCCAGCATGTCGCTCGAGGACGCACGCTTCAGCGTCATCCGCTATCTCGCCTCTAACATCGAGAATGCCTACGGTCCCAATGTTCACGATCCCCGCTCGGGAGAGATCATTGAGAGTCACGTATGCTGGTATCACAACGTGATGACCCTCCTCCACGACTGGTATATGATTCAAGCAGGCACGCTCGACGAAGCCGCACGCAAGATGAAGTTTGACACCGAACTCATGGGCGAACTCATTCGCTTCGTGTCTAGTCATGAAGTGGGCCACTCCATGGGTTTGCGCCACAATTTCGGAGCATCAAGTCTTACGCCCGTAGATAGTCTTCGCAATAAGGAATGGGTGGAAAAACATGGACACACCACCTCCATCATGGACTATGCACGCTTCAACTACGTCGCGCAACCCGAAGATAGCATCTCACGCAAGGGACTCTTCCCCCGCATCAACGATTATGACATTTGGGCCATCCAATGGGGATATACGCCCATGTTTGATGCCTATGACGCCGAAAGCGACCATTGGGAACTCGAAAAACTTGTTCAAGCAAACCTTCCACACAATCCCAGACTTTGGTTTGGAGATGGCGAAACCAACCAGACGAACGACCCACGTTGCCAAACGGAAGACCTTGGCGATGACGCCATGAAGGCGAGTCATTACGGCATACTCAACCTCAAGCGCATCATCAAGCAACTCCCCGAATGGACTTACGAGAGCAATGACATCTATCACACCAACCTGAAGCGCGGATTGGGCAATGTCATCAACCAGTATCGTCGCTACATGGGGCACGTGGCACGTAACATTGGCGGAGTGGAGTACAATTACCGCACCGTGGACGAACCCGGAAGTGTTTACGCACCCACATCGCGCGAAAAGCAACTCCGTGCCCTCGATTTCATTGATGAACACGTATTCACCTGTCCCGCATGGCTCATTGACGAACCCTTCGTTGCGCGCCTCTATCCCCGTCCTTCCGACCTTACTGACACGTATTGCGAAGCGGTGTTAAACAACTACATTTTCGACATCACTGGATGGATTACAGGCGATGCCTTCAACGAAGAACTCCCCTTTGAGGACTACATTGAAGAAGTAGACAAGCGCCTCTTCCGCGGTTTGGACAAGGGTGCTAGCGTTGACGCACACCGCCGACTCATGCAAACAACGGCCGTAGTTCAGTTGAACGACGCCTACCGTCGCTTCTCGGAATACGCAACCGATAGTCCTCAGCGCCCCTACTTCATGGAGTATTACGAACGCCTACACCGTCGCCTCCTCAACGTGCGCACAACGGATAAGACCATGCGTCTCCACTATGCCAACCTTGCCGACATTATCACCAAGGCAAAGGCCGCCATCAATGACTAATAATCAAAACGACTCTTCCTCATCAAAAATCATGACGGGGAAGAGTTTTTGTTTGGCGGAGAAAATCAGAAACTAACATTTTAAAGCAATTGGCAAACCTATATTTCAAACTCATGCGGTAGCAAAGAAATCTTCAACAAAAACAGCAGTTTTTCAACGTAAATGTTGTAAAATCAAGCAGAAAGGTCGTAACTTTGCAACGCAAGACAAGGTTAAACTAGACCTAACTAAACACTGTAATCAAGCAACAGAGTTCAACTATTTACGACGAACTCTCATCTCATAAAGAGGGGCCACGGACAAACAAAGAATGATTATAAGTAAAGATTATTAGATTAGTGAATGAATCTGTTTTACGTTAACTTGCCACATAATAACGTAGAACACCGAAATGAGCCGTGAGGTTTATTTCAAGTCCGAGAGGCGAAAGCCCCTCTTTTTTTGTTTTATAGGGTCATACCATTTATCAGTACTCCTAGAAATCTTCGCGGGTGAAACTCAAAATTCTCCAGGGCAACGCAACGTTGGCCTAGCGAATATATCCACAAAACCGCCCGCAAAAGTTGTAGCGCCCTCATTTTAGAAAATTTTAAAGGCAGACGTATACGAGGCAGCGTTATCACACTCGTTTATTATCCGCCACGGTCGTCACGGACAATTTTCACCCCCATTTATTGTCCTCCACGAACGTCACGGACAATTTTTGACCTCATTTATTATCCTCCACGGCCGTCACGGACAATTTTCACCCCCATTTATTGTCCTCCACGAACGTCACGGATAATTTTCGACCTCATTTATTATCCGCCACGACCGTCACGGACAATTTTTGCATCAGTTTTTGTTTACACTCATTGTGTTGCTAACAAAATAATCGTGATTATTACGCTCAGGTAAACTTTAAGACCGTTAGGAGGAAGCATCGTCTTATAATATACGCCGCCGTGCGCTCTACGATGAGACTATGCAGGATAGCAGCACTATTTGCAGGATAGCAACAATGAAGGTCATAAAAAAAGAGGGTATGTCGAAATGCAAAATTTCGGCACACCCTCTCAAGTTGTGTAAGAGTGAGTAAAATGCAAGGCGCTGAAATGGAGGATGAAGGGAGTGTACTGAAGTACATGACCAAATCCGAAATTGAGGAGCAACGCAGCAGTTTGCTCATTATGACACAACGCCATTCATAGTTCTTCACATACATATTTGCGCGTATACGAAGTTCGTCACCTTGCCTTTTTCGTTGTCACATGTCACGTGTCACGCTAGTAGCAACATTAGCATCTAACCTACAGAGCGTATAGATTCCACTGAAAAGATGCTCAATAGTAGTTTTAACAGCCCTCCGCGCCTTCATCGCTCGTTACCCTAACTTATGGGGGACGATTTTAGTAAGTCTCACTCATTTAACACAAATGATTGCCGCAAACGGGACGTCTTGGAGGATTCAGCGGTTTACACCTTTTGTTTGCACTTCTGATAAAGTTGCCAAGAATTATATATATTGTGCCACACGCTATAAAAACCGCCTGCTATAGAACTAACAGGAGTTAAGAAGGTGTAACCTAACCAAATGGCGAAGATGGTGTTCTTCTGCCCCATGCCTTGTCCGCAACAAATCTCATCGTTATAGTTGCGACCAATCGTTCTTCCTATCGTAAATTGAAGTACGCAACAAAGGAGCGACACAATGGCGATGGCGACTTGATAGAATAATGGTACTGTGCTGTTTACAAGGCTTCGTGTAGAAATTCCAATCGCCAATGCTAGCGCAAATGCCCACAGGTAAAAGGATAAGTCCTTCTGCGCATTCATTAGGTCAACCCACTTTCTTAAGAACTTACGCGCTATAACGGCGCAAATAAACGGGCAGAGCAATAAGGGGAAAACGCGACTCATTATGAGCAGAAAGGAACTGATGAAAGTGCCTTCATGTTCGGGGAAAATAAGAGGCACAGCCGCGGGAACAAGGATTGCCGTTTGCAAATTGGCTAGCACGATGTAGGCAGCCAAACTCTCAGGACGTGCACCTAGTTTTGACGTCACAACGACGGCCGCTATCGCCGTTGGTGCGATAAAGCAGAGCATTGCACCCTCAACCACCACGCGCCAAAGGGATTCTGGAAACAAGGCACAAAATCCTACGCACAATAGGAATAATGTTGCTTGAATCAACAAGGCCCAGAGATGCCACTTGCAGAAACGCATCTTGCGCGGATCGATTTTGCAAAACGACACGAAGAGCAAGGTGAAGATTAATAGGGGTTGCAGTTCTTCAACAACGTTTAATATTAGTGGTTTTAGGGGAGTGAATAGGGGTACGTTAGCCAATATAAAATAGGACAACGCTCCTACAACCATCGCTACGGGAAGCGTCCAGTTTTTTAAGAATTGTTTCATTCTGCTTCTAGGGATAAAAGTTCATCACGCAATTGCGCTGCTAAGATAAAATCAAACTTTGCTGCCGCCTCTTTCATTTGTTTGCGCAAACGTTCCATGCGCTGCTCGCGCGTTTCGTTATTTTTTTTGCCGTAAGTTGCTCCAGCTTCGGCGGCTTGCTCTATGATTGTCTTCTGTGTATAGCCCATCTTTTCCGCCTTACGTTCGACGGCTTGCTTATTAAGTGCCGAGAGTTCTGTTGTATTAAAGTCTTTGACGATGGGTTTCGGCGTAATGCCGTGCTCCGTGTTATAGTTGATTTGTTTCAACCTTCTGCGCTCGGTTTCGTCAATGGTTTGCTGCATCGAGGGGGTAATCTTGTCAGCATACATAATGACACGACCATTTACATTACGCGCGGCACGTCCTGCCGTTTGTGTCAAACTTCGTGTATCTCGAAGGAAACCTTCCTTGTCGGCATCGAGAATCGTCACGAGTGCCACCTCGGGAAGATCCAACCCTTCGCGTAGCAGATTGACTCCCACCAATACTTGATAGATGCCACGGCGCAAATCTTCCATAATTTGCACGCGTTCCAGCGTTTCTACATCGCTATGAATGTAAGCAGTTCGCACACCGTTGTCAAGGAGATATTCGGACAATTCTTCTGCCATCTTCTTCGTAAGCGTAGTGACAAGCACGCGCTCATCTCGCTCTATGCAAATCTGAATTTCCTCCATGAGGTTATCCACGGGGCAATCGTTCGGGCGAACTTCAATCGGAGGGTCAAGGAGTCCTGTGGGTCGAATGACTTGGTCAACCACAATGCCCTGACTTTGCTCTAACTCATATTTTGCGGGCGTGGCGCTGATGTAAATCACTTGCTTTGCCAACTCTTGAAATTCATCGAAGCGTAAGGGACGATTGTCTAACGCGGCTGGAAGTCGGAAACCATACTCCACCAGCGCCGTCTTTCTGGAGCGGTCTCCTCCATACATGGCTGAGATTTGCGGTACACTCACATGGCTTTCGTCAATCACGATTAAGAAATCTTTTGGAAAGAAATCCAGCAAACAATAGGGACGTGTGCCGGGTTCGCGACCGTCAAAGTAGCGCGAGTAATTCTCAATCCCACTACAATGCCCAAGTTCGCGAATCATCTCAATATCATAACTCACGCGCTCTTCCAGACGTTTCGCTTCCAATTCTTTTCCCACTTCTCGCAATTCATCAAGGCGCACCAACAGGTCGTCTTGTATTTTTTGAATTGCCATCTCTTGTGTTTCTTTAGAGGTGAGAAAGAGGTTAGCGGGATAAATCTTGTATTCGTTGAACACCGCCATACGCATCCCTGAAGTTGTGCAGATTTGTTCAATGCTATCTATCTCATTATCCCAAAAACTTACACGAATCATTTCATCGGCATACGCCAAATAGATATCCACCGAGTCGCCCTTTACGCGAAAGTTACCAGCTTGGGGTGCAACGTCGTTGCGGGTGTAAAGTGCGTCAATTAGGCGGCGAAGTAAGACTTCGGGCGCAAGCACCTTTCCTACTTGTAATTCAATAACATTTTCGTAAAAAGCGGCGGGATTTCCCATGCCATAAATGCAAGAGACGGAAGAAACGACGATGACATCATTACGCCCTGAAAGCAAGGATGAAGTGGCCGCTAAGCGTAATTTATCAATGTCCTCATTGATGGCTAAATCCTTCTCAATATAGGTGTCTGTTGCTGCAATATATGCTTCAGGTTGATAATAATCGTAATAACTTACGTAATATTCAACCGCATTATTAGGAAAGAACCCCTTGAACTCGGCATACAATTGCGCTGCTAGTGTTTTGTTATGACTCAACACCAATACGGGTTTGTTCATCTGTGCAATAACATTGGCAATGGTGAAGGTTTTACCTGATCCCGTCACCCCCAACAATGTCTGCGCCGCGACACCATTGCGCAATCCATCGGTCAATTGACGGATGGCTTCGGGTTGGTCGCCCATAGGTTGGTATTTTGAATGGAGTTGAAAGTTTGCCATAGGGGTATTTTAAATTATCGCTACAGAAAAAAGGATTATCGCTACAGAAAAAAGGATTTTCGCTACAGAAAAAGGTTTGGAAAAATAAAAATAGATAAACCTCGCAAAGTTAACAACTTTTAAGGGTTCAGCAAATGGAACTTTGTATATTTTGAATCAAAAATAAAGGGAGAAAGATACGAGCGTTTGGGTCACGCAGGTTCTTTCTCCTTTATTTGATTTTCTTTGCGCCACGATGGATGCCTATCGTATGCCGATGGAAACACCCATGGAAATGCCATGGAAATGCCCATGGAAATGCCGTCGTGAACGCTGTGTTTGTATTGTGTGAGGGTATGCTTACTTCGTCAAAACCTTACGTCCGTCTTTCACGTAGATGTTGCTCTTTCGAAGTGGTGCAACCATCTTGCGACCGCTCAAATCGTAGATGCTTCCCTTCGTGATGTCTAACTGAGGTGCAGAAATGGCTGTTGTTTCCTTATCCTGAAGGTAATAGAAGGTCACAACTTCGTTTGTCTCAGAGATGTCGTAGATGGGTTTTTCCAACATGCCCCCAGTGTAAAGTGTGGTAGCTGGAGTCGATGAAGACGTGAGGTAGAAGTTTTGCGCAATGCCTGGGTAGAGGTCGCCCTTGTAGTCGTTCCATCCTGTCTTCGTAGAGTTGCTTTGCTTCTGATTGTCAGCAGGCACATAAGTCATACGTGGGTGGTTTTCAACGTTGTTGGGACCATTGTTCTTCCATGCCGATGCGTCATAATCTACGTGAAGCACCAACATGCCTGTTCCCAAGAATGCGGGGTGCCAAGTTGACTTTTGGCGGTTTTCAAGGATGTAATACTCAGATCTCTTCTTGGGGTTGCGAAGTAGGTATGCCTTGGGGGTATTGACGTCTGCGTCAATGCCGTGTAAGGTCACCTCGCCCTTCATGCCTTCTGTGAGTTCCACGATTTCTAACCAACCCAAGAAACTGCGTTCGTAAGCGGTGTAGGATACAGGAGCATAACCGTCGTAGGCATACTGTCCATAATCCATAATTGACCAGAAATCCATGGTCAAGAGTTCTTCGTAAAGGCGATCGTCATAACCGGTGTAGTAAAAGTCTGGAAGTCCGAGTGCATGACTGAATTCGTGGCAGAAAATACCGATACCGTCAATGTTTCTATCAGTCACTTCAAGGCTACCATCCTCATTTTGTGCATAGTTCTGGAAGATTTCATTACCCACAAAATAAGATTTAAACTTCACACCTCCGAGCGTCATGTTGCTCAACGTTGAGTAATGCGCCCAAAGGTAATCCTCGCATCCCTCTTCAAAGGCAGAGTGTTCGCCAGGACCTGCGTAATAAAAACTGACAAGGGGCACTTCGCCATCAGTAACGTATTTGCTGAAGTCAACCCCAGCGTCTGTAGCCTTTTGAATGGCTTCTTTCACAAACTGCAGGCGATTTTTGTCAATGCTACCATTAGAATAATTTCCACCGTAATAGGCATAATTATTGTCCATATCGACCATGGCCACTACGTCGAAAGAGGGAGTGAATTGTCCGTATGACTGCGCCGTGTAGAAGTCTTTCACACTTCCCTTCGCCATGGGTTCGTCGGCATATCCCTTTTCGTTAAAAAGGCGTGTGAGTTTTTCCTGCGTGGTGCCTTCGTCAAATTTCATATCGGGGAATTGCACCATAATCACGGGGATTGTGGGTGTGCCAACCGATTTTACACTTCCATTTGCCGAAACGCCCAATGTTCCTAATCCGTCGGAATTTGCCGCCTGAGCGTTGCGTGTCAAAACGGTTGCTACAGGCGAGAATGTTGCGTCAAGCATGGTTGCCACTTCTGAAACTGAAGTTACAAATGCTTGCTCTGAGTAAGGTGTTACGGCAGAGGCAACAACAGTTGACGCCACCGCCTTGCCATCGCGCTTGATAACGTAGCAAAGGTCGCCCTGTGCGTCCGCCAAGAGGGGCATGCCATCCGCTGTAACATACATTACATAGTGACCATTGCCCTGTTTTGTCACCATAATAGACTCACCATTGCTCTGCTTATGTGCATAGGCACGACGGAGAGGTGGAGTTGCCCACATAAATTGCGTCATCAAAAACGCCAAGAGAAAGGTTAATGAAAAATTCTTCATATCCAAGTTTTTATATCTCATGCAAAGATACAAAAGAAATGCGTTATGGCAAAATTGCGCGTACGGTAAATGCCCTCTTCACACGTTCTATTTTTTTCGCTGTCACGTGTCACGCGTCACGCTTCTCCCGTTTTTCCGCCTCCCCTCAGTTTTTCCGTTTTCCCGCTGTCACGTGTCACGCGTCACGCTTAGGGGAGAAAGGGCGAAAATGAGTGAAACATGGAGGCATGCAACCAGTGGCAAACGTCATGTATTATCTTGATTTTGTTAAAATATATTTAATCATTCCGGATTTTTCGCTTATATTTGCAGTCCCTGAACCTTAATTTTTAACTCTCCATACGTATGGATCAATTTTTTTACTTCGGAATCTTAGCATTCCTTTTCTTGTTGGCAACTTTCGACCTCTCTATTGGGGTAGCCAATGATGCAGTTAACTTTATGAGCCCTGCCGTGGGTGCAAAAGTTGCTAAGTTTAAGACGGCGCTGATTGTTGCTGCTGTTGGTATTTTTGTGGGAGCCACGACTTCAAGCGGTATGATGGATATTGCCCGCCATGGCATTATGCAACCGCAACATTATTTCCTTGAAGACGTTATGTGCGTGTTCCTCGCGGTTTCTGCCACAGACGTCATCCTGATGGATATTTTTAATACCTTAGGGTTGCCAACGTCAACCACGGTTTCCATGGTGTTCGGTCTCTTTGGTGCCACAACTGCTTTGGCGTTAACAAAGATTATTGGCGACGGCATGGCTTATGGCGACTTAATCAATACGGACAAGGCGCTCACCGTGATAATCAGCATTTTCTTGAGCGTGGCGATTGCCTTTGTTATCGGTCTCATCGTGATGTGGATTTCACGTGTAGTCTTCACGTTCAATTATAAGAAGAATTTGAAGTGGGGCATTGCTGTGTTTGGCGGTGCCAGCATCACGT
>CALCHM010000034.1 GCA_937901345.1 uncultured Prevotella sp. | reverse complement strand
CCACCTTGGTGGCTTTTTTACCGGGAGCTACCCAGCCGAGGAAGGTGGCTTCGGCTGCTGCATAATCCGCAACAGGCACTGAAATCACCGTAGGCTGCGATTCGTCGAGCACCGTGCCATAAACGCTGCGCACCACTTCGCCATTCTTATCTACCACAACGAGATTACCCTGCAGATATTCCAAAGCATCGAATGCCTCAACAGACACTTGGTCGGCATCCGAAGTGGGGTCGTGAGGGTCTTCAACCTTAGAAGGGTCGTTCATGGGCTCGTCGTCACTGTCGCACGAAGTCAATGGCATCGCTACGATGGTCATCGACAGGAGTAAGTAAAACCAATTTTTCTTCATAATACTTTTTGTTGTAAACGATTTTGTTAACGCAAAGTTAATTCACTGATTATTTTTTTATTTAATAATGCAATTTACATTGTGTTCTATATCAAGCATTTTAATCGGGAGATCTCACAATGTAAATCCATTTGTAAACACGCAAAACAAAGAAAAACGACTTAATTCACGTTAAATAAGTGCAACAATGAGAAGTGAAAAACCAGACTTGTCTTCCATCAATCACATTTATTGTAATGTGCTGAGAACGGTCTCTAGCAATTCCGGAAGCGTGCAAGGATCACTTTACAGTCGGAAGGAACGTAGCAACAGAGCAGTGCACGTATGTGTTCTTCGGGAGTTTTTGTATCGAAAAAACTCTTGCAGGTTGCAAGAGAGAAATTCCACCTTGGAAAATGCCCTTGCAAGTTGCAAGAGGAAAATTCCACCATGGAAAATGCTCTTGCAGGTTGCAAGAGGAAAAATCCACCTCGGAAAATGCCCTTGCAAGTTGCAAGAGGAAAAATCCACCTCGGAAAATGCCCTTGCAGGTTGCAAGAGAGAAATTCCACCATGGAAAATGCCCTTGCAAGTTGCAAGAGGGAAATTCCACCTTGGAAAATGCCCTTGCAAGTTGCAAGAGGAAAATCGCTCAACCGAAAATGCTCTTGCAGGTTGCAAGAGGAAAATCGCTCAACCGAAAATGCCCTTGCAGGTTGCAAGAGAAGAATCGCTCACCAGAAAATGCAACAATATAGTTGTTATCCCAAGAGGTTTGCAGTCCCCTCACCCTTTGGGGAGTTTCGCCTACGTGAGTTTGCGGAATCATTGGACTATAGCGATACGAAGGCAAATGTTTACGCTTGGCATTGGGTAACAATATAGGAGTTGACCCAATACCACAGACCCCTCCGCCCTTTGGGCATTTGACCTCGCAACCTCGGTCTTCCTCCTCCTCGTAAGGCATAGTATAAACAAGTTTATCCTCTGCCCTTACTTCGAGCGTCGGTTCCCCTAACTTTGGGGAGGAATTTTATATACTTCCGTTCGCTTGTTATTCCCAATTGGATACCTAAACGAGGTAGACTAACTAAAATGTCCCCCAAAGTTAGGGGGACGAGCAGCTATGCTGCGGAGGGGGTCTGTTAAATTTCTTGGGGAAACAACTGTATTATTGCCTTCGTAACTCTACCACAAAAATGATTACGCAAACCTCCTTTCAACTCACGCCCAAGCGCCGCGGGTGCCACCTCATCACGCGCGAAGTAATGGAGCATCTGCCGCGCCCCTTACCCCAGGCAGGACTGCTCAACCTCTTTGTGCAACACACCTCGTGCGCACTCTCCATCAACGAGAATGCCGACCCCGATGTGCGCACAGACATGAGCAAAATCATGGACCGCCTCGTGCGCGAAGGCGAACCCTATTACGACCACACGATGGAAGGACTCGACGACATGCCGGCGCATGCCAAAAGTTCGCTCTTCGGAGTGAGCCTCACCATTCCCATTACGAACGGACACCTCGCGCTCGGCACCTGGCAAGGCATCTACCTCTGCGAATTTCGCGACTACGGCGGAGCGCGCAAAGTGGTGGCTACGATTTACTCATAACAAGCTTAAGCCATGACCTCCAAGTCAACCATAAATATGCTTCAATCTATGCTCATCGTTGGGGCAGGCAGTTTTGTTGGCGGCGCCCTCCGATTCCTCATTTCTCACGTCATGAAACCGCTCTGTTCAGGCGGTTTTCCGTGGGCCACACTTTCCGTAAATCTCCTGGGATGTCTTCTGTTCGGCATCATCTACGGACTGTTTTGCCGCTTGTCATCACCGGCAAGTTCGTGGTGCCTGCTCCTCACGACGGGACTTTGCGGAGGCTTCACCACCTTCTCCACCTTTGCGTTTGAAGGGCAACAATTATTGCACAACGACAACCTCATCGGATTTTTAATCTATGCCACAGCAAGTGTTTTCGCTGGACTTCTCCTTGCGTACTTCGGAATGTGGATTGCAAAGTAATTTTTTAAGAAACATGTACCAAAAATTCATCATCACCCACGAAGGCGTCCTCAAGTTCGGACACGTCTATATGCACCGCGACCTCCTTGCGTGGAACGAAGACTGCCTCTATGGCGGCGGACTATGGAAAATCGACGAAAGTCGAGGCGCCATCCTGCTCTACGGTCGCTCCTTCGACTTCGGTCCGCCCGACTTCAGCGGACTCAAGCGCATAGATTGGAGTGCCCTCGGTGGCAAACCTCGCCCCCTCTTCTTCCTACCCCGTTGGCCCAACGAAGAGGAATTGGAACCCATAACCACCTCGCCCTATTAACCATGCTTGCCCTCATCATCTATGCCCTCTTAGCGCTCAACCTCATCACCTTCATCACCTACGGTATCGACAAATTTAAGGCTAAGAAATCGCGTTGGCGCATCCCCGAATCCACTCTCATTCTGCTCGCCCTCCTCGGCGGCAGCATCGGCGCATGGCTCGGCATCAAAGCATGGCGCCACAAGACGCAACACGCCAAGTTCTACATCGGCATCCCCCTGATAATTACGGGGCAAATCATCCTACTGATATATCTAATAAAAGCCTATACCTGAGCAATCAAGTATAGGCTTTTATAATGGCGTTCGGATGGCATTCGGATGGCATTCAAACGCCGTTCGTAATGCTTTATTTATGGCAATAATATAGAAGTTTACCCTCTACTACAGACCCCTCCGCCCTTTGG
>CALCHM010000033.1 GCA_937901345.1 uncultured Prevotella sp. | reverse complement strand
TCACGCAAAGTCGCAAAGAGTCGCAAAGTTTATTCCTCTCATCTTTCAACGTTCACCTCAGAACTTCAGAACTTCAGAACGAGACTTCTTCTCTGAACTCTCAACTCTCAACGTTAATCGTTCAACCCTCAACGTTCCTCGTTCAACCCTCAACTCTAAACCTTCAACGTTAATCGTTCAACTTTCCCTCTTCACTTTGTGCGCCCCAAGGGGTATTTCCGCAAGAAAAAAGGAATTTTGTGTTAAAAATTTTGATAGATTAAGAATAAGACTTATTTTCGTAGTCAAAATGACAAACCGATTATTAACGCATAAATACATTAGTGTATGAAAAAGTATAATTTTGGCGCGGGTCCTTCAATACTTCCCGCATGTGTGATGGAAGCTACAGCTGCTGCATGTTTGGATTTTAATGGCATGGGATTGTCTTTGATGGAAATTTCTCACCGCACGAAGGAATTCCAGGCTGTAATGGACGAAGCACAGGCGCTCTTCAAGGAGTTGTTGGCAATTCCTGAAGGATATAGCGTGGTGTTCCTCGGTGGTGGCGCAAGTTTGGAATTTGCTATGGTACCCATGAACTTCCTTGAAAAGAAAGCCGCTTATCTTAATACTGGTGTATGGGCTAAGAAGGCCATTAAGGAAGCAAAAGCATTTGGTGAAGTTGCTATCGTTGCCTCTTCCGAAGCCGACAATTTTACATACGTACCCAAGGACTTTGAAATTCCTGCTGATGCAGACTACTTGCATATTACTACCAACAATACCATTTACGGTACAGAATTGCGCACTGACCTCGACAGTCCTATTCCCGTGATTGCCGACATGTCTTCAGATATTTTCTCACGTCCCATTGACGTCTCTAAGTATGGCATGATTTATGGAGGTGCTCAGAAGAATTTGAGTATGTCAGGTGTCACTTTCGTTATCGTTAAGGACGAATTATTAGGAAAGGTGTCACGCCATATTCCTACCATGCTCGACTATAAGACGCATGTGTCAAAGGGTTCGATGTTCAATACACCTCCTGTAGTTCCCATTTATTGTGCGATGCAAACCCTCCGTTGGATTAAGAGCGAGGGTGGGGTAGCTGAGATGGCGCGTCGTGCTGAAGAACGTGCTGCTTTGCTTTATGCAGAAATCGATCGCAACAAGTTATTCCGTGGCACAGCGCAGCAAGACAGTCGTTCGTTGATGAACATCTGTTTCGTGATGAACGATGCCTACAAGGAATTGGAACAAGAGTTCTTGCAGTTTGCACAACAGCGTGGTATCGTGGGTATCAAGGGGCACCGCGACGTAGGTGGTTTCCGTGCAAGTTGTTACAACGCTATGCCCCTTGAAGGCGTGAAGGAACTTGTGAAGGTCATGCAAGAATTTGAAGCAACTCATTAATTCCAAACAGGATGAAAGTTCTTATAGCAACCGAAAAACCCTTTGCTGCAGCTGCAGCGAAGGGTATTCAAGAAATATTAGAGAAAAACGGTCATGAAGTGGCGAAACTTGAAGGTTATACCGACAAGGCAGACCTGCTGCAAGCTGTTGCCGATGTTAACGCCCTTATTATTCGTTCTGATAAGGTGGATGCTGCCGTTATGGATGCAGCTCCCGAGTTGAAGATCGTGGTGCGTGCTGGTGCAGGTTACGATAATGTGGACCTTGCTGCTGCTACAGAGCGCAACATTGTTGTGATGAACACACCAGGTCAGAATGCCAATGCCGTTGCCGAATTGGTGATGGGCATGTTGCTCTACACCATCCGCATGCGCTTCTCGGGCAAGTCAGGAACGGAATTGAAGGGTAAGAAACTCGGTCTCCTCGGTTTCGGACACGTAGCACAACACGTAGGTACCTTGGCGAATGGTTTCGGTATGGACGTCTATGCCTACGATGCCTTTGGTCGCCGCGATAATATTGACGCTGCAGGGCTTCACTATATAGAGTCGAAGGAAGAAATGTTTGCCCAGTGCGACATTGTTTCACTTCACATCCCCCTCAAACCCGAAACGCGTGGTAGTATCAATGCATCACTCTTTGAAGTCATGCCCAAGAATGCCATCTTGGTAAATACTGCGCGCAAGGAAATTATCAATGAGGACGATTTGCTCAAGGCGATGACCGAACGTCAAGATATCAAGTACATCACTGATGTGCAACCCGATAAGCATGAAGAAATGTCGGCATTTGGTGATAGATATTTGGCCACACCTAAGAAGGCTGGTGCACAGACTGCTGAAGCCAATGCAAATGCAGGTTTTGCTGCCGCAAGACAGATTGCCGACTTCTTTGCAACAGGTAATAAGCGCTATCAAGTAAACAAATAACTCATGAAAAGGAGTAATCAGAAAAGAGATTTCCAGTGACGCTCAGTCCATTTGTTGGCGACTATTTATCGTGGCGTCATGCAGCGTGTCTCTGTTCTTATTTCTCCTTTTTGTATATCCAATTTAATGCTATGAAAGTAAAACCCTTTGCAGCATTGCGTCCCCCACAGGGAATCGTTGAAGACGTAGAATGTCGTGCGTATGATGTCCTCAATTCTGAAGAGGCACGCCAAGAGGCCGCGGGCAATCCCAAGTCCATGTATCATATCAACAAACCCGAAATCAACCTTGAACCCGGTACGTTAGATACCGATCCCCGCGTGTACGACGCTGCACTCGAACAATTTAAGAAGTTCCAAGCAGAAGGTTGGTTGGTGCGTGAGGAAAAAGAAGTGTATTACCTCTATGCGCAAACGATGAACGACAAGACACAATATGGTTTTGTGGTATGTTGCCATTCGTCCGACTATAAAGAAGGGCGCATCAAGAAACACGAACTCACCCGTAAGGATAAGGAGGATGACCGTATGCGTCACATCCTTGCCATCCGTGCGCAGATAGGTCCTGTATTTTTGGCATACAAGAGTAACGACGTGTTGCTGCAGTACATTGAGAAGTATGCCGCAACGACTCCTGAATACGACTTTATTGCTCCCATTGATGGTTTCCGCCATCGCTTGTGGGTGATTGCTGATGCCGATGATATGGCGCAAATTTCTGCTGCCTTTGCCACCATGCCAGAGATGTATATTGCCGACGGACATCACAGATCTGCCGCTGCTGCACGTGTGGCTGATGAAATGAAATTAACCAATGCGCAGCACACGGGTGAGGAGGAGTACAACTATTTTATGGCGGTTTGCTTCCCACACAACCAACTTACGATTCTTGATTACAACCGTGTTGTAAAGGATTTGAATGGACTTTCCGCACCACAATTCCTTGACGCCTTAAGTGAGCACTTCGACGTGAAGTGTATGGGTGCTGCCAACTATGCTCCACAAGAGTTGCACGAATTTTCACTTTATCTTGAAGGGGCATGGTACAGTCTCAAGGCGAAAGAAGGTGTTTACAATCCTCAAGATCCTGTCGGCGTGTTGGATGTAGATATTTCAAGTCGTTTGATACTTGATGCCATCTTGAATATTAAAGATCTCCGCACGGATAAGCGTATCGACTTCGTGGGAGGATTGCGCGGACTCGATGAATTGAAACGTCGTGTCGATAGTGGCGAAATGAAGATGGCATTGGCGCTTTATCCTGTGACGATGACACAGATCATCGATATTGCTGACGCTGGTGAAATCATGCCACCTAAGGCAACGTGGTTTGAACCCAAATTGCGCAGCGGCTTGTTTGTACATACATTCTAAGCGTTACCAATCGCAAATACGATATGTGGTGCGTATCGGTAACGACGCGCTAGAACCCATTTGAATAATCTGGAGGAGGGTGTGTCGAAATGCAAAATTTCGGCACACCCTCTAAAGTTGTGTAAGAG
>CALCHM010000032.1 GCA_937901345.1 uncultured Prevotella sp. | reverse complement strand
ATTTTGTCCACCTGAGGTACCGTTTCTGTTCCTACCGCCATTGCCGCTACGGCCTGAGCGCCTCCCACTTTAAACACTTCGGTAATGCCACAAAGCGAAGCGGCGAAGAGAATGGCGGGATGCACACTTCCGTCCTTGGCTGGAGGAGTGCAGAGTACGACTTTCTCACAACCCGCGATGCGAGCGGGAATGCCGAGCATCAATACTGTAGAGAATAGCGGTGCAGACCCCCCAGGAATGTAAAGACCGACTCGTGAGATGGGCAACGCGCGTTGTTCGCACACCACACCGGGTGCCGTTTCAACGACCACACCACTAAAGCGTTGCGCAGCGTGGAAAGCATAAATCTGTGCGTAAGCTTGGCGAAGGGCATTCTTCAAATCGTCAGAAACGAGTGCTTCTGACGCACGAATTTCTGCCTCACTCACACGCAAATCTGTCAAACATACTTTATCGAAACGCGCTGCATAAGCATGGAGTGCCACATCGCCCTTTTCGGCAACTTCATCCACAATGGGGCGTACGATGTCGAAAAGTTCAGTAATGTCAAGCGAGGGGCGGCGTAATAATTCCGTCCACTCGGATTTATGGGGAGAGAAAGAAAGGGTCATAAGATAAGGTTATAAGGTTTTGAGGGCGCTTTGCTTTGAGGTTATGAGGTTTCTGGTTTTTTAGAAAGGGTCTTTAAGGTCTTTAACGTCTAGTTTAACGCAAATAATCCGCATGGTTCCTAATAACCTTTTTTTCCTTAAAACCTCAAAACGTTCCACTAATAAATCATCTTTTCAATGGGCAACACGAGAATACCTTGTGCACCTTTTGCCTTCAGACGGCCAATGATTTCCCAGAAACGCTTTTCGTCAAGTACAGCGTGGATGCTACACCATCCTTCTTGCGCCAGCGGCATAACCGTAGGACTCTTCATGCCGGGAAGTTCGGCAAGAATGGCATCCACACAGTCGGCGGGAGCATTCATGAGTACGTATTTCTTGTCCACAGCATTCTGCACGGCTGTGATGCGGAAGAGTAGGTCATCAAGTGCTGCTTGCGATGCTGCGTCCAGTTCTTTTCCTGCTATCAAAACGGCCTCGCTGTCAGTGACGCGTTCAACTTCCTTAAGATTGTTGCTCACAAGGGTAGAACCTGAACTTACGATGTCAAAAATGGCATCGGCAATATCAATAGCAGTAGAAATTTCTACAGAACCTGTGATGGTATGAATCTGTGCGGTTACGCCCTTGTCGGCAAGGAAACGCTGCAAGATTCCAGGGTAAGAGGTGGCAATGCGTTTGCCTTGCAACCATTCCACACCCGTGTAGGGTTCGCTCTTGGGGATGGCTATGGAAAGGCGACATCCGCCAAAACCCAACTCACGCACGATGCGTACATTCTCGTTGCGCTCCAACACTTCATTGAGTCCCACCACACCAATGTCGGCAGTGCCGTCAGCAACGATGCCGGGAATGTCGTCATCGCGCATGAAGAGTACCTCCATGGGGAAGTTGCGTGCAGCAAGCAGCAGAGTGCGCTTAGACTTGTCTATCTTGATTCCAGATTCGGCAAGGAGTGCCATCGTGTCGTCGTGAAGGCGACCTTTTGATTGTATCGCTATTCGTAACATGGTAGTTCGTTTTGTGTTTCTAAAAAAATAAAAAAATATCGAGGCTCACCCCATCACAACATCGGGAGAGCCTCGAGAATAAAAGTCTTATCACCTGGATACACACCGTTTACACATGCCTCAACCCGCCTTTTGGTAGGAAATGATGATGAAAACGATTATGTGTATTCTGAGTCTGCATAGTTTGTGTTGTTGTTTCGGCGGCAAATATAGGAGTTATATTTCAAAATGGCAAGAGATAGTTTGAATTTCGTTACATTTTGTTTGATTTATCTTCTTAAAAATGATTTTGTGGTAGTTCGGAAGGGATTTGAGCATCTGTGTATTCCCGCTTCCTCAAATTTGTTTGATGAGGACTCATTTTAATTTCAATGGTCCCTCGCTGATAGCGTTTGCATCTCCGCTCCGTCGCTTTGGGGGATACTGAAAGCATGTCCGTAGCAACGGGAAACGCGTGCTGCATTCTGAAGGAGAATTCCAATTAGAGATTGCTGGGTAGCGTAATACCCATGATTTCCCTTTTCCAACAAAGTGAAACCTGTTGTCCTGTTTGAAAATTCCCTCCCGTAGTGAGACAAGTACTAATTTCCGGGTGGAAATTTGCATTTGTCTCAAGACATGTTGATTTTTCCGGGTGGAAATTTGCATTTGTCTCAAGACATGTTGATTTTTCCGGGTGGAA
>CALCHM010000031.1 GCA_937901345.1 uncultured Prevotella sp. | reverse complement strand
AGGCGCGCACGAGCGACGGGCAGGTGCACTCGCGATCGGCAAGCGTCCACCCCTCATCGGCAAACTCGTGACCCGAGGCCACGCAGAGCAGCATATATTCGGTAGGCTTAAAGTTTTCCATAAGTTGCTATCATTTAATCTGTTTATTCTCTAATACTTAATTTGGCAATCCAAAGCGGTTTATTTGGAGAACACCGCGAGCTTAGTCGCTAAGCTTGGAAAGGCGTAACAAAAATAGGAAGAGTTCAGATTCAGACAAAGAATGATGACGGGGAAAATGTCCGTATTCAGCTCCCCACAAAGGAAGAACAGCAGGCGGAAAATATCCGAAAAATGCTCATTGCAATGTCAAGGGATATCCGTGTTATCATCATTAAACTTGCCGACAGACTTCATAATATGCGCACTCTCTCTGCAAAAAAAGAGGGACGTCAGCGCGAAATTGCTCTTGAAACAATGCACGTCTATGCACCATTGGCGCACAGACTCGGTATCCAAAAGATAAAACAAATGAACTGACAATGAAAATAAAGGGACGTGACCTGTTGTCTGGTACACCACGTGAAACAGTTATCACAGAAGACAATATGGATGACATCCTTGATGCTGGAGTTTCTACAATCCTCGTGCACAAGGAAGAAGGCGTTTCAACTGATTTCTCAATTATCTTCAATACGCTGCAGAAGGACTCTTCTAACTCTGAAAAGGAAGCTGTACTTTATATCTATCGTCAATTGCGTAATGCAGATCCTGCTGATGATGCAAGTGCAAAGGAAGTTATTAACAACCTTTTCTTCTCAGATAAGCGCTATGACCTTGGTGAAGTAGGACGTTATCGCATCAATCGAAAGTTGAATCTTTCTACCGATATGGACGTTCGCGTATTGACTAAGGAAGATATTATCGAAATCATCAAGTACCTCGTTGAGTTGATTAACTCTAAGGCAGATGTTGATGATATCGACCACTTGAGCAATCGTCGTGTGCGTACAGTTGGAGAACAACTTTCAAATCAGTTCGCTATTGGATTGGCACGTATGAGTCGTACCATCCGTGAACGAATGAACGTTCGTGATAATGAAGTGTTCACTCCCATGGATTTGATTAACGCGAAGACTATTTCAAGTGTTATCAATTCATTCTTCGGTACAAACGCACTTTCACAGTTCATGGACCAAACCAATCCGCTTGCTGAAGTAACTCACAAGCGTCGTCTTTCTGCTCTTGGTCCTGGTGGTCTTTCTCGTGAACGTGCAGGTTTCGAAGTGCGAGACGTACACTACACACACTATGGTCGTCTTTGTCCTATTGAATCTCCTGAAGGTCCAAACATTGGTTTGATTTCTTCACTCTGCGTATATGCAAAGATTAACGAACTTGGTTTCATTGAAACTCCCTATCGTAAGGTAGAAGGTGCAAAGGTGAATCTTGACAATAATGGTGTCGTTTATCTTAGTGCAGAAGAAGAAGAAGGCAAAATCATCGGTCAGGGTAATGCACCCTTGAATGATGAAGGTGGTTTTATCTTACCTAAGGTTAAGTGTCGTCAGGATGCTGACTATCCCGTTGTAACTCCAGAGAATGTTGAACTCATGGACGTTGCACCTCAGCAGATTGCTTCAATTGCGGCTTCACTCATTCCCTTCTTGGAACACGATGACGCTCACCGTGCATTGATGGGATCTAACATGATGCGTCAGGCTGTTCCTCTCATTCGTTCAGAAGCGCCTATCGTTGGTACTGGTATCGAACGCCAAGTGTGTGAAAACTCACGCACAATGATTACTGCCGAAGGACCTGGTGTGATTGAATATGTTGATGCAGAACGTATCATCGTTGCTTATGATCGCACTGAAGATGAAGAATTTGTTTCATTCGAGTCTAACGTTAAGGAGTATATCATTCCCAAGTTCCGTCGTACGAACCAGAATATGACAATTGACCTCCGTCCTATTTGTGAAAAGGGACAGCGTGTCGAAACAGGTCAGATTCTTACCGAAGGTTATGCTACTGAAGATGGTGAATTGGCTCTCGGTCGTAACCTCCTTGTAGCATACATGCCTTGGAAGGGTTATAACTATGAAGATGCTATTGTGCTTAACGAACGCGTTGTTCGTGAAGACCTCCTTACTTCAGTTCACGTTGACGAATATTCACTTGAAGTTCGTGAAACAAAACGTGGTGAAGAAACGCTTACTAATGACATCCCCAACGTAGGTGAAGATGCAACTAAGGATCTTGATGAAAATGGTATCGTTCGTATCGGTGCACGTATCACTCCTGGTGACATCATGATTGGTAAGATTACACCTAAGGGTGAAAGCGATCCTACTCCAGAAGAAAAGTTGCTCCGTGCAATCTTTGGTGATAAGGCTGGTGATGTTAAGGATGCATCATTGAAGGCTAATCCCTCTCTCTCTGGTATCGTTATCAACAAGCGTCTCTATTCACGTGCTCAGAAGAGTCGTGCTTCTAAGAATCAAGATAAAGTTACCCTCACTCAGATTGACGAAAAGTTCAAGCAGGACACTGAAGAACTCAAGATGGTGATGGTAGAAAAACTCTTGAAGTTGACTAAGAATTACACAAGTCTTGGCGTGAAGGATAACATCGGTGCAGAAGTTATCGCTGAAGGTGCTAAGTTTGGCAAGTCACTCCTTATCTCTTTGGACTATACTTCTGTTCAACTTAGCAATTGGACTGAAGATGAACGTACAAACCGCCTCATCCGTCAACTCGTAATCAACTACTTGAAGAAGTACAATGAGTTTGATGCGAAACTCAAGCGCGAAAAGTTTGCAATCACTATCGGTGACGAACTACCCTCTGGTATCCTTCAACTTGCAAAGGTTTATATCGCTAAGAAACGTAAGATCGGTGTAGGTGATAAGATGGCAGGTCGCCACGGTAACAAGGGTATTGTATCTAAGATTGTTCGTCAGGAAGATATGCCATTCCTTGAAGATGGTACTCCCGTAGATATCGTGCTCAATCCCCTTGGTGTGCCTTCTCGTATGAACCTTGGTCAGGTGTTTGAAGCAGTATTAGGTGCTGCTGGTAAGAAGTTGGGTGTTAAGTTTGCTACTCCCATCTTTGACGGTGCAAAACTCTCTGACCTTTGCGAATGGACAGATAAGGCAGGTCTTCCCCGCTACTGTTCAACTCAGCTTTACGATGGTGCAACAGGTGATCCCTTCGACCAGAAGGCAACAGTAGGTGTTACTTACATGTTGAAACTTGGTCACATGGTAGAAGATAAGATGCACGCTCGTTCTATTGGTCCGTACTCGCTCATCACACAGCAACCCCTCGGTGGTAAGGCTCAATTCGGTGGTCAGCGTTTTGGGGAAATGGAAGTTTGGGCAATTGAAGCCTTCGGTGCTTCTCATGTGCTTCAAGAAATCCTCACCATTAAGTCCGACGACGTTACTGGTCGTGCAAAGGCTTACGAAGCAATCGTTAAGGGTGATCCTCTCCCCACACCGGGTATTCCCGAGTCTCTCAATGTCCTCCTCCACGAACTCCGTGGTTTGGGCTTGAACGTTACGCTCGATTAGTTAGAACGCTCCACATGGGAATAGGATGGAAGTATAGCTTCCTATCCTTTCCCTGTGAAGCTGCTTAACCCAACATATAATTATACATATTATAATATGGCATTTAAAAGAGAAAGTAAGGTAAAGAACAACTTTACGAAAATCACCATCGGTCTTGCTTCTCCTGAAGAAATTCAGGCGAACTCTTATGGTGAAGTTTTGAAGCCTGAAACAATAAACTATCGCACCTATAAGCCTGAACGCGACGGTCTTTTCTGCGAACGCATTTTCGGTCCTACAAAGGACTACGAATGTCATTGCGGTAAGTACAAGCGTATCCGTTATAAAGGTATCGTCTGTGACCGTTGTGGTGTAGAGGTAACAGAAAAGAAGGTGCGTCGCGAACGTGCTGGTCACATCCAACTCGTTGTGCCCGTTGCTCACATTTGGTACTTCCGTTCGCTCCCCAACAAGATGGGTTATCTCCTTGGTATTCCCACGAAGAAACTCGACTCCATCATTTACTACGAACGTTACGTTGTCATCCAACCAGGTGTTCTCGGTGAAAGTGAAGAAAACCCCGTAAAGGAACTCGACCTTCTCACTGAAGATGAATACATGGAATTGATGAAGAAGGTTCCAAAGGACAATCAGTATTTGGAAGATAGCGACCCTAATAAGTTTATCGCTAAGATGGGTGCTGAAGCTGTTTATGACTTGCTCCAGCGCATCGACCTCGATAGTCTTTCTTACGAACTTCGTGACCGTGCGAATACAGACACTTCTGTACAACGCAAGAACGAAGCTCTTAAGCGTCTTCAGGTGGTTGAATCTTTCCGTGCAAGTAAGGATCGTAACCGTCCCGAGTGGATGATTATGAAGATTCTTCCTGTCACTCCTCCTGACCTTCGTCCTCTTGTTCCCCTCGATGGTGGTCGTTTTGCTACTTCTGACCTCAACGACCTTTATCGTCGTGTGCTCATTCGCAACAACCGTCTCAAGCGTTTGCTCGAAATTAAGGCACCTGAAGTTATCCTCCGTAACGAAAAGCGTATGCTTCAGGAAGCTGTTGACTCTCTCTTCGACAACTCTCGTAAGAGTAGCGCAGTGAAGAGCGATAGCAACCGTCCTCTCAAGTCGCTTTCTGACTCACTCAAGGGTAAGCAAGGTCGCTTCCGTCAGAACCTTCTCGGTAAGCGTGTTGACTATTCTGCACGTTCGGTTATCGTCGTAGGTCCTGAGTTGAAGATGGGTGAGTGCGGTATTCCTAAGTTGATGGCTGCCGAGCTCTACAAACCATTCATTATTCGTAAACTCATCGAGCGTGGCATTGTTAAGACTGTGAAGTCTGCAAAGAAGATTGTTGACCGTAAGGATCCTATCATCTGGGATATCCTTGAGTATGTAATGAAGGGCCATCCAGTGCTCCTCAACCGTGCTCCGACACTTCACCGTCTCGGTATCCAGGCTTTCCAGCCTAAGATGATTGAGGGTAAGGCTATCCAGTTGCATCCGTTGGCATGTACCGCGTTCAACGC
>CALCHM010000030.1 GCA_937901345.1 uncultured Prevotella sp. | reverse complement strand
CTCCTCTCTCCTCTCTCCTCTCTCCTCTCTACTCTAACCCCTCCTCGTTCAACGTTAATCTCTCAACGTTCCTCGTTCCTCGTTCAACGTTTTATTTGCAACCTCAACATGCCATTCCCCCCCCCTAAAATAAGGAATTTAACACTCGGATTTACAGATATTTATATAATGATTTTTAAAATAAGTTACATTGTGCTTAATTTTGCGCACGAATAAAAAAAGGAGGAGGAAATTCCGACAACGAATGCATGCCTTCTATCACCTTTCAAACACTATTCGAATATTAATCAAACATCATTCATTAATTTCAATTTATGAAAAAACTTTTACTTATGCTCGCCATGATGCTTCCTTGCTTGGGTGCGTGGGCGGTAACACAACCCGAGACGGGGGTTTATGTAATTAGTGGTGACGAAAATGGGAGACGCGGTAATTTGGCAGCTTGTCAAGGCATTACTAATTTTCCTGCTTTAAGCAACATTAATTGGCCAGGACAAAATTATCACAACAATAGTGTCTCCGCCATAGAAAACGGTGAACATTGGTATGTTCTCAAAGTTGCGAATAGATATGTGATTTACAACCTTGGTAATAATAAGTATTTGGTAAAGGAAGGCAACAATATCAACTTTGGGGATACGCCTTATCTCTGGCAAATCCTTGTTAATGGTAACTACAACTCTATTTATGATGCTGTTGGCACATATATTTCTTTTGCATGCGGTACAAAACCCAGCGCTTCAACAAGAAACGTAAATTTTTACAACAATGCTACCGATGGTGGTTCATTGCATACATTTACCACCGTTGCTGATGGAGCGACAACCTATGCAGAGACGATTAACACTGTAAATGCGAATGCTCCCGAAGAACTTTCATGTGAATTAACTGACGAATTTGGAAACGTTTATACAGGCACATTTATTGGTTATGCAAACGTTGATCCTTCATTTGTTGGTATTTCTATGAGTTCACCCAAATGGGAAAATAAGAAGTTCTATGCAAACATCACTTTCCCCTTCCCGGTTTCTAATGCGGAAACAACCAACAAGTTGATGATTAATGGATATGAATATAATAAGGCAAACTTCAAAGTGTATGCTAAAGAGAGCACTACTATAAAAGTTGACAAAGACCTTAACCCTACGACAGCAAATGTAGACAATTATCTTTGGGCGATTTATCCAACGCTCAATGAAGGTGTATTTACTTACACGATTAAGAATATTAATACTGGTGAATACATTTATACAACGGCAACTTCAGGTTCACACGGTGCAAACGTACTTTCCTTCAATAAAACAGCCACACCATTTACACTTGTTAATGATAGTTGGGGATATTCATTCAAGGTAGCTGATAAGACACTTTACTTATCTATTAACTCTTCTGGTACCGAAGGCGAACAACCTGTAGGTCTCCACGGAAATACACATGCAGGTTCTTCATTGGGATTCATTCCTTACGTAATCAACTACACCCTCACAGATGCAGCAAACAATACTTTCACAGGTGAAGCAGAGGGTTGGGCTGCATTGGAAATTGCTCCTACATTTACAGGTGCAGAAGGATATACTCTTTCTGATCAGGTATGGGATGCAAATGCAAAGACTCTTAAAGCCACAATTGATTTCAAATATCCTGTTTCAAAGGTTGGTGAGACGCCAAATGAGATTTTGTTGGATTTGTACAGATCACAGAATAAAACTACTGCAAAGTACTTGCGTGCTGTAGGTAGCAAAGTAAAAGTTCAGCCTGCAGAAACTGCTGAAGTTGATGTGAATGCTCATTGGGCTATATATCCTTCATACGAGAATGGTAAGTTCAACTTTAGCATTATGAATATTGCTACAGGCAAGTACATCTACTCAGAAGCAGCCGACAATAGCAGCAAACTTGGTGATGCAAGTGATGTAATCCTCAATGCAACAGGTTCTAAATTTATCATTGCCGGCGATGGAAATGACTTCAGGTTTGCCGACCGCGAAAACCTTTATCTCTCTATCAATTCGGACGTAGATACAGATGTGCTTCTTGGTGTACACAGGAGTGCGCATGGTGGAACACAGATGTCTGCTACTGCTGTGACTTCTTATGGTGTAAAAGTGGGCGAAACAACTTATGCTACATTCTATGCTCCAAAAGCAGTGACAATACCTGAGAATGTTGAGGCATTCGCAGTGACTGCAACCAAAGATGGATGGGCGACTTTAACTGAGATTGAGAACACAATCCCTGCCAACACGGGTGTTATATTGAAGGCAACAGTTGCAGGTGTTTATAACTTTGATGTAGCAGAGGACGTTGAGGCTGTCGAAAATCAGCTTGAGGGTTCCGTAATCGCAACAATGGTAGGCGGACCTGCTTATGTTCTTGGTAATGTTGAAGGCATTGGCATTGGTCTTTACAATGCTAAATTAACAGAAAACAAATTCCTCAACAACGGTTATAAGGCTTACCTCCCTGCTTCTGAAGTTCCTAATCCCGCTCAAGCGCTCCGCTTCAACTTCGGTGGCACAACTGGTATTGAAGACGCTATCGTTGCTCCTTCATTCAACGCTAACGCTCCCATCTTTGACCTTTCAGGTCGCCGTGTTATGAACACCGTGAAGGGTGGTATCTACATCCAGAACGGTAAGAAGTTCATCGTGAAGTAAGAAGGTTATTAGAGTACAGAGTACTATTAATAGAGTACAGATAACAGAGTACAGAGTACAGCTGCCGTGCGGACAGTTAAACTCCATGCGGGCAGTTTACAGCGTACTTTTTAGAGTACAGAGTGCAGAGTACACTTGCCTGTTATACTCTGTCGACTTTCCGCATGGCAGTTGTAATCTGTACACTGTCAGTTGTACTCTGACTGAATAACCCTAGGAATTTAATTATCTTAAGATTCTAAATTTAATTATGAAAAAGACATATATCAAACCCCAAATGAGCGTTTACGACCTCGAACTCGAAGGTATGATTGCTGCATCAATCAAGATTGATAACACTCAGACTGTAGATACTTCTGTATCTGGCGCACAGCTCGGTAATAAGTACGATAGTCCTTGGAGCTCTAATAACTGGGAATAAATACAATTTCTCAATATAATAATACGGGTCGACCACGCGGTCGACCCGTATTTTTTAACATACACACACTTAGCAGGTAAGGACTGTGTTTAGTTAGTAGTGAGAAGAGAGTAGTGAGTAGTGAGCTTGCAGAGTGGAATTTCAATTGACTGGTACGGACTGTGTTTAGTTAGTAGTGAGGAGAGAATAGAGAGTAGTGACCATGCGGAGTGGAATTCACTTGACTGGTACGGACGTACGGTGCGTGCGTCCTCAATTATGAGCTAATATAATTTTTACAGCTAAGAGTTTTCACAGACCCCCTCCGCTCCTTCGTCGCTCGTCCCCCTAACTTATGGGGACATTTTGAGTTAGTCTCCCTCATTCTTTTATAATCCCTGAAATCTGTTTAATCACGTTGATTATTTGTTTCCACGTATCACGTGTATCTCGCGTATTT
>CALCHM010000029.1 GCA_937901345.1 uncultured Prevotella sp. | reverse complement strand
ATACGAACTGAAGACGGTGGACCTCTTTGCCGACCTCAAGGACGGCACTCCTGACGACCTTCTCGTTGCGGACCTCAACCTCGTTCCCGTAGCCCAGAAGGTTGCCCCTTATAAATGCCCAGAAGGCGTAACCTGCATTGAAGACTTCAGTGCGGGTAAGCCTTCGGGCATGTCTAGTTTCTATAAGGCGCTGGTGCGTGTTGACAGTATGGCGCGCCCCGTGCGCATTGCCTATTTTGGCGACTCCTTTGTTGAGGGTGACATTCTTACGGACGAACTCCGCGAGATGTTGCAACAAAGGTTTGGCGGTTGTGGTGTGGGTTATTTGAGCGTCGCTCCCGAGGCGCCTGGTTTCCGCAAGTCGGTCAAGCAATTCTTTGGTGGATGGGATGCGCACCAAGCCATAGATTCTGTGGGGTTCGTCAGTCGTAGGCAAAGCATTGCGCAGACCTATGCCCATCCCATGGGCACTGCCTTTACAGATGTGACGGCTGCAGATAAGTTCCCACATGCCGCGCGTTTCGAAATGTCAACCTTCTACCTGACGTCGGCACAACCCTTAACCCTTAGCGCTACGCTTAACGACACGCTGAAGCAAAAAGTCGCGACGCAGGGCACGGGAAAGGTTGAGGCGGTGCGTGTTGCAGGTAACTTGAAGCGTGTGAGATGGACGCTCACGGGAAATCAAGACGTGAACGCACAGGGGGTGGCTGTTGAAGGCAGCAGGGGAATCACGTTGGATAATTTCGCCCTGCGCGCTACGAGTGGCACCCACTTGCAAACACTCTCCGCTGACTATCTCAAGGAACTCGCGCAGGTGCGTCCCTACGACCTTATCATCCTGCATTACGGACTGAACGTTGCGTCGAAAGACCAACTCAACTATGACTATTACGTGACCAACATGTTGAAAGTGGTGAGTCGCTTGAAGGACTGTTTCCCCACAACGTCGATACTCATTGTTGGTGTAGGCGACCGCGAAACGCGCATTCAGGGTGAACTTCACACGATGAAGGGAGTGTTGGCGCTCATGCAATATCAGCAACAGTTGGCAGCGCTGGGCGAGGTGGCCTTCTGGAATCTTTACGAAGCCATGGGCGGCGACGGAAGCATTGTGAAACTTGCCGAAAAGCAACCTGCCGAGGCGCGTAAGGACTACACCCACATTACACACGAAGGTGGGCGAACGCTTGCCACTTACTTATACGATGCCCTTTTAGCAGGCTTCGACAAACACCTCTCTGAGCAATGATGTTAGACAACCTTTTCAGCCTCTTGACCTATGATGAGGCGGCGCCCTTCTTCTTCAATTCTGGGCTCTTCCTCTTCCTGTTTTTGTTGGTCGCCACGGGTTATGCCCTGCTTTCGGGTCGACGCACTCAGAGTGTGCGCCTGTTTTACCTCACCCTGTTTTCTTACTATTTCTATTACAAGAATGCGGGAGCGTATTGCTGCTTGTTGGCGCTCATCACCGTTGGTAACTATTACGTAGGTCGCCTTATTGCGCGTTCCGAGTCGGCTGGTCGCAAGCGCTTGTGGGTGAGTTTGGCAGTTGTGTTGATGCTCTCGCAGTTGGCTTATTTCAAGTACACCAACTTTGCGCTCTCCATCATCCTACCCTGGTGGGGCGGCACCTTCCAACCGCTCGACATCTTCTTGCCTGCGGGAATCTCGTTTTTCACCTTCCAGTCGATGAACTACGTGATTGACGTGTATCGCGGAAAACTCACGGCATGTCGCAATTTTCTGGACTTCGCCTTCTTCGTCTCCTTCTTTCCCACACTTTTGGCGGGGCCCATTCTTCGCGCTGCCGACTTTCTGCCTCAAGTGCGCCAACCGCTCACCGTTACGCGCGAAATGTTTGGCACAGGACTCTGGTTCGTCATGACCGGACTGTTCAAGAAGGCTGTCATCTCTGACTATATTGGCGTGAACTTCGTCAACCGCATCTTTGACGACCCCTCGCTCTACACGGGACTCGAAAATCTCATCGGCATCTACGGTTATGCGCTCAAACTCTATTGCGACTTCTCAGGTTATAGCGACATGGCTATCGGCATCGCCCTGTGGTTAGGGTTTCACATTCCCGCCAATTTCCGCTCGCCCTACAAGAGTGTGAACATTACGGAGTTTTGGCGCCGCTGGCACATTTCGCTCTCATCGTGGTTGCGCGACTATCTTTACATTTCCCTCGGGGGCAATCGGAAGGGACAGTTCCGCACGAACCTCAACCTCTTTCTCACCATGTTGCTTGGTGGCCTTTGGCATGGCGCCTCGCTCAACTTCATCGTTTGGGGCAGCATTCATGGCGCGGCATTGGTGGTACACAAGTGGTGGAGCAGATGGTTTACGAAGAAGGAGGACGTCGGAGTGAGGGGTGAGCAGTTAGAAGCGAGAAGCGGGGATAAGGGATTACTGCTTGGCACATCTTCATCGGGTTGGAACCTGCGCATGCGCTCGCAGTTGACTACGTTCCTGTCCATCGTGCTCACCTTCCACGTGGTGTGTCTCTGCTGGCTCTTCTTCGCGAATGCCACGTTTGACGCCTCATGGGGGATGCTCACCAAAATCTTCACCGAGTTTCATGGCGAAACGCTCCACCAATTCCTCGTGGGTTATCCCCTGGTGACGGCGCTCATCGTTCTCGGTTTTGTGCTCCACTTCCTGCCCGACGCCTGGGGCGACACCATCAGTGGGCGCCTTTCGAGCGCACCGCTCTGGGCGCAGGTTGCCGTTTTTGCCCTGCTCATCCTGCTCGTTGTCCAAATAAAGAGTAGCGACGTGCAACCCTTCATCTACATGCAATTTTAGATGTAGATTACGACAAACGCCTTGCTGAGGGGCGCATTATGAAACGGAAACAGTCAGGCATCGTCCCGATTGATTCCGTTTCGTTGCATTCTGGTAGTCAGTTGAAGTGCGTAACCCTATTCTTGTCTTCCAATTTAACGAAACGCATCTATTTCGTTAAATCTGACCCCTCAAATTTCTCAAAACACATCTATTCCGTTAAATCTGACCCCTCAAATTTCACGAAACGCATCTATTTCGTTAAATCTGACCCCTCGAATTTCACGAAATACATCTATTTGGTTAAATCTGACCCCTCGAAATTCTCAAAATAGATCCATTTCGTTAAATCCGACCCCATGAATTTCTCAAAATCGATCTATTTCGTTAAATTCGGTGGTTAGATTCATCGCTTTTCAGTGTAGTTCCCTCCGCCACAGGTCATAAAAGTCTCGCTCCGTTTCGAAGAACTCTCTCGTTTTGCAAAATACCCCCCCGACGTGATGGGTGCCCTCCGTTTGCATGACAAGGATGTTGCACGCTTGCGGTTCCCGATTTTTGACGAAAAACAGGGATAAATCAGTGTTAAGATTTGTTGTTATACATTTAAATGCTACATTTGCATGCAGTAAGGCAATGCTGGGATTGGAATTGCCGTGTGTATGAAACGATTATTCACTCAATAAATTAACTTAATACAACCGTTATGATGAAACACATGTATTTGAAGGTGATGGCGGCGTTGTTTGCCGTTGCACTGTTGGTGGGTTGTGATGCTGAAAAGGGTTACTTGTCAGCACTTCCTGGTCAGTCAGTTCTTGTTGCAAAGGTTCATGTTGGAAATTTGCTTAACGAGTCAGCAATTTTGGACGACCCACAAATTTCAGGGTTCTTGAAGAATAGCATTAACGAGATGAGCGGTGATTCGCGTACCTTAATGCGCGAAATTCTGGAAGACCCCGCTGCTACGGGTTTTGACCTGTCACAACCCGTGTATTGCGCGCTCGAAAATGTAGAGCAGATGCGCGGTGTAGTCATTCTTCCTATCGCTGATGAAGCCAAGGTGAAGCGGGCGCTGGAAACGCTCCTTGCCGACAGAAATGTGCGCGTGGATTACGTCTTGGCAGCACAGAACGGCATCAACACCCTTGAAGACAAAAGGGGAAATGCGCTCGCGGCTTTTGATGCTGAGAAGTTGGTGTTTGCTTATGCTAACGGCACAGCCGATGCGTTGGAATACATGACTCTCAGCGAAAAGGCGCAGGAAAAATCTGCAGAACTCAAGAACTTCATTGCCGAAGATGCCGACATGGCGCTGTATGTTGACTACGGACAAATCATGCCGCTCGCGGCTGGACTTTCGCGCGAATTAGGCGCTGTAGATTTGAGCTTGTTCCAAGAAATGAAGTTCATTGCAACGCTCGACTTCGAAAAGGGTAAAGCAGCGGTGACCTACAAGGTTGACGGTTGCGAAGAGTTGGAAAAGTGCTACAAAGAAATGTACAACACTGCTGACAACGACCTCGTGAACCTCCTCCCCAGCGATACTTGGGCCGTGGCGCAATTGGGAATCAAGAATTTGGCATGCGTCAAGGATTACTTTAAGGGCGACGTGGCAGCCGAAATGGATAAAATGTTTGAGGAAATCAATACCAAACTTGCTGCCGAAGGTATTCAGACAAAGGTGAACTTCGACCTGCTCAATTCCATCCAGGGCGACGTAATCATAGGGGCAACTCCCGTTGTAGAGCAAGACGACGAACAAGCACCACAGGTGATCTTCGTGGCTGAATGTGCAAACAAGGATCTCTTTGACCTTGCTGCCGCTGTAGTCATCCAAGAAAATGAGCGTGCAGAGAAAATTGACGACAACTTGTACAGCCTCGGTATGAACAAGAAGATAGACTGGAGCAATTACCGCTATGATGGCAATTACACTTACATTCGTAAGGGTTACGACTATTACTTCGGCTTTGCTGACAACAAGATGTTCGTTATGCCCGAAAACTTGTATCAGCAGTGCAACAACCTGAAGGGATTTGCAAGCGACTTCTCTAACAACGACGTGATCTACCCCGTTGTGAAGAGCAGCAACGCCGCAGCCTTAGATTTCTCAACCCTTGCAAAGGAAATTGAGCGAGACGGGAAACCTGCATCCCTAGAAATTGGAAACGTCTTGAGAATGTTTGATATCACATATGCAAAGATGGAGAACGTCAACTCGTGCGAATTCGTTATAACCATGGCGGACAAGGACACGGAAATGCTCAAGCAACTCAAGGATCTCTGTGTGAAGTTAACGATAAAAGAGTTTGCCAATTAAACACACACAACGCAATCATACATCATTCACAAATGATAGCATCCATTCGTTTTAATAACGTAATACCTAATGTATTTGTCGGTTCACCTCCCGAAGGTGGACCGACTGACGTTTGGAACCAGGCATTGACGTTCAAGCGTGGCGAATCGTGCTTAATCGAAGCCGCTTCGGGGCGTGGCAAGTCTTCCTTCTGCAGTTTTCTCTATGGTCTTCGAAAAGACTATGTGGGCAGCATAGAGTATTTCGACCACCAGGACCAGCAGATCGTCGTTTCCGAGGCAATGCTCAGCGAGATGCGCTGTCGCAGCATTGCCATGATGTTTCAAGAACACCGCATTTTCCCCGAACTGACGGCGGTTGAAAACGTGATGCTCAAGAATCAGTTGACCAACTATTTTACGGAGCGCGAAATCAGAGAGCGCCTTGCCATCTTAGGACTTGAAGAACGCCTTGATCGTCCCTGCCAGAAGTTATCCATTGGGCAGCAACAGCGTGTGGCATTCGTCAGACTCTTGGCACAACCAGCAGACTTCATTCTGCTTGACGAACCCGTAAGTCATCTGGATATGGTCAATGCCGAACTCATGGGGCAGATGCTTCGCCAACGTCAAACGGAGGAGGGCGCGGCGGTAATCGTCACCTCTATTGGGCATCGCTTGCCTTATGATTATGAACGCATCTTGAAACTGTAAATCCCCGCCATTATGAACAGTAATTTAAAACTACTCTTTAAACTGCTCAAGCAGAACATCAGCGTTTGGCAGGTGTGCGGATTTGTTGTTGCTAATCTGCTCGGGGGCATCATTGTGCTCATCGGACTTCAGGCATATCAAGACTTTGACCGCTTGATGCATAAGGAGCGCGGATTGATAAATGAGAGTTACGTGGTGATTACAAAACCCGTGGGAAATGTTTCTTCAATTGTCAGTCTGCTCGGCGTCAGACCAACGTTCAGCAAGAAAGAAATCGCAGAACTCAAAGCTCATCCTTCAGTGTCGCAATTGGGGCAATTCGATGCGGCAAATTTCGAACTTCGTGGCAGTTTCATGATTGGAGATTACAATGTGTCGACAGATATGTTTCTCGAATCGGTGCCCACACAATTTATTGACGTAGCATTCGACGCGCCAACGGATTGGGAGGCCGATTTGAATTCCGAAGTCATTCCGCTCATCATCTCTCGCCGCTATCTCAACCTTTACAATTACGTTTATGCTTCCACCAAGGGATTGCCGCAAATTAGTGAAGGCATTACGTCTACATTCCCCTTGAACGTCAGACTGAGAGGCAATGGATTGGAAAAAACTTACCGAGCAAAAGTGCTAGGTTTTACAGATCGGTTTAACACCATCTTGGTGCCCAAAAGATTCTTAGACCAAGCAAATGAAGTTTATGGGAAAGAGGTGCAACCACAACCCTCACGCTTGGTGCTTGAAACCAAAGCGGGTAGGGGAGACGGAGCGCTGTTAGACTACTTTAAGAAGAAAGGTTACCGCATAGAAGGCGACGACGAAACCTTGCGCTTGCAAACACTCGTTAATGGAGTGTTGTGGGTTGTAATTGGCATTGGTGGAGTGGTTTCCGTATTGGCATTTTTCCTGTTGCTCATCAGCATTCAGCTGTTGATAGAGAAGAATAAGGACAAGTTTGTTAACCTCTACTCCTTGGGTTATACCATCCGCCAAATTGCGCTTCCCTACCTACTCTTGGTGGCTGGAGTTGACGCCCTGGTTTGGTTGATTGCTGTACTTTCCGTAAGCATCATCTATCCGCCCTTGTTCCAATTTATATCGGTAATATCTCCCGATCTTCAACTCGTTTCACTGCTCCCCTTGTGGTGTTTCGCCCTTGCTTTTGCCCTCGTCTTTATCCTCCTTCACCGTTGGGTAATCCTCAACCAATTGCGTGGCATTTGCAAGTAAACTTTGCTCGTATGTTGAACATTGTTGGATGCTTTCGTCCTTTAACGGATGCCATCCTCACAACAACAGTTACATTCGTAATTCATACAATAAACAAAGGAGTTCGTACAGCGGACTCCTTTTTATTTTGCTCAGCAATGCGTAAGATATACTTTTGCAGCATCAAATCAAATGAAACGTAAAAAATCCTTGTTAAACCACAATTATTAAAGCAACTGAGGGTAAATCATTTCGTGACCCTATGTGCCGGAAGCATGCGAAGCTGGCGCACGAGAATGGACTGCTTGTGGACTTTACCATTATTTCAGAACGGATGTCAGTGCCCAGCAACAGTTTGAAAACTTCAAGCGCGTGTATGACAGTGTCCCCTCGGAGTTGATACCCGTGATTGACGTGGAGGAGAATGGCAACAACTTTCGCAATACCACAAATTTGAACGATAAGTTGGAGCAACTCATCGCCCTTTTTGAAAAGGAATACGGTTGCAAACCCATTATCTACCTCGGTTCGTTCTGTTGTTGGAAGGTAATCCCCACGGTGTACGACTGCCCCATCTGGTTGCGCTTCCTAAAAATCTACCACATCATTCCGAATACCACCATCAAGCAGGCCGCCGTAATTGATAATCTCGATAGAAATTATTGTAAGGACATTGACGCGATAGTCTTAAAGAAGTAGCACATTTTTGAAAATATACGACAATGGAAAATAAAATGAAACAACAATTTACAAAGTATCTTAAGTGGTTCCTGTTATGGATGTTGCTCCCACCCTTTTGGGCGATAAAGATTCGTAAGACAGGGATGAAGAAAAGATGGATTATTCCGCTCATGTTGCTCTCTCCAGTATGTATGTGTCTTTGGGTGCCACTCTTATTCCTACTGCTTTTTCTATTAGCCGTGTATATAGATGCCGAGAGATTTTCCAATGTAAAAACGCTTGAAACACGCGAAGATATCTGTGAACTCACGGAGATGACGGACTTTCCTGAGTTTACCTACGAGGGGCGTTCCGAAAATGCATGGGATATGAGAATTATGTCATACTTCACGTTCACCGAATCCCTCACCGACGCTCAGTTAAATCGATTTCGCGCAAAATGTAAAGAACTTGACAACCCCCGCTGGGAGCAAACAGACTCCGCAACCTGGACATGCGTGAGCAATAACGTAGAGATGACCATTCGCAAAGATGGATTCACGATTGAAGAAAGCATCATTGGCGGTAGTACTCAAATAGATTCTATCCCCAACCTCACGCTCCCGCCGTATGAAATAGTAAGTCAAACCCACTGGCTATGCGGTCCCGATTATGCCGACGACATCGTCATCCTACTCGACAAAGTCCCCACCTCCACATTCTATAAAGATTGGACCTACGATCCTCAAAGCAAAGAATACACCCTCGGTGTTTATGACAAGTACAACAATATCTGGTCCCTCAGAGCGCGAAAAGGTAGTAAGGTAATACGAATCAATTATACGGACTTTTAAGGTATGTTAACTTGGATTAATATTATATAATATTCAAAAAAATAAGAAATTTAGGAATCTTTAAATAACGTCAGTAGTTTCCTATTAACTGAGTCAGCTGGGAATTACGTAATAAGTATATATCTCCAATTAATACTCTGTAATATCCTATCTTAAGATTGTATCTTAAATATCAAATAGTTAAATTTTAGGAGATCAATTTATCAATCAAAACTAATATTTGCTAAATTTGCAAAGATATATAAGTATTATCTTAATCAAAATAATATGAAAAGTATAAGTGATAAATACGATTATGTTGGTGAATTTCATCAAGGAGTAGCGATTGTTATTAAGAATAACTTATATGGCGCAATATTAATGGGAGGCCATGAAATTATAACTCCTACTTATGAATACATTTCACCATTTAAGGATGGTTATGCACAAGCCTTTTCAAAAGGCGAATGCATTTATATCAATCTTTCTGGAAAAATTTGTATTTGTTGTGGAAACAAAATAATTGCTATGCCTGAATTTTATGATGAAATTCGAACTTTTTATAATGGTGTTAGTTGTGTTCGTAAGCAAGAAAAATGGGGGGTTATTAACGAACTAGGAGAAGAACTTGTAACTCCTCAATTTACTTATATATCAGACTTTGTTTATAAAGTTGCTAAGTATCAATCGATTAATCATAAATGGGGGTTTATTACATGTGATGGGAAAGTCTCCAAAGATTGGTATAATGATTTAGAAATAGATGTAGACGGAAATTTGATAACCACTCGTCCTATTCGTTCCTTAATAGGAATGAGTAATCCAGAATATATTGAATATAAAAAAGTTAAATTAAATCATAAAGGACACGTTTTAGTACAAACTAAATCAAAATTAATTAGTCTGCCGTCTTATGTATATTTTGCTCAAAACATATCTGAAGGAATAATTTGTATTCAAAATCAGGAAGGTTATTGGGGTGCTATGAAAATCAACGGAGAACTAATTATACCTATAGAATATCTTGAGCTACGTCCATTTGAAAAAGGTCAAAGTTTTGGTTTACATAAGGACAAAAAACTTCATATTTTCACAAAAGAAGGTTCAATCACAAAAGAATTAGATTTACCCACATTATTCAACACTTCTGTTAAAGATGAAATACAATCCTTATACAGACGGATTGTTAACATACACAATGACTATATTATTATAGAAATCCCAATATTAGGTACAGGTAAAATAGACTTTAATGGTAACCCTTTGGTATTTCACAATTCACAAACTGTATATTTACCAGATTGGTGTCTGGGAGGTCTGGATTATGAAAAAGGGATCTGTTATGCAATATCTAAAGAATGGAAATGGGGGATAATTGACAAATCTGGAAAAACCATTTGTAACCCGATTTATGACAAAATTGTATATCGTGAAAATGAAATTATATATACTGAAGCAAAACAACCGGTAAATAGCGATTCTTGGAAAAATGAAAAATATGGTTTGTTCGATATAAAAACTAAGGTTGCTATTCCTGCAGAATATGCAGAATATCCCATTAAAAAAGAGAATTTTTATTTAATAAGGAAATACTATAATAAATATGGCGCAATTGACTTTAAGGGGAATGTAGTGGTTAAACCCGAATATACTAAAGTTAAATGGTTAAATGGTTATTTTCAAATTTTTAATGAAGAAAAAACGGGATTAATTAAATCTGATGGCACAATAATTATCTCACCTCAATATTACAAAATTGAGGTGATAAATCCTCAGTTATTTCAAGTATTTACAGATCAAAATTGTAATACATTTTTTATTTGTAATAAAGAGGGTATTATTAATAGAAAATACGAAAACTTAGGTACTATAAATAGTGACGGAAATTACCCAGTTTCATATAAAGGACGGTCTGGATTTATAAATTCATTAGGACAATTTATTATAACAGATAAAAACAATAAATTTATTCCTATTCCAAATGAATTTAAATGGGCTCAAAAAATCAATGAAGACGTAACTAAAGTTTGGAGAAATGACATAATAAAATGGGAAGAGTCTTATTATTATGTAGACAACAATTTTAATCAAATATTATTTGATATCAATGATAATAAGGTAATAAATTTTAGAGTCAAAATTGATAAAATTATTTATGAAAATAGTGAACGTTGTAAATCATTTATCTTTCAATTAACAGATAAATATGGTTTATTATCAAAAAAAGGTAAAGTTATTATTAAACCTAAATATTTCTGTCTTGAATACTTATTAGATGATATGTATCTCGCAGATATAAGAGAAGAATATTGTGACCTTGGGAAATATGGCATTATTGATAAATATGAAAATATAATAGTGCCTTTTGAATATACACATTTGAGTTTTGAAGCAAATTTTATAATTTCTTGTAAAACATTTACTCATCAACTAGAAGATGATTGGGGACTTTTGATAGATAGATATGAAAATATTTATAAGTATGGTATAATTGACAGTAGAGGAAAAATTATATTTGAACCTATTTTTGAGAAAATTATAAGTTTTAAGAAAGGTTTTTTTGTGTTGGAAGATAATAAATGGTACATCATTGATAATAAGTCTTTCACTAAAAAAGAAACGAACTATAACTCCATATCTGAATTTAACAATGGTGAAGCAACAGTTGAGATGCAAAGAACTATGCAGAATTGTGCACGCTGTAAGATAGATACAAATGGGGAGTTTATAAATCAAACAAATTTTACTGAATATGAAGATGACTTTTATTCATTTTCCGATACAATACAACCCTCAAATGTACCACAACTAAAAAAATATGCCCCAGTTAAAAAATTAAAAGCTATAATAATAAAGTCAAACAAACGTACATATCTTTGCGAACCTGCGTCTGAGGGAATTATTTGGATATATGAAAACAATTGCGAAAAAATAGGATTAGCAACTATTGAAGGAGAAATATTAATAGAACCACATTATGGCAAAGTTGAAGCTTTCGTAAATGGGTATGCAAAAGTTAATAACGGGTATTGGTACGATTCCAATGAGGACGTTTACTTACAAAATGGAACTCGTAGTAAAAAAAGAATTTTTTCTGAAGGGAAATGGGGAATAATAAACTCTATGGGTGTTTTAATTATTCCTACAGAGTATGACTCAATAGTTATTGAAACGTTATATTTTAAAGTAACCAAAAGCATTCTAGATCATATTAGTTTCTGGGGGGATACCTATATTCAAGTATCTGGATATCTAAATACTAATGGTGAACTAATCATTAAAAATGAAGAAGACGTATATATCCCAGCATCAAAGAAATATGATTGGCAAGAAGATTTTAATTCAAAAGGAGTTTCAAAAGTATATTATGAAGGATGTACAGGTTTGGTAAATAACAAATATCAATTAATTATTCCATCTAAAATTGAAAATGGGATAGAAAAACTTATTCCTAATGAATTTGAATGGGGATTCTATTGTTCTGAAGATACATTTATAGGTGTTAAAAATAAAAAAAAGGGAATTTTTCATTATGATGGTTCTATCATCATCCCTGCTGAATATGATAATATAAATAAAAATAACGATATATATCACATTTGTATAAATGGTAAAGAAGGTATTTTATCCAATATTGGGAATGTAATATTAAATGCAGAATTTGATTCAATTAAAGGTGTATTTTCTACTGAATTGATTAAGAATATGTATTTATGCGAAAAGCAATCTGAATATGGATTATATGATGCACATGGCAAAGAAATATTACCTATAAAGTATAAATATATTCAATATATAGGTTGGGACTTATTTGCTGTACAAGGGTTAGATGAAAAATTTATTGTTTTCAATAAGAATGGCATTTGCGTTAATGATATAAAATTTGATAAAATATATAAATTTGGAGATAAGAACAAAGAGAATAATAGTTATAACGAATATGGTTACAACTTTAAAAAAACAGAAAAAATAAAAGATGCACTATATGCAATAGTTAAAAAAGATGGCTACTATGGAGCAATCAATTCTATGGGCGAATTTGTTTTACCTACACGATATAAAGAATTATATTGCATTAATCGAAATGTTTTTTGTGGAGATAAACAAAAAATAGACGCCTTTGGAAGAAACGTTATTATTAAAGGTGAAAACATTATTCCTATTTCAGAATCGTTTGATAATGCAGAACTATTAGATAACGAATTAATTTTGGTTAAACAATATGGAATGTACGGATGCATTAATAAGAATAGTGATCTTATTATTCCCATACAATATAGTTCATTAACCTATTGTAATGGTCTATTCATTGCAACTATTTATGATCAAAAATCAAATAAACGTAAAATAGGGGTTATAAATCTATTAAATAAAGACATTATTCCTTTTAATGAAACATATGTAGATATAAAAATTGAAAATGGGTTAATCTTATATCGTGTCGACAAAAGTTGGGGAGCATTTACAATATATGGAAAAATGATCTGCGCCCCCAAATTTTCACACATTAAACCTCTTACAGAATATATTATAAAAGTCGGTATTAATTCTTACGAAATAAAGGGGTGGGGTAACACAAATGAAACACATTGGGGATTAATAAATATAGATGGAGAGGAATTACTATCAATTGAACAATATGAAGCAAAATACATAGATGAACAAATTTCAAATGGATTAATCAAATATTATGTACATGATCGTATTGGATTTTTTGATATTACGGGTCGCGAAGTTTTAAAACCAACTTATACTAAAATCAGAGATTATATAGATGGATATGCTATTGTAGCTAAGCCCATATCTTATATTGACTATGATGGAAGATATATAGAAAAAGACGGTTATGGAGTAATGGATAATTCTTTTAAAGAAATTATTCCGTGTGTTTTTGACAGTATTGAATATGAAGCTGAGGTAGGTTTGTTTAAAACTGACAAAGGTTACAAAACTCCAGATGGAAGATTTATTACAGAAGTAAATGGAAAAAGGATTTTTGTAGACAAAAAATACAAACATTGCGAAACTTTCCAAGACGGTTATGCTGTAGTTGTACAAATAAAAAATGAAAAACTACGTTACGGCTTAATTAATGCAAAATCAGAAGATGTTCTTCCTCCAATATTTCAAAGGTTGAAATTATGTGACAATGGTTTTTATAAATTTAAAATTAATGACAAGTATGGTTTTATTGATTCAATAGGAAACGTTATTATGCCCAATAGATATCATTATATTGGAAAATTTAAAAATGATTTAGCTGTAACTTACATAAAAGTAAAAACAGAAAGAAATGGAAATAATGAATATTTATATGGTCTTATAGATTCCCTTGGAAAGGAAGTCCTTCCTGCAGAATATGAATATTTAGGAAAAAGTTGTGAAGATAAAGTCGTGGTCATGAAAAATAATATATGGAAACTGTTTGATACTAAAACCCAGCAAATACAAACATGCTTAAATGTAAACTATTTGGGAATCTGCAAAGAAAATTTATGCCGATTTAATATAGGTGGAATTTTTAATAAATCAACATTAAAAACAACAGGAGGTTTATGGGGATATATTTCTTCAGAAGGTCAAGTTGTAATATCTCCTATTTATGAAAAAGTTTGTGGATTTTCAGAAGGAATCGCTGCTGTAAAATACAAAGGCAAATGGGGGTTCATAAGAACAGATGGAAGTCATATTGTACCATGCGAATATGATAAACTAGAATCAAATTTTTATGATGGTCAAGGACGTTTAGTTAAAGATGACGTAGTCTATATATTTGATGTAACGGGTAAGATAAATTCATCTCACAAGAAATCCCAAGAATATGATGATTATAATTCAAATGGATATGATGACACATCTTATATTGATGACAATCCCTATTATAATGATAATTTAGATATGGATCAACAATCTATAGACTTCTGGAACAGCTTGTAATATACTACAAGAATATAAACTCTCAGTTCATACAACAAACCAAGGAGTTCGTACAACGGACTCCTTTTTATTTTGCCTTGAAGGGGGGGAGCGGGTAATTTTGCAATACGAAAAAGGAAATGATTGTTAATTTAATAGTTATTTAATGCATAGAATTATGAAGAAAAGTTTGAAAGTTACGTTGTGCGTGGTGGCACTTTTGGCGGTATCGGTTACGAGTTTGTTTGGTTGTATGGTTACAGAGGAGATGACGAAACGGACTGAGATGCCGACGGATGTGCGTGAGGGGGATGTGATATTTCAGGAGTCGAAATCTCAGCAGTCGCCGCTTATTAAATGGGGGACTTGCTCGCATATTACGCACTGCGGCATAATCGTGATGAAGGGCGGCAAACCTTATGTGCTGGAGACACTGAAGACGTTGAAATTGACTCCGCTCCGCCAGTTTATCAATCGTGCGGATGGGTATTGGTTGAAGCGCCCGAAGCATGCGGAGAATATAAAGATTAAGTATCGCCAGTATTTGGGTAAACCCTATGATTTAGGGTTTAAGAAGGATAACGGGATTTACTATTGCTCGGAACTAGTGTACGACATTTACAAGAAGCAACTCGGCATTGAACTCTGCGAGATGAAGCAAGTGAGTGATTATTTGATTTTGGGTTCGAATAACATTCCCAAGATTAAGAAGGCTATGAAACGTCGTGGCATCACAATGAACCAAGAAGTCGTTGCGCCAAAGGATATTTTCTATTCGGATGAACTTGAGTTTGTTGATTAAGATTAAGGAGAACACGAATCTCACGAATTTCACGAAATCTCTGTCCTTCAGTATTTCTTGCTAATCTCATACGAATTTACACGAATGCCATGCGGGCATAATCTCCTCATAACCTAAAATTAGAGAGTAGTTAGTAGAGAGTAGTTAGTAGCACCATCCGGAGTGTCGTTCCGCATGGCATACTCCTCTCTCCTCACTTTTCATACCCTCAAAACTTCAAAACCTCATTACCTCATAACTTTATTCATTATGAAAAGATTTTTGAAAAGACTCACGCTTACCGCACTCATTATCCTTGGCGTCGGTTTTCTTATTCCTCAAAACTTGAAGATGCCTGTTGTTGGTGCGGGCTCTCATAGTTATAACCACGAGACTTTCTGGTATGAAGGGTGGGGAAGTTCTATTGTCCATAAGGGCGTTGACATTTTTGCACGAAAGGGCACACGCATGAACTCTGCGACTATGGGCATTGTGCTTGCCACGGGAGAACTTGGAAAGGGCGGTAAGTTCGTACTTATTCTTGGTCCTAAATGGCGTTTGCATTATTATGCGCACCTAAATGAGATTACCACATCCCCCCTTTCTCTTGTCACTCAAAACACACAAATCGGAACGGTGGGCAATTCGGGAAATGCAAAATCCACTCCCGCACACTTGCATTACGCCATCGCAACAATGGTGCCCTACCCCTGGCGCATTAATGACGCTACGTTAGGCTGGCAAAAGATGTTTTACCTGAATCCTATTGATTATTTGGAGGAGTAAGTTAAAATTCACTCCACTTTATAAAACAAAAAATATGGAATACACTAAAGATCCCAAAAGGGTTATAACCTCATGAAGAAGAAAATCTTAATCACATTGCTTGTCATTACCGGTTTGTTTGCAACCAACGTGTTGTACTGGACATTGAGTGATGTGCAGCAGGAGTGTTACTTGAAAATCAAAAAGAATAAGGAACTGAACTTCTATGAGAAGGCAAGTATCTATTCTTTGAACTTGTGCATCTGTGCCTTCGGTTGGCCTTTATCTCCCGAGGCTACCATTCAGCAGATCTTGTGCACTGTTCCTACGGAGGATACTATTATTTTGCACAGTGACCACTTTTCTAACCACGAGAAAATCAGGGGATTGATTAAGACATATCCCAATGCTACGGTACATCGACCAGCAAAGGTTACTTGGTCTCCTGATTTTAATGAATTCGGCTTGTGGTCGGCTTACACATTTAATAATGCTCGCATTGGTTTGGCTTGCAACGGCATGTATTTGTATAAAGAAGACGGTAAGTGGGTGATTTCTTATATCCAGGAATTTGCCTTCCCTAAACTTCCCGAGCCTACAATAATCGGACCGTTTAAGTTTCACGAAAGTCTGATTCGCTATTTGCAAGACAACGGTTGGTTGTATAAACCGAAGTTCAAGTGGGTGTTGGATGTGGAAGAAGAGGAAGGATAGAGTATATTTTATAGAGTACAACTAACAGAGTACAACTGCCATACGGTAATTTTTTGTTTCCTTGTTTTTACCACAAAACATTTTTGAAACATGAGCAAAAGTAAATATTTTGCCGGACAGCAATAAAAAAGAACAAACGTAAGGTTTTGCGATGTTCCTTCCTATAAAGAGAAAGGTGGCCTCCCGACTCGGGACGCGACCTCGCAGACTGAAAAAGTCCGCTCCCGATGTGGGACGGGGGCAAAAACGGTCAAAAAGGTGGTCTCCCGACTCGGGACACGACCTCGCAGACTGAAAAGGTCCGCTCCCGATGTGGGACGGGG
>CALCHM010000028.1 GCA_937901345.1 uncultured Prevotella sp. | reverse complement strand
GAAAAGCAGTATAAATTTCTTCAAAATCGTTTGGCAGTTAACATAGATTGCCGGGGTGTTCGAGCGAGGCGAGTACCCCCGGTGAGGAGCACTTAAGAACCGCACCCTGGAGGGGTGCCCGAACAACAAGGTATGCAAGGTGCTGGGGCACTCTTCCAGAGTGCGACTACACTCTGACACCAATCCGGGGGTATTCGCTACGCTCAAACCACCCGGCACCGAGCGGTGACGCCTTCAGCGTCATTACAAAGTATATATTAAGGTAGAAATAACATCGTAAAGTGCTAATAATCTGTAATATATATTTTTGAATCTCGACAACAAAGTCTATTTTGAACACCCCACCTGTAAGGGCATAATCTGCATAGCGAAGGGCAACGCCCTGGACAGAGTACAACTACCGTGCGGAGTGAGAACCCATGAAGGGGTGAAAATCCCACCATTTTTGTTGTCACGCGTCACGTGTCACGGTAAAAGAAAACTACTCCCCCACCCGCTGGTTCAAAGTGCGAGGTGCGCCTTGGGTTGATAACACCCGCCATCCGGCAGGCATATTCCCCATAAAGAAATCGCACGCTATCCAAATAGCAACACCACAAGTAGCATCCCACAATTTATGCCCTTATGTCCTTTTGTCTAAAAAAACTTAGGGCGCAACGTCACTATATTATTTTTTTTTAGTTTCTTTGCATATTGAATAAGTCCGGATTTTCGGATTTCCTATTCACACTGATATTATTCTACAATTAAACCATATTCAGCGATGAACAAAAAAGACATCAAAAAGGTTCTTGTCCTTGGTTCTGGCGCGCTTAAGATTGGCCAGGCAGGTGAGTTCGACTATTCAGGTTCGCAAGCCTTGAAGGCGCTTCGCGAAGAAGGCATCAGTTCTGTTCTCATCAACCCCAACATTGCTACGATTCAGACTTCTGAAGGCATTGCGGACAAGGTATATTTCTTGCCTGTTACGGCACACTTTGTGACTGAAATCATCAAGAAGGAGCGTCCTGATGGCATCCTCTTGGCTTTCGGTGGTCAGACGGCCCTCAATTGTGGTACGGAACTCTACCTCAACGGCACGCTCAAGGAATATGGTGTAGAAGTGCTCGGTACTTCTGTTGATTGTATCATGTATACAGAAGACCGCGACCTCTTCGTGAAGAAGTTGGACGAAATCGAAATGAAGACACCCGTGAGCCAGGCTTGTGAAAGTTTGGACGAAGCGCTTCAGGCGGCTCATAAGATTGGTTTCCCCGTAATGATTCGCTCGGCTTATGCCCTTGGCGGACTTGGTTCGGGTATTTGTAAGGACGAAGCTCAGTTTAAGGAACTTGCCGAAAGTGCCTTTACTTTTGCGCCTCAGGTGCTTGTTGAAGAAAGCCTCAAGGGCTGGAAGGAAGTGGAATTTGAAGTGATCCGCGATGCTAACGACCACTGCTTCACCGTGGCAAGCATGGAAAACTTCGACCCCCTCGGCATCCACACGGGTGAATCTATCGTCGTTGCCCCCACTTGCTCACTCACTCCTGAGCAGGTTGAAATGCTCCAGACGCTCTCCGTGAAGTGTATCCGCCACCTCGGCATCGTGGGTGAATGTAACATCCAGTATGCCTTCAATGCGGAAACTAACGACTATCGTGTCATCGAGGTTAACGCACGCTTGAGCCGCTCTTCTGCCCTCGCTTCTAAGGCTACGGGTTATCCCCTTGCTTTCGTTGCCGCAAAGATTGCGCTCGGCTATACGCTCGACCAGATTGGCGAAATGGGTACGCCCAACTCGGCTTATAAGGCACCCGAACTTGACTACATGATCTGTAAGATTCCTCGTTGGGACTTGACTAAGTTTGCTGGCGTTAGCCGCCTTATTGGTTCAAGCATGAAGTCTGTGGGTGAAATCATGTCTATCGGCCGTAGCTTCGAAGAAATCATCCAGAAGGGCCTCCGCATGATTGGTCAGGGTATGCACGGATTTGTGGGTAACAACCACACATCGTTTGAAAACCTCGATGAAGAACTCGCTAACCCCACTGACCTCCGCGTATTTGCCATTGCTCAGGCGCTTGAAGAAGGTTACACCGTAGAGCGCATTGAAGAACTCACTAAGATTGACCAATGGTTCCTCAGCCGCCTCAAGAATATCGTTGACCTCAAGCACAAACTCGAGGCTTACAACAAGCTCGAAGAAGTGCCCGCCGAACTTATCCGCGAAGTGAAGGCAGCAGGTTTCTCTGACTTCCAGATTGCACGCTTTGTGCTCAAGACGGAAGAAGGCATGGAAAAGGCATTGCTCGAAGTGCGCGACTATCGTAAGAAGCTCGGCATCACTCCCGCCGTGAAGCGCATCAACACCGTGGCTTCTGAACATCCCGAACTCACCAACTACCTCTACATGACGTATGCCGTAGAAGGTTATGACGTGAACTATTATAAGAACGAAAAGTCAGTCGTAGTACTCGGTTCAGGTGCTTACCGCATCGGTTCATCTGTAGAGTTCGACTGGTGTTCGGTCAATGCACTGCAGACCATCCGTAATCAGGGATATAGAGGAGTCATGATCAACT
>CALCHM010000027.1 GCA_937901345.1 uncultured Prevotella sp. | reverse complement strand
CGGGCCCCCGTCAATTCCTTTGAGTTTCACCGTTGCCGGCGTACTCCCCAGGTGGAATACTTAATGCTTTCGCGTGGCGGCTGACATTGTATCGCCAACCGCGAGTATTCATCGTTTACTGTGTGGACTACCAGGGTATCTAATCCTGTTTGATACCCACACTTTCGAGCCTCAGCGTCAGTTGTGCTCCGGACATCTGCCTTCGCGATCGGAGTTCTTCGTGATATCTAAGCATTTCACCGCTACACCACGAATTCCAACATCCCTGCGCACACTCAAGAATGGCAGTTTCAACTGCAATTTTACGGTTGAGCCGCAAACTTTCACAGCTGACTTACACATCCCGCCTACGCTCCCTTTAAACCCAATAAATCCGGATAACGCCTGGACCTTCCGTATTACCGCGGCTGCTGGCACGGAATTAGCCGGTCCTTTTTCTGATGGTACATACAATAAGGGACACGTCCCTCTTTTTATTCCCAACTAAAAGCAGTTTACAACCCAGAGGGCCGTCATCCTGCACGCTACTTGGCTGGTTCAGACTCTCGTCCATTGACCAATATTCCTCACTGCTGCCTCCCGTAGGAGTCTGGACCGTGTCTCAGTTCCAGTGTGGGGGACCTTCCTCTCAGAACCCCTAGACATCGTGGGCTTGGTGAGCCGTTACCTCACCAACTACCTAATGTCACGCATCCCCATCCATTACCAATAAATCTTTGGTTTGACCGTCATGCGGCAATCAAACAACATCCGGTATTAATCTTACTTTCGCAAGGCTATCCCAGAGTAATGGGCAGGTTGGATACGCGTTACTCACCCGTGCGCCGGTCGCCAGCAAACTTAGCAAGCTAAGTTCCTGCTGCCCCTCGACTTGCATGTGTTAAGCCTGTAGCTAGCGTTCATCCTGAGCCAGGATCAAACTCTTCATTGTAATATAATAATTTGTTTAATATCTGTTAAACTCAAGACATCCTTCCTTATCATAAAGAATTAAACGGTACAAATAACATCTAATGTTACCCAAACTAATTTGCTACTTTCGTTGCAATGTTTGTTTCTTGTACTTCTCTACAAAAAGTTTATGAAAATCTTTCAAAGATCGTTTTCATTGCCAACTCGTTTTTGAGTGAGTTAGCGAGTGCAAAAGTACGGCAGGATTCTGAAATGAACAAGAGATTTTAAATATTTTTTCACAAAAAAGTTGAAATTTTCTTATCCCGACACACCAATACCCCTATTTTGTTGCTGTAAGATTGCAAAAACAAGAGTAAACATCAAAAAATAACGCTACGAACTATCGCGGCGAAAGGATGTATAAAATGGAAGCATCAATGGTGGCCACATTCATGGTGATCGCACCCTAATCCACTATCCAAAATAAACCCAGTCAGATATCCTTTTACTATAGCATTTACGTCACCACTGCATCCACGAATGACTTTTATGCCTTCTGCTGATAATTTTTGGAAGGCGCCGTCACCCATACTTCCCGCCAACATTACTTCAACTCCCATTTGACGAAGTTCGGTTGCAATACCCGATTTACACCCGCAACCTTGAGGCGAAGGATGTTCAACGATTTCAACAATCTGCTTATTATTTATAGTATATATTGTGTAGTGGTCGCAATGACCAAAGTGATTATCCACGCAACCGTCTTTTGTAGGCACTGCAATTTTCATATTTATATATTTGTGTGTAAAAAATCTAGTTAACTATTTTTTTTAAAAAAAACGGAGGAAAACGCAGTTTCCTCCGTTTTTATGTTCATTTTCTAAAAGGATCACAGTCCTTATAATAAGACAAAGCAAAACTATCCAACGAACTTAATCGTTTTTCTTCTAACCATTGCTCTACATTCGTCCAGTGAGTGCTTAAATGATATTTCTTACATTTAGGACATCGATATATTCTTCGTTCACACCTCTTTCCTTTCGGACTATGACGGCAACTAGCCAAAGCCATCATAGCAGAAATTTTATCAGGGTATGCAATCCACTTACATTTACTCATATCATTTATGCGTTAAAGTTTTAGGACTACACCACCTCACAGGAAAGAGTATTGCGGAATATTTCGCGAGCACGTTGAAGACGTTCTTGAGAAAGTGGTGCGACTCCTTCAAGAGGGTATTTGATACCGAGTTCTTCGTATTTGTAAGTGCCCATTATGTGATATGGAAGAAGTTCTACACGCTCCACCACGCTGAACTGCTTCACATAATCCGCCACTTGTTGCAAATGCGCATCATCATCATTCACTCCTGGAACAATAACGTGACGCACCCAGGTCGTTTTACCGATTTCTTGAAGATAATCCATAAAAGCGGCATTATTTTTACGAGTTACTCCTGTCAAAATGGGATGCAACTCGTCATCCGTCGTTTTAACATCAAGCATTACGAGGTCCGCTTCTTGCACGGCACGTTTTGCGGCATCCGTAAATACCACACCAGAAGTGTCAAGCGCTGTATGAAAACCCGCTTCGCGACAAAGTCGGAAGAATGCCTCAACGAAAGGCGCCTGCATCAGAGGTTCACCACCTGTACATGTCACCCCACCCGACTTAATGAAGTTTTTATAACGTTTCACCTCAGCCAAGAGTTCCTCGGGCGTAAGTTCATACTGACACTTGCGCTGCGGATCCCACGTATCAGGATTGTGGCAATATTGACATCTCATCGGACATCCCTGCAAGAATGCAATAAAGCGAAGTCCAGGACCATCAACAGTCCCAAAACTTTCTATGGAGTGAATTCTACCAATCATTTTTGTAAAACGAAAAAGACTATTTAACTACCAAGTTCAGCACGTATCGCCTGCAATTCAGCCTTAATTGCCTGCAAGCGGTCTATAATTTCAGATGTATTGCTCACCCCTTCTTTGTTCTTCTTAAGCAAGTCACGCGCTGCAGAAATTTTAAGACCACGCACCTTTACGAGGTTATAAATTATACGAATCTGCTCAATATCCTCTTTAGTATATTGACGCACATTGCGCCCCGACTTTTTAGGAGCAATCTGTGGGAATTCCTTTTCCCAGAAGCGCAACAAGGTTTCAGCTACGCCGAATTCTGCTGCAACTTCACTGATGGAATAATAAAGTTTAAGTTCTTTATTGGGATTGTATGCCATAATCAATCGAATATTGAGGTTTTGTGGCAAAGGTAGCAAAAAAGGATGAAATGCGTTTCAATTCATTAAAACAAAAAATCCCGCAGTTGATATCTGCGGGAAGAATACCTTATGAAAGGTTGTTTAGAATTCGTCATTAGCATAAAGGAAGGGGAAGATAACATTGTCCCATTCCAAGATTTCCTCGGGTTTGAAGAAACGCTTGAGTTCCACTTCTGCTGTTTCAGGACCATCACTAGCGTGTACGATATTTTCTTGGAAACTCACACAGTATGAACCACGGATAGTACCAGGAGCCGCATTGCGTCCGTTAGTAGGACCAGCAAGAGCGCGAACCGCAGCAATAGCATCCACACCTTCAAGAGCGAGAGCCACCACAGGAGCTGTCATCATAGCATCCTTTACACGTTGGAAGAAAGGTTTTTCACTGAGATGCGCATAGTGTTCAGAGAGCAACTCGTCTGTGAGCCACATCATCTTCATACCACAGATCTTCAAACCTTTCTTTTCAAAGATAGAAGTAATTTCACCAATCAAACCGCGCTGCACTGTGCAGGGTTTCAAAAGCACGAGGGTCTTTTCAATAGCCATAATACGTTATACTTTAAGTAGATAATTGAATTCACCGCCAAAGGTACACCTTTTTATATAACAGCGCAAGAGATAGCGGATTTATTTAATTAAGAGAAAAAGAAGTATGTAGAGAAAAGTGTTTCGGTCTTCTTACATCTACCTACTTGATAGGAATTATGCGTTAGTGATTACGGCAATCGCCTCTTCGATGGTACACTTTGTTTGTTCACCCGTAATCATATTCTTGAGCGCGATGGTACCTTCTGCCATTTCTGTTTCTCCAACGAGCGCCACGAAGGGCACCTGTTGCTGGTTGGCGTAACTCATTTGCTTTTTCATCTTCACAGCATCCGGATAAACTTCTGTGGGGATTCCCGCACGGCGTGCAGCAGCTGCAAGACGGAGGCAATGTTTTGCTTCTGCTTCGCCGAAGTTGATGAAAAGGAGGGTTGCGCCCGTTGCTGTTTCTGCGGGATAGAGTTCCAATTGATTGAGCACATCGTAGATGCGATCTGCACCAAAGGAAATACCTACGCCAGAAAGTCCTGGGAGTCCGAAAATCCCCGTAAGATTATCATAACGACCACCTCCCGTAATAGAACCGATTTGTACATTGAGCGCCTTCACTTCAAAGATACAACCTGTGTAGTAATTCAAACCGCGCGCAAGGGTAAGATCGAGTTCTATTGTATTTTTCAATTCGCTCTGCTTCAAAGCGTCGAGCACGAATGCCACTTCTTCCACTCCCTTCTGCCCTACTTCACTTTCAGCAAGCACCTGACGCATTGTGTCGAGTTTTTCTTCGTTGGTGCCTTCAAGGAGAATGATGGGTTGTAGTTTTTCTACCTGTTCCGCAGAAAGTCCTCCTTCAAGAAGTTCCTTATTTACGTTCTCAAGTCCAATTTTGTCCAACTTATCAATTGCAACTGTGATATCCACAATGCGATCAGCCGCACCAATAATTTCAGCAATACCCGTAAGGAGTTTGCGGTTATTAATCTTGATACACACGCGGATGCCGAAGCGACTGAACACTTCGTCCACAATCTGCATCAACTCTACCTCATTGAGAAGCGAGTCAGAACCCACCACGTCGGCGTCACACTGATAAAACTCGCGATAGCGTCCCTTCTGCGGACGGTCAGCGCGCCACACGGGTTGAATCTGATAGCGCTTAAAAGGCATTTGGAGTTCCTCACGATGTTGAACAACGTAGCGTGCGAAGGGCACGGTGAGGTCGTAGCGCAACCCCTTTTCGCAGAAGCGCGAAGCCAGCTGTGCTGCTGTGCGTTCGTCATAATCAGCGGTGGGAACGGCATTCTTAAAGTCGCCAGAGTTCAAAATTTTGAAGAGGAGTTTATCACCTTCTTCTCCATACTTGCCCATCAAGGTTGAAAGATTCTCCATTGCGGGAGTTTCAATCTGACGGAAACCGTAGAGGGCATAGACCTCACGGATAGTGTTGAAAATATAATTGCGCTTCGCCATTTCTACGAAGCCAAAGTCACGTGTACCTTTAGGGATAGAGGGTTTCTGTGCCATATTGTTGAGCGTAATTTTTGGATTTCTGTGCAAAGGTAATTATTTTTATGAAAAGGTGAAAGGAGAAAGGAGAAAGACCATGCGGGACTTTATCGCGCCTGCAACTTTCTCCTTTCTCCTTTAATCCTGCTTCGCAGTCTTTTCCTCCTTATTCGCTAACGCTCATCAAGCTTCGCAAGTCGCACCTCGGCAATTCAAGCAAGCTTGATTGCACTCGGTTTGGCGTCGGTTCTGCTATCTCCTTTCAACATCATTCCTCCAAATAATAATTCACCGAGGTCACAACACGTACGTTTTTAATATGTGGTGTGTACATGTCACGGTCGTTAATGGAGAATACGCCCTGATGTGCCGTTTGAATTTTTCCGAGTTTGCTCTCTGAGTCTGCCGCAAACTTTTCAGCAGCCTCGCGAGCATTGCGTGTTGCCTCTTCTATCATCTCTGGTTTTATATCATTGAGACTCGTAAATTCATATTGGATGCTCGTGCCGTAATCTCCGGCTGAAATAGCTACACCCTCTTTGAGCAATTCTCCCACCTGCGTCAGCAGTTGACGCACCAATTCCACTTGGTTGGTTGCCACAGTTGTTATAGAGGTCACCATGTAGCGATCGCCTTCGTAATTCGAAACATAGCGCTCCGCATGTTTATCCACAATCTGCAGGGTTGATTCACTGATTTCGCTCGCTTTAATACCTTTTTTCATAAGGAAGTTCGCGATGCTTTTATTCGCACGATTCACGTCTTCATAAATCGTTGCAAGGTTATTCCCCGTTGTTTTATACACAACAGGCCAAATCACATGATTTGCCGCCACTTCACGTTCTGCCAAACCGCGAACTTGCACAATGCGATCTGCATCACCAATACTACTCAGTCCATTGCCAATTAACCAACCTGCCACCAAGAGCGCTACCGCTAATATGAGCGCTTCCATTCGATAATTCTTCATAGTCTTCATTTATTTGGAATAAGATTTACAACCGCAAAATTACGTTTTCCCATGAGTTTTACCGGCAATAGGTCTCTTAAAAAAACAAAAACGTGTGACATGGTTCCTCCTGTAGCGGGTGCATACCGACAAGAAGGCGTGACACGCTGATTTTTCTCAAATTTCACCTATCGAAAGATTGCTAGAACCATTTTTTTCCAAAATCACCTCATGCAAGGCTGCATAGCGCCATATTTTTTCAAAATCATTCCCGCTGGTCTGCAGGACTCCATATTTTTCCAAAATCACCTCATGCAAGGTTGCATAGCGCCATATTTTTTCAAAATCATTCCCGCGAGTCTGCAAGGCTCCACAATTTTCTAAAATCCCTTCATGCAACTCGCGGAACTCTAGAAACGAGAAATTCTGTTAGTCCGCAAAATCCACGCTGTTCCCCATTGGCAAGTTGGAGGGTAGACTATTTTGCCGAATAAAATAAAGCGCTGAAACTACCGATTTATAATAAATCGCTAAATTTGCCGTTCAAATAAGGTTGAGTAGAACTGTCATGCGTCATGATTCACTACCTCACAACCGCTTAACTTCTTAACCTCATAGTCCCAACAAATGATTGAATACATCCGCGGAATAATCGACGAACTCTCTCCCACCGAAGCCGTTTTAGAGGCAAATGGTGTGGGTTATAAATTGGCGATTTCCCTCAACACGTATAGCGCACTTCAAGGCAAAAACGAGGCACGCCTCTATGCCTACGAATCCATTCGTGAAGATGCCTACCAACTTTTCGGATTCGCCACTAAGCGCGAGCGTGAAATTTTCGAACTGCTCATCTCCATCTCTGGCGTCGGTGGACAGACGGCACGCACCATTCTTTCCGCCTACTCGCCCGTAGAACTCGCCAACATCATCAGCAATGAGCAAGCAAACATGTTGAAGAGTGTGAAAGGCATTGGACCTAAGGCTGCCCAACGCATTATCGTTGAACTCAAAGATAAGATTTCGCTTGACATGACCGCGGGAGGACAACAGACAACTGTCAACAGTCAACAACCCATAGACAATGAAGTGGTGAAAGAAGCTGTTGCTGCACTCACCATGCTTGGTTTCTCGCCCGCTCCTACACAGAAGGTCGTTCTCCAATTGGTCAAGGAGACACCCTCGCTCACCGTGGAGCAGATTATTAAACAGGCGTTGAAGATGCTGTAATCAGTGAGGAGTTAGGAGATAGTAGTGAGGAATTGCCTTGCGGCACAGTCCCTACTACCCGCAAAACCTCTCCTTCCGCCCCTTTCTCATTTTTCATTTCTCCTTTCTCATTTAAAAGGATGCACAATTCCACCTACATAAAGCGCCTATGCTTTGTCTTAGGTTGCCTCATAACTCTGTCGGTTGCGGCAGGGCCTTTTGTGCGTGGGGTGCAGTCTGGTAGTAAGTCGCGTGTTGGGGTCACTGAGGAAGACACCATACCCACATCTCGCTATGCCGTAAGCAAGACGTCGGTGCAGGACATGAAGGATGAAACTCATGCTGCCGACCTCAAAACGCCAGAGAATCTAAAGACAGAGGTGCATTACGACGAAGCATCGGGCACCTATCGTTACGGCACAAAATTAGGCGAAGAGTGGTTGGAAACTCCCTTCTTCATGTCGGGCGAAGAATACGCACGTTGGCAATCGGCTCGCATTCTCAGCAAATTCTACAAGGATAAAAACAAGAAACTCTACGAAGAACAAGGACGCGAGAAGTTTGACTTTACCGACATGCAGTTCAACCTCGGTCCCTTGGAAAAGATATTTGGTCCTGGCGGTGTACGCATCAAGACACAAGGTTCGGCGGAATTGAAGATTGGCGCCAACATGCGCAACGTTGACAATCCCTCGCTCTCTGAAGAAAACCGCAAAGTCTTTGCCTTCGATTTTAATGAAAAGATCAACTTGAACCTCAACGGTAAAGTGGGCGACAAGGTGAACATGGACTTTAATTACAATTCTGACGCCACCTTCACCTTCGACACTCAGAATCTGAAGTTGCGCTATGAAGGTAAGGAGGATGAAATCATCAAACTCATCGAAGCGGGCAACGTCAGTCTTCCCACAAATTCGTCACTCATCCGTGGTGCCACCTCGCTCTTTGGGGTACGTGCCGACTTGCAGTTTGGTAAATTAAAACTCCAAACGGTGATTTCACAAAAGAAGTCATCCACCACCTCTGTAAATTCACAAGGAGGCACACAACTCACCGACTTCGAAATCGACGTCAACAACTACGACGAAAATCGCCACTTTTTCCTTGCCCACTACTTCCGCAACCGCTATGATGACAACATGCGCAACTTGCCCAACGTCATGAGCGGTGTGAAAATCAATCGCATTGAAGTGTGGGTTACCAACAAATCTGCAGCCACAACCAATACGCGCGACATCGTTGCCTTCACCGATATGGCAGAAGCCGACGTGTACAACCAACAGTTGTGGACACGCAGCGGTTCGTCCAACCCCACTAACACCTCAAACACCCTCTACTCGTGGTTGACCACAGACGCTCTCGGTGCACGTGATGTCACACTCACCACTCCCCTGCTCGATGCTGCAGGTTTGGTTGGCGGTGAGGATTATGAGAAGTTGGAGCATGCCAAGTTGCTCTCCTCTTCTGAATACCGTGTCAACGAAGCCCTCGGCTACATCTCTTTGCGCACCGCGCTCCAACCCGACCAGGTATTGGCAGTTGCCTTTGAATACACCTATAACGGACAAATCTACCAAGTCGGTGAATTTGCCACAGACATTCGTGAGACCAACAAAGCACTCTTTGTCAAAACCCTCAAGAACACTGCCAACACACCGCAGATGCTCAACTGGGACTTGATGATGAAGAACGTCTATTCGCTTGGCGCCACTTCGGTGAAGAAGGAGAAGTTCCGCCTTGACGTCAAGTATTTGAGCGACACCACGGGTGTTTACCTCACCTACCTTCCCGACCCCAACTTGAAGGACAAGCGCCTCTTGCAACTCCTCGGACTCGACCGTTTGGACAATAACAACCGCAAGAACCCCAATGCCTACTTCGACTTCGTTGAAGGTTATACTATCGAAGCGTCATCGGGACGCATCTTCTTTCCCGTCGTAGAACCCTTCGGCAGTTACTTGCGCCAAGTGATTGGCGACGATGCTATTGCCGACCGCTATGTATTCCAGGAACTCTACGACTCCACCAAAACCATTGCCAAGCAACTTGCCGAAAAAGACAAATTCATCCTCACCGGTAAGTACAGCGCAACAAAGTCGGGCGAAATTTCGCTCGGCGCTTATAATGTGCCCGATGGTTCGGTGGTGGTAACAGCCAATGGCATGACCCTCACAGAAGGCGTTGACTACACTGTTGATTATAGTGGTGGTGTCGTGACCATCATCAATCAAAGTTTGCTGGATGCTGGAACAAACATTAATGTGTCGCTCGAAAGCAACACCTACTATGGTATGCAGCGCAAGACCATGTTTGGGGTGAATTTCCAATACGACTTCTCACGCGACTTCCAGTTTGGCGGTTCCTTCCTCCATTTGGGTGAAAAACCCTTGACAACGAAGGTTCCCATGGGTAGCGAACCCTTGAACAACACGCTTTGGGGCGTCAACTTCGCATGGAAAAAGGAAAGTCAGTGGCTCACCGATATGCTTGACCGCTTGCCGCTCTTGAGTTGTTCCGCACCTTCGTCTATCAACATCACGGGCGAATACGCTCAACTCATTGCGGGTGCCAATTCTGACGCCCAAGGCAATGCCTCCTACATTGACGACTTTGAAGACACAAAGGGTGAAATTGATGTGTCAACACCCTCAGAATGGATGCTCTCCAGCGTACCCTCACTCTTCCCCGAAAGCCAATATCTTGACGATGTGCGTTCGGGTTACAATCGTGCACGCCTTGCTTGGTACTATGTTGACCCGCTCTTTACGCGCCGTTCGTCATCCCTCACTCCGGGGCACATCAAGGGCGACGTCGTACAACTCTCTGACCCTGATGTGCGCGAAATTTATCAGTCAGAACTCTTCCCGAACAAGTCTATCAATTACAAGGAGTCAGCAACGCTCAACGTGCTCAACCTGGCCTTCTACCCCAACGAGCGCGGTCCGTATAACCTCGACCCCAACCTCGATCGTGACGGTCACCTTTCTGCTCCCCGCACACGTTGGGGCGGCATGATGCGTCGCATTGATAACTCCGACTTTGAGGCGGCCAACATCGAATACATCGAATTCTGGATGATGGACCCCTTCATCAAGTCACGCGAAAATGGTTTGGACTGCTCGGGCGACCTCTATTTCAACCTTGGTGAAGTGTCTGAAGACGTGCTTCATGACGGCAAAAAGTTCACCGAAAGTAGCATGCCGACGGATGGTTCAACCAGTTACATTGAAACCCAATGGGGACGTGTGCCTACCGCCAATAGTGTGACTTATGCCTTCAATGCTTCGGGCAATACGCGCCACCTTCAAGACGTGGGTTACAACGGTCTCACCTCCGAAGAAGAGCGCGAATGGGGAGTTTATCGCGATTACCTCCAGCAGGTTCAGAGTCGTGTGCGCCCCGAGGTTTACGATTCAATCTTGAGTTCTCCCTCTGCCGACAAATACCACTACTTCCGTGGTTCGGATTTCGATGCTGTGCAGATGAGCATTAAGGATCGCTACAAGTGGATCAACAACCCCAACGGAAACTCCGTAGCTACCGACCAGTCGCCCGAATCCTATAGCACGACATATAAGACAACACCCGACGTTGAAGATATCAATCAGGACTATACCCTCAACGAATACGAGAAGTATTACCAGTATCGCGTGCGCATCGAACCCTCACAAATGCAGGTAGGCCAAAACTACATCGTTGACAAGCGTGTAGCCTCAGTAAAGATGCGTGATGGTGTGACACGTGAAGTGGCATGGTATCAGTTCCGCATTCCTCTCTCAGAATACGAAAAGCGCCAAGGCAACATTTCGGACTTCTCCAGCATCCGCTTCATGCGCATGTTCATGACGGGATTTGAAAATCCTGTTGTACTCCGCTTTGCTACACTCAACCTCGTTCGTGGTGATTGGCGTGTTTACGAGCAAGCACTCTATGCGGGTAAGTCACCCGATGCGAGTGGCACGCTTGCCGTCTCTGCCGTAAACTTTGAGGAAAACAATGAGAAGGCGCCTGTCAACTACGTCTTGCCTCCTGGTATTTCTCGAGTTATTGACCCTGGTCAGGAACAACTCCTTCAAAACAACGAACAAGCGTTGGCCATGACCGTAGAAAACCTTGCCACAGGAGATGCGCGTGCAGTGTATAAAAACACCACACTCGACCTCCGTCGCTATCGCCACCTTCAGATGTTCACGCATGCCAATGCCTTGATTGGCGATGAAGCCTTGCAAAATGGTGACGTCAGTCTTTTCGTGCGTCTCGGTTCGGACTACAAGAACAATTTCTACGAATACGAAATTCCCCTTACCGTTACCCCCGCAGGCACTTACTCCTCTTCAAATCAGGGTCGCGAAGCCGTTTGGCCTGCTGCCAATATGCTCGACATCGACCTCAGTGTGCTCACCAACGTTAAGCGCAATCGCAACCGCAATCGTGCTACGGGATTGGCAAGTTACTCCGAACTCTATTCGGAATACGATGAAAACAATCCCAACAACAAGGTGAGCGTCATGGGTAATCCCTCATTGGGCGAAGTGCGCACCGTGATGATTGGTGTGCGCAACAATTCGCGCAGTGTGAAGAGCGTAGAAGTGTGGGCCAACGAACTCCGCCTTCAGCAGTACAGCAACGAAGGTGGATGGGCTGCTCGCGGAACTGTCAATCTCCAACTCTCCGACCTCGCCACAGTCAATGCGACGGGACATATTGAAACGGTTGGTTTTGGAGGACTTGAAGAAACCGTAGCTCAGCGACGCGATGACGACCTTAAGGAATATAGCGTAACAACGAACGTGCAGTTGGGACGCCTACTCCCTGAAAAGGTAAAACTCACCGCACCGCTTTATTACAGTTATAGCAAGCAGGTAACATCTCCCAAATACAATCCGCTCGACACGGACATGACCATGGATGACGCTCTTGACGGAGCAACACCTGCCGAGCGCGACTCCATACGCAATATTGCCGAACGTGTGGTTGAAACCACCAACTTCTCCATCTCGGGATTGCGCTTCAACATCGCTACACAGAGCACTCCCATGCCTTACGACCCCGCAAACTTCTCCTTCTCGTATGCCTATAGTTCGAGAAACACGACGGGAGAAACGACCGTGTGGGAAAAGGATCAGGACTGGAAGTTTAATTTCAATTACAACTATTCACCCAACTTCAAACCCTTCGAACCCTTCAAGTCTGCGATTAAGAGTCGTTCACCATGGTTCAAGATCCTCAAGGAATTTAGTTTGAATTACCTGCCACAAAATGTCACGTTCAACACCGACATCACCCGTAGTTACTACGAACAACAAGAGCGCGACATGGAGAATCTCGACAATCACTCCTTGCCCTTGACATGGGCTAGCGACTTCTTCTTCAACCGCAACTTCTCGTTGCGTTGGGACTTAACGAAGAACATTCAGATGAACTTCTCATCTGCCACGAATGCAGAAGTGCAACAACCTTACACGCCCGTCAACAAACATCTCTACCCTGATGAATACACTGCGTGGAAGGACTCCATTTGGACCAGCATCCAGCATATGGGAACACCGCTGACCTATCAGCAACAGGCAAACGTGACGTTTAACCTGCCCATCAACAAACTTCCCCTCTTCGACTGGATTCAGAAAACAAGCGTCACTTATAATGCCACCTACAACTGGACACGTGGCGCTGATCTTGACGACGGTAGTTCGTTGGGAAACACGATTGCCAATTCGCGCAACGTGAACTTCACGAGTGGATTGAACATGGAAACACTCTACAACCACTCCAAGTTCTTGAAGAATGTCAACAAGAAGTTTGCAGCTTCAAGCAAGACCAAGAAGAAGGACACGAGCAACGAAAAGAAAACCTTCGTCAAGGAATACACGCTCAAGACCGACACCACCTTTACCGTCATCCACAACCAACGTTCTAAGAAGTTGCGCGTGACTGCCATCCGCCCCGATGGTTCGAAATACATGATTCGGTATAAGGTGCTCGACAACAACCGCATCGAAATTCTCACACGCGACACGGCACGCATCAAACTCGTGGTTGCTCCCAAGAAGCGTGCAGAAGATCAACTTTGGTATAAGGTTGCCGAACATGGCGCACGCTTCCTCATGATGGTGCGTCGTGTGAACGTAAGTTATAAGAACACGTATAACCTCTCGCTCCCCGGTTTCCTTCCCAATGTGGGTGACATGTTTGGACAGCGTACAGGCGGCGGCATGGCACCAGGTCTTGACTTTGCCTTCGGTCTCGTTGGTGATGATTACGTCACCAGGGCCGTTGATCGCGGATGGTTGCTCTGCTCCGACAGCATCGTCACTCCCGCCACTTCCAGCCAAACGGAGGATTTCCAGTTTAAGGCTACACTCGAACCCTTCCGCGATTTCAAGATAGACCTTACCGCTTCGCGCAACCGCAATAGGTCAAACAGCATCCAATACATGTTTGAAGGCATGCCTACAAATGCTTCGGGTTCTTTCTCCATGACCACCATCTCTATTGGTTCGGCATTCGAAAGTAGCGGTTCTGCCAACAACGGTTTCAAGAGCGCCACGTTTAATAAGTTCGTTGGCCTTCTCGACACCTATCAGGCACGCGCGCAGGCTAAGTATGAAGGTGCCGTTTATCCCTCAGCTACTGCCCTTGCCGGACAACCTTACAAACCCGAAAACGGAGTGGTTGACCGCTATGCTTCAGAAGTCATGATTCCCGCCTTCCTCGAGGCCTATACGGGTAAAAAGGATCTCGGACTCTTCCCTGCCTTAACGGCTATTTTGCCCAACTGGACAGTGTCCTACGCTGGACTCGGAAAGATGGCATTCATGAAGCGCTACTTCAAGAGTTTCAATATCAATCACGGTTATAAGAGTCTCTACAGCATCGGTTCATACAGCAGTTTTAGCAGTTATCGCGAATATATGGGAGGCATCGGTTTTATCAACGACGTAGCCACGGGGAATCCCGTACCATCCTGTCCGTTCGACATCTCTACCGTAAGCATTAACGAGGCATTCTCGCCCCTTATCGGTGTGGACATGTCCTTCAACAACGGCATGACTGCCAAGGTAGAATATCGCAAGACACGCGTCATAAACCTCTCCATGACGGCACAGCAGATTAACGAAACCTGCTCTAACGACTTTGTCATCGGTATGGGTTACAAGATAGCCGATTTCAAACTCTTCGCTCCCAAGCGCAAGGTCCGCAAGGTGAAAAGTCGCACCACACAACGCACGGAAGACGGAGAAACAAAGTCCAGCGGTTCGAAGACCAATGCCAACGGCTTTGCCCAAAGCCTCAACATTCGCTTCGACCTTTCACTACGCAATCAGTCGGCGATTAATCGCGACATCCTCTCCATGCGCTCCGAAGCAACGTCAGGCAACAAGGCACTCCAAATCAGTCTCTCTGCCGACTATGCCCTCTCGAAGTTCATCACCCTCACGGCCTACTACGACCGTCAGTTCAATGAACCACTCCTCACCTCCTCATCCTACCCCACAACCACACAAGACTTCGGCATCACCATGAAGTTCAGGTTGACACGATGACTTTAGAGTACAGAGAACAACTGCTGGATAACGAGGAACGATGAAAGTTGAACGAGGAACGTTGAGAGAGAGGGGAATTTTAGAGTACGGATAACAACTACCTTGCGGGATGTTTTCCCTGAGAGGGATACAATCCATCTGCGAAGAGCAACGTCTTGGACAACGACTTGCGGAAAGCCAACGTAGAGACGTCATAGAATGGTGTCTCCATAACTACCTAAAATGAGGGTGTGTCGAAATGCAAAATTTCGGCACACCCTCTAAAGTTGTGTAAGA
>CALCHM010000026.1 GCA_937901345.1 uncultured Prevotella sp. | reverse complement strand
GGACGAGCAACTTTAGTTGCGGAGGGGGTCTGTTAAAGTTCTTGGGTCAACTCCTATATTATTGCCTTATTTTAAACCATTCTCCGAGAACTCCGAGAACTCCGAGGACTCTGAGAACAACTTAAGAGGGCATGCCAAATTTGCATTTCGACACACCCTCCTATCGTGTAATAAAGGTTTTCACACCTGGATCTCTTGTGCTTCAAACCTTCCATATTCTTATCTTCTCGGCATCTCATCCAACTACTTCAAGCAAAGACGAATGCCCACACAACTCATATCTCCTACTAACTATTGCTGATAATTTCGAGGATGAGGGCTATTTGCTCTTCCGTTAACTCTTGGTTATGGTCGTCTTCTTCACCATCGCCACCTTCGCCTTCATTTCCTTCACCTTCATCTCCAGAGCCTTCTTCATCTTCTTCGCCTTCATTTCCATCGCCACCTTCGCCTTCATCGCTAAAGATATTGTCGGGGTTAGGATTACCCGTAGGGAAATAAGGATTAACAGATATCCAGTTGCCCCAACCCGTTTCTTGGTGGAACTTCAATCCGGGATATGCCGGGCCATATCCCACTCTATCCCAGAAAAAGGTATTAGCAATAGTGACACCTAACGAAAGGTTCAAGTCTTGGAGTATAGCTTTATTGATTTGTTTGCAAACAACCGCTTCCGTCAACGCACGATTGAGACGACTTGAGATGTCTACCAATTTAGCCGTGTAACTATTGTAGCCACCATTCACGAGAATCTCGGTGAAGTGACGAATATCATAAAAGGGAAAACCGTCTTCATAATTATAGCAATTATTCAAAGCAGTCAATAACGTTCCGGCGATGCTGGTCTCATCGATAGTCAGACTTTCAGGGTCGTTATTGTACTTGATAACAACCTGAATCATCTCTTCCAAATAACCTGACAACACGTTGATTTCTCCCCACAAATTTTCCATCTTGCTAAGATCAACGAACGTAAGGTCTAAAGGATTGTTTAAAATGCCCCAATGAGACACCGTTTCGTAACAATAACCCTTAATGGCTTGCTCAAAGTTTGTAGAGTGGTTCAAATGGTACATGAGCGAGTTATAATCGCCACCAATACCTGGAGTAATATGACTTGCCGCCAAAGCATAATCAGCACACTCGGTAAGACCTGATAAAACCTCAATCATACCCATCAAGCAAGCATCGTAATAAATCATCTTCATCTTCGTGCCTGAGTCCTTGATGCCCTTTACCAAGTCATCGAGCGTCAACCCCTCATTATTTAACACATCATCGTAGACAACCGCACGGTTGGTAGGAGCATCATCAAAAGGAATCCAGCCGCCGCCATGATTCCAAAGCAGGAGGATATACTCATCCGCGGGGCATTGTTCCTTACTCCAATTGATGAAGTCGGTCAAGTTTTGAGGGTCGTAAAGTTTGAGATTCTTGTCAAGCACTTCAACGGGTGTGTACCAATTTTCGGGAGTTGCGCCCACAATGAAGCGTTGTGTGCCAGCGGTTTCTTCGTATTCCTGAAGTTTATTTGAAAACTTAACCTGACCCGTAAACTTCACACGATCGGAAGCACCCGCAAGAAGCGCTTCACGAATATTTGTCACCATGGCTAAATCCAAATTGCCACCACCACAACCATAGAACATAATGGTGTAAGTGCTCTTATCCGTAGGCGCCTCGGGTGCCTCAATGTTAGTGACATACTCCTTCTCGATACATGATGTAAAGAGGGTGACTACAAATATGAGGAGTAATTTAAATGCATTGTTTCTCATAGATGCTATTACTTTAAAAAATCTTTATCGTCTGTTTTGTGTCAAAGAAAATGACAACCAGCGTAGCCCGCTGGATGTCAAATGAATGGATATACGCAATTTATTGCTTGGGGTTCATCGCACCAAAAATGTCCTTCTGATCAAAACTGAGGTCGATATCCCAAAGGTCCTTTTCCGCAATCTTATAGGAAATCTTCTTCTTACCGAGGTCGAACTTCCAAATCTTGATTTCTGCACCTACTTCTCCACCAATAGATACGCTACCACTAGTGTTGAAGTTCACCGCATTGCCCGCAAGTGATGCATTTGCCGACATTTCTGCCTGAGGTCCTAATTCAAAGTACGGACCAAAAGCGCCACCAAAATAAGCACCCGTGTGGAAATAGAAACCAGCACCTGCTTCAAGCGAAAGTGAAGCCGCGGGAGCTACCGCGAGTTTTTCGTAATTGATACCTGCATGCCAATCAAAAGCCTTGAAACTTCCCCATTGACCACCTTCATACTTAGGACCTGTTTCAAACGATGCATTATAGTAGAAGGGCACCATCATAGAGAGATTAGCATTAACTTCGCCAGAATACTTGAAGATAAAACCATTGCGGATAACCACGGGAACCACGAAGGGACCAAGTGCAAAGGCCGTGAATATGGGCGTAAATTCAAAGACGGGAATCTCCTTTTCCTTCTTCAATTGCTTGCCACCAAAGCGCAAGTGAATGGGAGCATCGATATTCACTCCACCGCTCAACTTTGCCCAAAAGCGGTTGCTTTCAAAGACATTGAATTCGAAGTAAACTTCAAGGTCTGCCTTGATTGACAAACTAGCCTCAGAAACGAAGAGACCAACGGGATCTCCCTTTTCGTCACGTTCAGGATAGATATTGATATGATCCTTAGTCTTATTAATGAGGTGCCATGTCTTATCCCATGAAGCCAAGCGCGTGAGGAGCATAGAATCGACCATTTCGTCATATTCATGCTCAGCCAAACTATAAGTATACGTCTGAGATTCGTCATTGTTAGGCGTGTAGATGATAAAGGGGTGAATCTTACCTTCATCATCAACAAACTGCTCAAAGTCTTCTTCAGAGTCAACATACTGATAGTCATTCTCCTTATTGCTTGAGCGCTTTGTGAGGCGCACGGGGCGATCGGAGATATCGCTATACAATTCCGTGTCAAAACAACCTTCAAGCGATTGGAAAAGGTCGCCAATATGACCCTCATGCGTAGTAACAATATACCCCGAAGCGGTGCGCTCTACGGCATCTACCACACGGATGTAAGGAGGACAATCAATGTTTTCCCAAATGTTCAAAGCATCGCCTACTTTGAGTTCTGAAATATTCAGGTAAGTAAGCAAACCTTCATTGATTTCGATGCGAATGGTGTCAGGATCCAAACGCTTAACGTTCTCACCACCACCAATGTAATCATGAAACTTAAGTGCAAAAGCACGAGGGTTCTCCGTAAACGAGGTTTCAACCTGCTGATCGGCAGGAGGCGCATCGTTGGGAGTTACGGGCGCATCATCATCGTCATCACTACATGATGCGAAAGCAAATGTAGATGCGCACATCAACATTGTGAGATAAAAGTACTTTTTTAACATGAATAGTATTTTTTTTGAAAGTTACAAATAGTATATCTAGGGGTTATTGATAGTCTCTTTGAGGAGTATCAAGAGTCTTTTTTGAGGAGTATCGATAATCTTTTTGAGGAGTATCGGTACACATAAAGTTCGGTGACCACGAATTACATCAATTCATTCACGCTCTGCTTCTTCTTACCCTTAGCTTCACGCTTGGCCTTCTTAGCGGCCTTCCTATCTAAGTATTCCGACCAAGGAGCAACTTCTGTTGTTATCGTAAATTGATATTCGTTATACGACTCGTCGAGTGTCTTTTTTGCCTTTCTATCAATATAGCGAGTAGCGGTGTGTGAAGAAGTGCGAGTAACGGCGTGTTGCTTCATGTCCAATTCAAGCGCATAATCGCCATGAAGTGCTTGATGCTTCACCAACTTACCCGACGACGTTTCTACCAAGTTCTTACCATTATCCTTAAGGAATGTAAGGAGGGTGTGGTAGGTTTCATCGTTATAGAACTTCACCGTAACGTATGCCGCCTTATCCTCTTTACCCATTTGCACGACGATGGCATAATCCTTCTTGCTAGGACGCACATCATCCTCGGCGCCGGCAATAATGGAAAGCACATTGAGCGTTGTTTTAAGACCATCAGTCTTGCGCAAGGCCCAAGTGTTGGTATCGTCATCATACTTGAAACTATTGTCCTTAAACTCCTGCTTACTGAAGTTTAAATACTTTGAATAAGGCACATCTTGTGCATGAGCAACAAAAACGGCACAAAAAGCCAAGCACATCAACACGAATTTATTCATAAATTAGAAACAACTATAAAGGTATAAGAATTAAACACGTTCTTTGTTAACTTTTTTCATTCAAATTGCAATTTCGCGCTTCTGAATCATCTCCTTATGCAGGACATAATCTAAAGTTTCAGAGGTCTCGGAGTTCTCAGAGATTTCAGAGGTCTCGGAGTTCTCAGAAGTCTCAGAGTTCTCAGAGGTCTCAGAGTTCTCAGAGGTTCTGCAAGACTTAAATTAAGCCAAACATTCAGAAAAAAAGAGGGAAATTCGAGATATTCCCTCTTCTTTTTTAGTGTTGGTCAACGATTATTCACCGTAAACCTTAGTTGTCTGCTTAACTACAACGCCAAAGAAATAGCTTGTCTGGTAAGAGTCAACGTGAGAAATCTTTGTGATACCAGCCTGCTTAGCAGCCTTTTCAATACCATTTTCAGCACCGTTTGTATCCCAAATGCCTAAGTAAACCATGCTTTCAGCAACACCACACTTTGAACCTACGGGGTTAGAAGTTGCCGCAATAGGAGCAGAAATTGTTGCACAGCTTGATACCATTACACATGCGATAACAGCCGCAATTGCCTTGAATGTACGCTTCATAATAAATGAATTAAAAAAAGTTAATAATAGTGTTAATATAAGCAAAGGGGAGAATTCCCCATTGTTTTCATAGAATAGAGAGTGAGTTGCAAGTATCTTTGCTCGGTATTATGCGACACGAGTAATTGCAAAAAACTTCAAACCAAAAACCAAAAACTTCAAACCAAAAACCAAAAACTTCAACCTTCAAAACATTTCATTTTGCAATCTTAAATCCATACATATATAAATGATACGGAGATGAATGATTCGGAGACGATGAGATTCGGAGACGGTAGGATTTGATAGTCAAGAGTAGAAAAAAACACAACTAACTCTACCGACCAACACCCCATCATGAGTTTTTTTAGAATTTTTCACAAAATTAATTCTTTGATATTACCCTTTAAAACTTTCGAATGCTACATTTTATTCTATATCACGGGATTTAAGTGCGAAAATCCATAAATGTAAACACATTTGTAAACATATTTATATGAATTCGTAGGCGAAATTTACATAATTTTGCATCGGTTGATATACAAATAACGTAGAGTAAGAAGCATATGTGCTACTTCAAATTATAAAAATAGAAACAATAAAAACATGCACTTTAAAATGGCACCACAAAATAGTATCCAAACACATTGGAGCAAAAGATTGTCATTAACTCTTTTGTTAATAGTTGCATGCCTTTCCTGTTTTGCCAATGAAAATCTCTTTAAACAAGCAAGAGGTTTACAAAGAGAAGGAAGGTTTGATGAAGCCATTGAGGCGTTCAAAGATTATCTAACACAACCCATGGAAAAGGAGGCATTCACAAACCGACATTTAGAATGCTACTCCGAAGCGCTGATGCAACTCATGAATACGTACCAAAGCAAGGGTGAACCCGAAGCATGCATTATCACCTTACGCGAAGTATTAAAGAATGCTCCCATCATACAAGACCAATGCTTGAGAGATTACAACTCCGTGCTAGGTTACGCTTTGTCGCGCACAGAAAACATGAAGGAGGCCGAAGAGACAATGCTAAAAGCATTAACCTTACCACTCACCCACCCTACTCCTGAACGCTATTTTCGCGATTATGCTTATGCGGCGGCCGTATTTTATAGTAATCCAAAATATCAGAAAGAAGTCATTAATTGGTGTAAAGAAGCTTTACATCAAGCAGATTTGTGTAAGAACACATCAGGGAAGCAATGGGTATCAGCAATGCTGGGAACACGCTATAAGCGAAACGGACTTCTGAAGGAGGCATTAGATTTGTTTCAACAAAGCATTCAAGAAGCACAACGTCGGAACGACGATTTGGGAGAACTCAATAGTCTACACGCATTGGTTGACTTATTTCTTTACTGGGAGACACCAGAATTTGCGGACATTTATGCTTCCAATGCCCTACAAGTTGAAAACAGCATGAACGTAAAGAACGCCATGGTTTCGGCTCAGACATATATAAATAAGGGATGGGTCATGCACAAACTCGGTAAAACCGATTCTGTTGCGCCTTATGCCGAACGCGCGAGACAAATCTGCCAATCCCTACCCTACAATAGCGGTATGGTTGATGTCAACTTATTGCGTGGTACTCACCTAACCGAACTCGGAGGAGATTCTCTCCTACTGGGCATTAAAGAGTTACAAATCGTTGCCCAACAAGCCACCACAATTAACCGAGCCAAGGCATATCACCAGTTGGCACAGACATATTTAAAACAGAAACAACCAAGCATAGCAGAAGCGATGCTAGATAGCATGTACATGCTGCTACATCTGGATCATACATCTACTTTTATCCGCATTGATTATCAACCCATCCTAAACCATTATTTAAAAACTAAAAATTACGAACAAGTAGAACGATATACCCGACTCCTTCTCCAAGAGAGAACGGCGCTTAAAGAAAAGAGATTAAACTTAAAAATCGTTGAAAGCATCGTTGAGATGCAAACAACACAAAAACAACAAGACCTAACACTCACGCAACTCAGACAAACAAACCAGATACTCTTGCTCCTTGCCTGCATCGCATTTGCAATTATCGTAATTACAATCATCACGATGCTACTCTTGAAACAAAGAAAACAGCACATTATGCAAATGAAACAAGCTGACGAAAAACTTTCTTCATTGGAGGAACAACTAAATCAGTCGAATGCAGAGAAGGAAATTAGGGCACAAGAAATCAAAAGCATATTAGACGACAAAGATAAACGACAAGAATTAGAAACGTTTTCTCCCTCTATACTTCAAACGAGTGGCGAATCCAAATTCCGTCAATGTTTTGAATTGCTCTACCCGCTATTTATCCCCCGTCTACGTGAAAAAGTACCATCAATTACGCGCCGTGAGGAACTTCTCTCCATGCTCATCGTATTAAAGCAAGACAACAAGCGGATTGCGGAACTATTGGCAATAGCCCCAAGAAGCGTCCTCATGCTTCGTCATCGCTTCCGCCAAAAGATAGGAATAACCACCAACTTATCGTTAGAGGAATTCATAGAAGACACGTTAGGTCAGCAACGTCCCTCTTCAGAAACTTCACTACATCATGAAGAGTAAAAACAAGATAAAGGAAGGATTTGAAGAGTAAAAGCAACGATTCACTTCTGTTGAAAAAAAACAGGCACCTGTTCATTACAAGAAAACATTTTACCAAATAATACAACAGAAGACCGCCTTCTTATCCTAAGCGTTTTTCATTTTTTTAGATTATTCTTACATTCTTAGTTCATTATTAGGCACCACACTTCTCAAACTCAGATTTTGCGCCACACAAGTGACATATTTTTTAACGAAGGTTAACTTCTTAGAGATTTTATCTTTGCCATCTTAAAAAAAAACTATAATTTTGCCGAAAATATGAACTAACAGCCCTTGGGCATTTATCAAATTTCCAACATTACAAAATGGAACATTCAAAAGAACTCATGAACCGCGTAGCCGACAATATCAGAGTGTTGGCGGTGTCAATGGTAGAAAAGGCAAAATCAGGTCACCCCGGTGGTGCTATGGGTGGAGCCGATTTCATCAATGTTCTTTACTCTGAGTTTCTCACATTCGACCCCGAGTGCCCCACTTGGGAATGTCGCGACCGCTTCTTCCTCGACCCCGGTCACATGTCTCCTATGCTCTATGCACAATTGGCAATGATTGGTAACTTTACAATCGATGAGTTGAAAAGTTTCCGTCAATGGGGTTCTCCCACTCCTGGACACCCTGAAAAGAATTTCAGTAGAGGCATTGAAAACACCAGCGGTCCCTTGGGTCAAGGTCATACATATGCCGTAGGTGCGGCAATTGCGGCAAAGGCGCTTTATGCACGCACAGGCAACCCTGGATTTAAGAAAGAAAAGATTTACGCATACATCTCAGATGGTGGTGTGCAAGAAGAAGTAAGCCAGGGTGCAGGTCGCATTGCTGGACACTTAGGTTTGGACAACCTCATCATGTTCTTCGATGCCAACGACATCCAGCTTTCTACACCTACGGCAGATGTCATCTCTGAAGATACAGGTGCAAAGTATAAAGCTTGGGGTTGGAATGTGCTTGAAATTGACGGTAATGATGCCGATCAAATTCGTGCCGCACTCAAGGCCGCAAACGAAGAAGAAAAACGCCCCACGCTCATCATCGGTCATTGCGTAATGGGTAAGGGTGCACGAAAGGCAGACAATAGTTCATACGAATGCAATTGCGCGACCCATGGAGCTCCTCTCGGTGGCGACGCATACGTTAATACGGTGAAGAACCTCGGCGCTGATCCCGCTGATCCCTTCCACATTTGGGAAGAATCAGCCGCGCTCTATGCCGCACGCAAGGAAGAGTTGAAGCAAATTGTTGCCGCTCGTCGTACAGAAGAACAGGCATGGGCATCTGCTAATGCCGAAAAAGCAGCCGAAGTCAAGGATTGGTTTGCTGGCAAACTCCCCGAACTCCCCTGGGGTGAAATCGAACAAGCAAAGAATGCGCCCACACGTAACGCTTCAGCAACTTGCTTGAGCATGCTCTCAAAGCATGTAAAGAATATGATTGTGTCAAGCGCCGACCTCTGCAATTCAGATAAGACAGACGGTTTCTTGAAGCACACCACGGTTATCACACGCGACAACTTTGCAGGTGGTTTCTTCCAAGCAGGTGTGTCTGAATTGACTATGGCTTGCGTATGTATCGGTATGACACTCCACGGAGGTATCATCACGGCAATGGGTACATTCTTCGTATTCTCTGACTACATGAAACCCGCCATCCGTATGGCTGCGCTCATGGAACTTCCCGTGAAGTTCGTATGGAGTCACGACGCATTCCGCGTAGGTGAAGACGGTCCCACTCACGAGCCCGTTGAACAGGAAGCACAAATCCGCCTCATGGAAAAACTCCGCAACCATAGCGGTTTGGATTCAGTGCGCGTATTCCGTCCTTGCGATGGTCACGCAACAACTGAATGTTGGCGCATTGCTATGGAAAATATGAGCACTCCTACTGCTCTCATTTTCAGCCGTCAGAATGTCAACGACCTCCCCGAAACTACAGATTACTCACAGGTACGCTTCGGTGCTTACAATGTAGTTGAAGCTGAAAATCCCGACGTAATCCTCGTAGGTAGCGGTTCTGAAGTATCTACTTTGGCTGAAGCATCATACCTTTTGAAGGAAGATGGCATCACAGCTCGCGTTGTTAGTTGCCCCAGTGAAGGTCTTTTCCGTCGTCAAAGCAAGGAATATCAAGAAAAGATACTCCCCAAGGACAAGAAGATTTTCGCCCTCACGGCTGGTCTCCCCGTAACATTTGAAGGTCTTGTTGGTGCGAATGGCAAGGTTTATGGTCTTGAAAGTTTCGGTTTCTCTGCTCCTTTCAAGGTGCTTGACGAAAAGTTAGGTTTCACTCCTGCAAACATGCGCGAAGAGATTAAGAAGTTCTTGGCTGAATAACCTTCAGAACCTCTGAACATCAGAACATCGAACTTCTGAACACCAGAACTTCTGAACATCAGGTCTCTCAACCTCAAAACCATAAGAGAATATGACTACAATTATTGGACTTGCAAGCGACCACGCGGGTTTCGAACTCAAACAATACGTAAAGCAATATCTTGACGCTAAGGGCATTGCTTATAAGGATTACGGCACAGATAGCGAAGCGTCTTGCGACTATCCCGACTTTGCTCACGCCCTCGCCCTTGGCATGAAGGACGGTGAAGTAAGTAAGGGTATCGCCATCTGTGGTAGTGGTGAAGGTATCTCAATGACGCTCAACAAGCATGCTCACGTTCGTGCTGCTCTTGTATGGATACCCGAAATTGCCCACATGACACGCCTCCACAACGATGCGAACGTGCTCGTTATGCCCGGTCGCTACATCGATACGGACACCGCAAAGGAAATTATGGACGAATTCTTGAACACAGAATTTGAAGGTGGACGTCACATCAACCGCATAAATAAGATACCTGTAGTGCAATAAAAAGTACTTTTTTGAGGTCCAAATAGCGTAGTTCGTTGAAAACTAAAAAAATAATCTGCAAAAGACTTCTTCTTATCAAGTAAAAAGTATAATTTTGCACTCGCTTAAACAGAAAGCATCTAGACTTATAACAAACTATAAAAGAAGAACCTAAAGATGACTAAGGCAGACATCGTAAGCGATATCCAGCAAAAGACTGGTATCGACAAAGCTACAATCCTCACTACAGTGGAAGCATTCATGACTAGTGTGAAGGAATCACTCGCAGAGGGTGAAAACGTTTATCTCCGTGGATTTGGTAGTTTTATTTTGAAAAAGCGCGCACAAAAAACAGCACGCAACATCTCTAAAAACACAACTATCATCATCCCCGAACATAATATCCCCGCCTTCAAACCCGCGAAGACTTTCATGGAGGATATCAAGTAATAAAGAAAATATTTACTCATTTTAACTACTACTATTATGCCTAACGGAAAGAAGAAAAAAAGACACAAAATGTCTACTCACAAGCGTAAAAAAAGATTACGCAAGAACAGACATAAGAGCAAGTAAACATTTGCTTGTCTAAAGGAATTAAGAACAAACTTGATAATCTCTACGGGTGTTCAGGTTTGTTCTTACTTGTATTAAGTGATTGAGGCTTCACAAAGGGGAAAATCAGGGTAGCATCAAGAATTTCTAGATTCTAGAACATCCAGGTTTTTTAGATTACATAAATCATGTAGAACGTATAGAATATCTAGGAATCTAGAAGTTCTAGGAATATCAAACACCTTCTTCCCCTCTCGAAGAAAACAATCAATAAACAAACAACACATAATGAAAAGCGAAGTTATTGTTGATGTTCAACCCAAAGAAATATCTATCGCACTCTTGGAAGACCAAAAACTCGTGGAATTTCAACAAGAGGCACGAGAAGAAAATTTTGCGGTTGGTAACATCTACCTGGCAAAAGTTCGAAAAATAATGCCAGGACTCAATGCATGCTTCGTGAATGTGGGACACGAGAAAGACGCCTTTCTCCACTACCTCGACCTTGGAACACACTACCGAGCGCTTGAAAAATTTACAGACATTCTGCGCGCAGGGAAACACCAACCTCAAATTTCACGCATCCAAGCAGGTCCTCTTCTTGAAAAGGAAGGTCAGATTCAAGATCACCTCAAGCAAGGACAAGAAATCTTGGTGCAAGTGGTCAAAGAACCCATCAACACAAAAGGACCTCGCCTCACGTGCGAACTTTCTTTTGCAGGACGCTACTTGGTGCTCATTCCCTTTGCCGACAAAATTAATGTCTCTACAAAAATCAAGAGCGATAGTGAGCGCGCACGCCTCAAACAATTGATGCACTCCATCAAACCTAAGAATTTTAGTGTCATCATCCGCACCGTTGCTGAAGGTAAACGCGTTGACGAACTCGAACAAGAATTAAAAGTATTGCTGAAGCGCTGGGAAGACACCGTAGCGCGCGCACGTCAAGTTCAGCAATGCCCCGCATGCGTATTTGAAGAGACAAGTCGCACCGTCGGAATGATTCGCGACCTTTTTAACCCGTCCTATGAAAACATCATCATCAACGATGAACATGTTTATAACGAGGTTAAGGATTACGTGACGCTCATTTCCCCCGAAAGTGCCGGCATCGTGAAGAAGTACACAGGTCAGGTACCCATCTTTGACAATTATTCAGTCACCAAACAAATCAAATCATCATTGGGCAGAACCGTCACCTACAAGCACGGCGCCTACATGATTATTGAGCAAACCGAAGCCCTACATGTTGTGGACATCAATAGTGGCAATCGCTCAAAATCCCCCGACGGACAAGAAGCGAACGCCTTAGATGTCAACCTTGGAGCCGCCGACGAATTGGCACGCCAATTACGTTTGCGCGATATGGGAGGTATTATTGTGGTGGACTTTATTGACATGGCATTGGCAGAGAATCGCCAAAAACTCTACGAGCGCATGTGCGAAAATATGCAACACGACAGAGCAAAGCATAACATCCTACCGCTCTCAAAGTTCGGACTTATGCAAATCACCCGACAACGTGTGCGCCCCGCCATGAATATCAATGTCGAAGAAACGTGTCCAACATGTGGTGGAACAGGTAAAATCAAAGCAAGCCTCCTCTTTGTCGATATGATTGAAAACAAAATCGACATGATGGTCAACCGCTTAAAAATAAAGAAGTTCTACCTCCACATTCACCCATTCGTAGAAGCATACATCAACAAAGGATTCCTATCTCGTAAACTACTTTGGAAGTTGAAATATGGGTTCGGAGTACATCTCATCCCCAACCAACAACTCTCCTTCCTTGAATATAAGTTCTACGACAAGGACAGACAAGAAATTGACATGAAGGAAGAGAATGAAATGAACTAACATTTCCATCCCCTTCTACAAAAAAACGCAATAAAGGTGCCACGCCATGCTTGACGTGACACCTTTTTTCTTTTCTCTAAGCAGACCTCCTTGAACATGCTCCATCCCATTGTGCAAATCCTTGTAATCAACCTGTAATTGCAACCGGGAATTTCCACGCAATACAAGAAATGCTACCCCAAGTGATATTCCACCAATCCCTCCAAGGGCTTTTGGATAATTTGACCTACCTTATATTCCGCAACAGAAGCAGCCTCTTTGAGTTCATCAGCAAACCACCATGCAATGCTTCCCGCAAAATTGACGGTTAAATCTGGGCGTGCATAGTGTCGCACATTGCGATGGAAGAAGCGTACAAATTCATCCACCACGACCTTTCGCACCCTCGAATCATTAAGGTGTTCGTGAAGGAAGGGTGTCAAACTCGCCAAGAAGCGATTGGCCAACGGTTTGCGATATACGCGCTCAATCAGGGAGGTTTCGTCAATGCCTAACGATTCAAATAGTTGCTCACGCAAATACCCCAAATCACCTTTCATTACCTCGCCCACGAGCAATTTGCCCAGAGAGGCACCACTACCTTCATCCCCTAAGATATACCCCAAGGGAGACACGTTAGCAACAATGTGCACACCATCATACAAGCACGAATTGCTCCCCGTACCCATGATGCACACCACACCTGCCGACTTACCACACACGCTTCGCGCCGCACCCAACATATCGCTCGCTACTTCCACCTTCTGTGCTCCTAAAACATCGGTTAATAAGCGCCGTATGCGCCCAATCTGATGGTCCTTACACCCCGCACCATAAAAATACACGCGCTCAGGTCGCAACTCACTCAAGCGAGGCAATAATTGCTCCGTCAAAATGCGCAGAATGGCGGCATCGTCCATAACAAAGGGATTCATCCCCTCCGTGGTGAGCGTACGAATCATCTGACGCTCATTCAAGAGTGCCCACTCGGTCTTTGTGCTTCCGCTATCGGCAATAAGGGTGTACATGATCGGTAAAGAATTTAGGTTTTACATTCTACCCACAAATTTACTATTTTTCGGGGAACACTCCATATTATATAAGGTTATTTTTTGCAATAATATAGCAATTGCTTAAGTTATGAATCACTAATCATCAATGACGCTGAAGGCGTCTAAAAGCACACCTAAAACTGAACTATATTATAGATTGTATCTCGTGAATTTAAATATATAATATTTTGTATTTGATATAATTGTTTGTAATTTTGCAGAAATTTAAAAAGGAATTAATTATGAATTACACTTTATTTAGAGAAGCTAGAATGCGAAAAGGTCTGTCACAAAAAGAATTAGCAGATAAAATAGGCAAGTACGCACCTTACATTGTTGATATTGAACTTGGAAGAAGAGATTTAAGAATCTCTAACATCGAAAAACTCTGCGAAGCATTAGATTTAGAAATAACCATTAAACCAAAAACTAATAATATGAGTCAACTCCCTCAAACCAACAATGAAGAAAAATATGATGTTGAATACATCCACGCAGGTATGTTGCATAAAGATTTCTTACAACTTAAAGAAAAGAAACAAGCACTCTACTTGTTTGATTATGGAGGTTTCTTCGTTGCTTACGATGAAGATGCCGTAGTCATTACAGAGATATTCAAAGAATCTTTCCTTGACAAAACTAAATCTGGATACTACATAACATTTCTACGCTCCACTATTAACAACAATCTTTCCCTCAAAATATCTGAATTGCAAAAAAGGGGGTACGAAGTTATTATGGTACGAGATTCTTGATGTAGTTTCCCTCCACTCTCATACACAACTAGCAGAAAATACGTGTATTTCAGAAAATAAGGAAGGCAAACATTTTTTCAATCAAAGAATTAGTTGTAATTTTGCACCCGAATTGCAAATTTCACCTATGAGGTGGATGCGCAAATAAGAAACATAATGTCTAACTTGTTTAATTTCAAAACAAAACAAACAAATGGAAAATTTTAAGAATGTAGCTCCCTTGGCTGATTTCGATTGGGAATCTTTCGAAAGCGGCAACGTAGCAGGTGAAAAGAGCATCGAAGAGCTCACAGCTGCCTACGAAACAACCCTCGGTCGCGTAAGCGAAAACGAAGTGGTTGATGGCGTTGTTAAGGCTATTAACAAGCGCGAAGTTGTAGTTAATATCGGTTATAAGAGCGATGGTATCATCAACGCTTCTGAATTCCGTTACAACCCCGAACTCGCTGTAGGTGATACAGTTGAAGTTTACGTTGAAAGCCTCGAAGGCGTAAAGGGTCAGCTCCTTCTTTCTCACAATAAGGCACGTGCTTCTAAGTCTTGGGATCGCGTTAATGCTGCTCTCGAATCACAAGAAATCGTTAAGGGTTACATCAAGTGCCGCACTAAGGGTGGTATGATTGTTGACGTATTCGGCATCGAAGCGTTCCTTCCCGGTTCTCAGATTGACGTTAAGCCCATCCGTGATTACGATGTATTCGTTGGTAAGACAATGGAATTCCAGGTGGTTAAGATCAACCAGGAATTCAAGAACGTTGTTGTTTCTCACAAGGCTCTTATCGAAGCTGAATTGGAACAACAGAAGAAGGAAATTATCG
>CALCHM010000025.1 GCA_937901345.1 uncultured Prevotella sp. | reverse complement strand
GAGCTACACCATCAACTCCAGCGCAAGCAAGAGCGGAAGCCTGACCATCAACGGGACGAAATACACGTTCAACTTCACAGCGGCCTTGTCTGGTAATCAGACGAAGACCATCTATACGAAGACGGTCACGGTTTCGCATGCGTCAGACGGCACAAAGACTTGTGCTTTCTCCGCAACTGCTGGCATTAATGTCACGCTGTCGGGTACGTACTACGGGAATATCACGGCTTCCGGCAATGGGACATTCAACACGATTGCGAGGGCATCCAGCATCAGCAGCGTGACATCCTCCGTCAGCGTGAATGGCACGAATACCTGCACAGTGGAGATCAGCAGGAAGTCTTCCGGCTTCACGCACACAGTTGTCTTCAGCTTTGGCAGCTACTCAAAGACCACAACAGGAGTCGGCACGTCTACCAGCTACGCCATACCGACATCCTGGCTGAATGCGATCCCATCCGCAACGAGCGGAACGGCGAAGGTAACGGTCACGACCTATTCCGGCAGCACGAAGATTGGCTCTGCGGTGTCGAAGAACTTCACACTGACTGTGCCGTCAACGGTTGTGCCGACCATTTCCTCCGTGGCCGTGGCGGACACAACGACCAACCAAAGCACCTACGGTAACATGGTGCAAAGCAAGTCGAAGGCGAAGTTCACCATCACGGCTGCTGGCAACCTGGGGTCTACCATCACGGCCTACAAGACAGTCTTTGAGGGCAAGACCTACACGGGAGCAACGCCTACCACTTCCACCATCACAAAGAGCGGAACGGCTTCCGCTGTCATTACGATCACGGACAGCAGAGGCAGGACGGCGACTTTTACAAAGACGTGGACTGTGGTGGCCTACGCTGCGCCGAAGATCACCAGCATCACGGCGGCACGTTGCCTTGCAGACGGAACGGAGAACTACGAAGGTACTTTTGCAAAGGTGTCTTTTGCATACTCGATCGCCTCTGTCAACAGCAAGAACGCGAACACCTACACCATTGAATACAAGCCTTCCAGCAGCACCACATGGACGGCCTTGACAAATGGCACGGGATATGCTGTCAACACGTCCCACATCAGCGCAAAGGGGCTTTTTAGCGTTGATAGCAGCTATGATTTGCGGCTTTCCATCACGGACAGCTTCACCACCATTCGCAGTCAGACAGAGATTCCAACGGCCTTCACGTTGTTGGATTTCAATGCAAGCGGCAGAGGTGTGGCCTTCGGTAAGGTATCCGAAGTGGAAAACGGCATGGAAATCGACTTGCCACTCAGCATCAATCAGTATGTATACATGGGCGGTATCAAGAAGTCTGATGAAGAAAAAGACATCTACTTCCAGACAACTGATGGCGCAACCAATGTCCACAACTGCAAGCTGTATGGGGGAGCGGGAAACAGCGTGACATCCATCGGCTGTTGGGACACGGCAAGGTCACATGGTATCTGGCGGTATCTGAGCGGGACGCAGAACCTTGTATTTGATGCGAACGTGAAGGTGACACGGGCAAATGGTGGCGATGAGTTCATCACAAGCGGAGATGTCACGCACGGGAACAGAACGGGATGGGTTCACTTCAGTAACGGATTGCTGATCCAGTGGGGCAATGTGACCATCACGCCAGTTGCGAACACGCCAACATCAAAGGCTGTGACGTTTTACACATCGTATACGGACGCACCTTGCGTGTTTACAACGGCATACACAACTGTACCTGGTACATCCGTGCTGGGCGATGGCGCGGCGAACATCACAACGACAGGGTTCGACGCATTTGTCACTCGTACTGGCACGACAAACACTGGCATCATGTGGTTTGCAATTGGATACAAAGCATAAACGAAAGGAATGATAGGTATGGAAGGTATCATCGCAGCGGCTATTTCTGGCGGTCTTGCACTTATCGGCGTTATCATCACCAATCTGACCTCAATGAACAAGATTCGGCAGGATATGAGGACGCAGCAGGCCGTCACGGATTGTAAGCTGGAGGAGTTGACGCGAGAAGTGAGAGCGCATAACAACTTTGCGCAGCGAATGCCTGCTGTGGAAGAACAGATCAAGGGTATCAAGGACAAGATGGAGTATCTCCATCGCGGGGAATGAGAAAGGCCGGGGGCGTTTGCCTCCGGCCTTATTTCTTTGTGCTTTTTATCTTTTCTTCTAACCGCTTCAGTTTAGATTTGTATTCGGAAAGCTGCTTTGGATTAGCAACCATACACGAAGCCCAATATGCAAAGCACTCACCTTTTCGCTTGCATAGCTTGGTCACATCTTCAATGTACTTTATCAGAGACTTTAATGCTGCGTATTCTTGCAGCATGCCTTTTCTTTTCGACGTGAAATATGCGTCGAAGAAGAACTTGCTTTCTTTTTCAATTTTCGCAGTGAATTCACGGTTTGCATACGACCATCCGTATGGTAAATCGCCTTTGCGAGTCAGGCGATCCATGCGTTCGCCAGAAGCATTAGTCTTCGCTGATTTCTTGGCGGCAGCAGTGCGTTTTTTCTTTTTCTTTCCGAACAAACCAAGCAACCACATATTAACCTCCATATGCAGAATTTTCTGACAGCATTATAGACCGAAAGAACAAAAAAAGCAAGATGGATTTTGTGCCATCCTGCTTTTTCTTTGTTTAGCTGTTTGCCATCTTGCGGAATTCCTCTTCTGTCAGTAAGTCCATGCAGTACAGGTCAAACAACCTTCTGAGGTGTCTGTCCTTCGCTTTCTCGTATTCCTCCTTTGTGATTTCCTTCATCATATATTTTCTTTGAATTTCCTTATAAGTATCCATTTTATCCGTCCTTTTTAGTGGGGTCTTACGGTACTATCTCTGTTGAGATATGGGTGTAAGACCCCTTATTTTGCGCACGACTCCTGAAATCTGGAACACCAGATTCCGTGCTATATCCAGCCCCTGTGAAGGCTACAATCCGACTGGAAGTATTGATGATGTGCTGGAGCTGCTGAATCTTGTTGTTCATGTTACCTCACAAGAATATCACGTCTACAATGTCCTTATTGTCGAACACAATTTCTTTGACGATGCCCCGCCAGAAACGGCGCTTCTCTTCATCGGTGAGGGTGAGATAGATTTTTTCAAAATCAGTCTGCAATATCTCCCGTAGTGGTTCAAGATCTCGTTCGGGGGGCGGTGCATCCTGTTCCGCTTTAGCAATCAGAGCTTTCAACTCTGCGTCCTCTTTCAGGTATTCTTCATCCGTCAGGTTTCCTGCCATGTAAGTGACGTTCAGGCGACGAAGACGTTCCTTCAATGCTTTGATGTTTGTTTTCGGTTTAGGCTTTGGTTTAGCTTTTTCAACTTCTGCGGCGACGATCTCTTTTTCAAGTAGGTCGCGCAGATTCTTCAACAGATACTTTTCAACCTTCTTTTCAGACGGTGAATGCCTATAGGTACACGTCGTAAACTTGAAACGGCATCGGTAACTTTGGTAACGGTATTTTTCACCCTTGCGAGTGTTGTGTTTATATGTCCCGCATAAAATGTTCCCGCATTCTGGGCAACGGATCATGCCGGAAAACAGGTATACTCCCTTTGCTTTGGTATCTTGTCTTCTTCTGTTTGCCTCTTCCTGCACCATCAGCCAGTCCTCCTTGCTGACATACGGTTCGCAAAATTCTTCTACGCCTTCCCACATTCCACAATAGAACGGAGAACGCGCAATTCGCAACCATGTTTTATGTGCTTTTGCTACGCCGTAAACCGTGTTCATGTGTCGAACTGCGGCGGCAAGGTTGTTTTGCTTGACGAGGATGTGCCAGAACTCCTGCGTCATCTGTTCTTCTGCCGGGTCTTTGACAAGACGCACAATGCCGTTTTCGTCCTTTTGCTTCATGTATCCCATCGGTTTGTTCGGGCCACCGAAGCAAGCTTCCTTGTTCTTGCGCTTGTGCTCAAACACGACCTTGATGCGTTCTGCTGTGCGGTCACGCTCGTTCTGGGCAACGGCAAGGAAGATGGTGATTGCCATTTGTCCGTTTGCAGTAGTAGTATCATAGTTTTCATGGATTGCCTTCCACTGTACGCCGTGCTTGTCGAGAACTTCCTGCACTTTGAAATACTCTTTCACCGACCTGAACCAGCGATCCAGTTTTGTGAACAGGATGATGTCGATCCTCCCGGCCTGCACATCATCCAGCAGGCGTTGCAGGGAAGGGCGTTTCAGCGGAGGTTTCGCGCCGGATATACCTTCGTCCGTGTAGTGATCCACGATTTTCAGGCTGTTTTTCTCGCAGTATTCTGTTAGGTTATCAATCTGTGTTTCTATCGAAAAGCCTCTTAGTGCTTGTTCTTCTGTTGAAACACGCTCGTATAGTCCAGCGCGTAGTATTGTCATTGGGAATCATTCCTTTTCATTGGTTAGTCATTCTTTATATGCTCCTGTTGCCATTGAAAACGTTCGCGCAGGAAGGCGTTGTTCTCCTTCAGAAAATCAATCTGCTCCCTGTACTCTGCACGGATAGCAGCAACGTCCTTCCTGTGTACTTCCTCTATAGTTTGCATCTTTGCTACAAGTGCGTCGTTTGCGCTGGTCAATTCACTGCACTGTTTTTCAAGTGTTTCTATGTGGGCAAATTCCTGATCCAGCTTCTTCTGACATGGAAATTCGACGGAATAGCTGCCAAGCAGCGCATGGATAATACTGCGCATGGTTGAGTAACGCGCGTCATCCTCGCCGGACTTTATGCGGTTGATTGTGCCAACTGGTATGTTGCTTTTATCGGACAAGACCTGATTCGTCCAGCCTAAAAACTTTTGTCGTTCCTTCCACCAGTTAAGCAGGTCGTTCCACGGTAACGCAAGGAGATTCGGCACACAATCCTGCCCGATACGCTGACAAGTGATGCATCTATCAAACATTTGTAAATCCTCGCTTTTCATTTATGATTGAACTGTATACAAAATGATATTCTACGCTGTGAATGTAGCAATCCGCTTTTCAAATCTGTTTATTGCGCTAAAGTGTTGCTGATGCTACACTAAAGGCGGGTCAGAGATGACCTATCATTCCGGGCTGGCAGGGGCGGAACGGGTGGTGCTGCGCCGCTCCTGCCTTTCCCTTATCCATCGTGGCAACACTTACCATTGATTTGTAAAGCTGTCATACATTACAATATTTTCAGGCAATTAGAACGTGTGTTTGCCACAAAGATTGAAGGGAGATTATCACACAATGAGCGCAATTGACCAACTGATCGCATTACTTCAAGGAACACCAGCGACATACGCTGACTACCTCAAAAGAACGATTATCACCACGGTATTAGATACCACTGATGAAAAGTTGCTCAACTACATATACACACTATTGATGAACGAAGTTAATCTGGAAAAGCAACCAGCAGAGTCTTAACGGCATCCAGTTGAGCAGGGGTCAAACGATTGATGTGGAAAATCAATTGCTTGAAATCCCTGTCTTTTTTTATGCGACCGAAGAGAGCGGCCATTTCATCTGCTTCTTTCTGATCGGGAGATCTTTCCATTGGAACGTCATACCCAAGCAACCATGCTTCCGAAACGTCAAGAAGTTTCGCAAGCAAGTATAGCCTATCGCTCTTTGGTTCCTGGCGACCACTCAAATAGTAGGACATCGCTGACTTTGGTATGTTCCCTCTTTCGCACAAGTCTACAGCTTTTAGTCCTTTCGAATCCATAGCAAGACGCAACCGATCCTTCAACAGCTCCTTCATATTTTCACCTCCTCGCTTTAGATTCAAATATATTGTAACACAAACGGTTCACATTTTCAAGATTTTGTTCAAAAAAAGTGAAATTTCCTCTTGACAGATAAAACTTTTTCAGTATAATAAATCTCGTGAGGTTCACAAAAGCTGAACTCACATCACAGAATGTGAATCATTGAGCAGAAAGGAGGTGCGTATATGGGGTTTGATTTCAGCGACCTTAACGGTCTGATTGTTGCAAAGTACAGAACTCGCAAGCAATTCGCGATAGCGGCGAACATGTCCACAGGTAGTCTGTCCATGAAACTGAACGGAAAAACGCCTTGGACTTCAAATGAGATTGTCACGGCTCAAACGCTGCTCGGCATTCCGCCCGAAGAAATCTGTCGATATTTTTTTACCACAAAAGTTCATAATTTGTGAATTGCAACAACGGAAAGTGAACGCGATTTCGACTGAGGATGAGTCGAAGTACAACTGACAAGAGATCGGAGGAATAACTGATGGGGCTTAACTATCCGCCCAACTTGAAGGACAGAATTGCGAAGGTGCTGTCGGAAATTCTCTCCGACAAGTACGACGCGAAGATCACGCTTCGGTTTGTGCCGAAGGATGGCGTGGAGAGAGAGCTGGGGAATAGCGAAAGCGTGAAGCATGCATGAAGCACATTGCATCCTGCTCTTTCGGCAAGGACAGCGTTGCGACGGTGCTGCTGGCGATTGAACATGGAGAACCACTTGATGAAGTCGCGTATTGCGAGGTCATGTTTGATGACACGATCAGCGGAGAAATCCCTGAACATATCGACTTCATCCACGAAAAGGCAATCCCGGCATTTGAACGCCACGGAATCAAAACAGTGGTGCTGCGTAATGACTGGTCTTATGTGAAGCACTTCACTTGTGAAATAACAAGAGGGAAACTCAAAGGAAGAATAAGAGGGTTTCCGCTGTGCGGTATCTGCTCTATCTGCCGTGACTGCAAGCTGCCTCCGATCAGGAAGTACATAAACAGTCTGCCGGATGACACTGTGCAGTACATCGGCATTGCTAAAGATGAACAGGATCGTCTGATACGACTGGATGGCAAGCGGGTTTCCCTGCTGGACAAGTACGGCTACACAGAGCGTGACGCATGGGAATTGTGCAAAAGGCACGGCCTTCTGTCTCCGATTTACGAATTTACCAATCGCGGCGGCTGCTGGTTCTGCCCGAATGCAAAAGAAAAGGAACTTCGGCATCTGTACGACCATCACAAGGATTTGTGGCAAAAGATGCTGGAACTGCAAGCACTCCCAAACAAATGCACGGAGTTGTTCAACAGGACACAGCGGTTTTCGGACATCGACTTACACTTCAAACTTGATGATGCACAGATGACTATAGATGACCTGATCCCGGAATGATAGGTCTTCAACGCTGACCCCATTTCAATAGAAGAAAGAGGTGAAGAAACTGAAAGTAGGATTGATAGACGTAGACGGGCACAATTATCCGAACATCCCATTGATGAAGCTGTCAGCATGGCACAAGAAACAAGGCGATGAAGTGACATGGTATGATCCGATGTTCACCGGGCATTGCGACAGGGTTTACCTGTCGAAAGTGTTCAGCTTTACAGAAGATTATCAGTACTGCATTGACGCTGACGAAATCATCAAGGGCGGCAGCGGATACTGCATCAGCCTTGTGGATGGAAAGGAAGTGTTCGACAAGTCGAAGGACATCCCGCTCCCGGCTGAAGTGGAGCATATCTTCCCTGACTATTCGCTGTACGGCATTACAGACACGGCGTATGGCTTCCTTACGAGGGGTTGCCCACGGGGATGCAGCTTCTGCCATGTGGAAGCAAAGGAAGGCAGAGCATCGCGGAAGGTGGCTGACCTCCATGAGTTCTGGAACGGGCAGAAGAACATTGTCCTGTGTGATCCGAACATCCTTGCATGCAGGCAGTGGAAAGACCTGCTTCAGCAATTGATCGACAGCAAGGCAAAAGTCGATTTCAACCAAGGGCTTGACATTCGACTGATGACACCTGAGAAAGCAGAAATGCTGAAGAAGATCAAGTTGAAGAACCTACACTTTGCATGGGATCGCATTGAAGACAAGGAAGTCATACTTCCGAAATTCAGAATGTTCAAGGAAATCACAGGGATTCGCGACAGGGACTTGATTGTGTATGTGTTGGTCAATTTCGATACGACGTTAGAACAAGACCTTGAACGGATATACACGCTGCGAGAGATCGGTTATTGGGCGTATGCGATGGTTTACGACAAGAGCAACCTGCCCAGAGGTCATGTGTTGCGGAAGCTGCAACGGTGGGTGAACAACCGAATCATTTTCGCAAAGTGCAAAACTTTCGACGAGTATTTAGGAGGCGAATACAAGTGAAGAAGAGCGAGATGTACAAGACGTTGCAAATCATCGTGATGGATGAAGCGGATCGCTACATGGGGAATGACTTAAAGCTTGAAACCCTGCGCGAACTGATGGCGCAGGAAGACCTGGCGCGGTTTTCTGAAGAACAGGCCGCGAAGGCAAATGAAACTGCGGAAGCGAGGCTGTAAGAATGGCGAACATCATCTGCGTGATGGGTGAAAGCGGGTCGGGCAAGACATCTTCGATGCGGAATCTTGACCCGGCATCCACCTATTACATCGACTGTGACAAGAAGGGCTTGTCCTGGCGCGGCTGGCGGCAACAGTACAACACGGACGCGAAGAACTACACGCGCACGGATGATCAGGCGTTTGTACTGCGTCTGCTGCATGCGATCAACGACAAGGAGTCGACCAGGCACATCAAGACTGTCATTGTTGACACGATCAACGGCATCATGGTTGCGGATGAGATGCGTCGGAGCAAGGAAAAGGGCTATGACAAGTGGCTTGACCTTGCGGTGGCGATCTACGACATCATCGACTATGCGCTGACGATGCGAGATGACCTGACTGTGATCTTTGTGGCTCATACACAGACTGACCACGACGAAAACGGGTACATGTTCACCCGAATCAAGACCAGCGGCAAGAAACTGGACAAGATCACCTTGGAAAGCAAGTTCCCTGTGGTGCTGCTGGCAAAGGTGATCGACGGGAAGCACGTCTTTGAAACGAAGGCTAACTTCTCCACTACCAAGACCCCGATGGGGGCATATGAAGAGCAGTACATTGACAACGACATTGCGGAAGTGCTGAAGGTACTCGCAGAATTTTAAGGAGGAAAAGAGATATGATTCGCAAGCCTAATAATTGGGAGCAGGTTCAGGAGTACAGCGTTCGGGAGAAGTTGCCCGTTGGTGCGTATGTGTGCAAGGTTAAGCAGGTCAACGTTGCCCACTTCAGCACGGGTGACCAGCTGGCGATTCTGTACGACATCGCAGAGGGTGAGCACACCAGCTTTTACGCCCGTGATTTTCAGGGGCAGAGCAACGATCAGAAGAAGTGGCGCGGTGTGCTGCGCGTCTGGATTCCGCAGGATGACGGTAGCGATAAGGATGAAGCCACGAAGCGCGCATTTAAGGGCATGGTGACCAGCTTTGAGAACTCCAATCAGGGCTATAAGTGGGACTGGAACGAGAACAGCCTTGTCGGCAAGACGGTTGGCATCATCTACCGGAACGAGGAATGGGAGTACAACGGTAAGCACGGCTGGACGGCGAAGCCTCTGCGCTGCATGTCTGCGGCGAAGGTTCGCAGTGGCGACTATACTATCCCGGAGGACAAGCCTCTTCGCGGCGATGCGCACGATACTGGATACACGTCTGCACCTGCTGGCATGACGGCTGTTGATGACCCGGATCTTCCCTTCTGATGATGAACAAATACGGCAACAAGAAGGTACAGCGTGACGGCGTGACCTTCGATTCAAAGAAAGAGGCGCGAAGGTGGTCTGAATTGCTCTTGCTTGAGAAGGTTGGGGTAATTCAGAACCTTCAGCGGCAGGTCAGATATGAGTTGATTCCTTCCCAGAGGATTGCGGGAAAGGTTGTGGAGAGGGCCTGCAATTACATCGCTGATTTTGTCTATGAGGAAGATGGACAGACGGTGGTAGAGGATACGAAGGGTTTCAAAACACCTGACTACATCATCAAGCGCAAGCTGATGCTCTGGCGGCACGGGATCAAGATTAGAGAGGTTTGAAATGTACGAATACACATGCGGCGTATGCGGCAAAGTGGTACAGGTCGAAAAGAAAGAGTATTTGCGCAAGTTTTGCAGCAAGACTTGCCTGGGCGAGTACAACGCACTGTACAAGGGGCAAGAACTGATTTACAAGCGGACAGCAAATCGCTTCGTGCATCCGAAGGGCTTTGACAACTTGGTTGGGGCTATCTGTGAACGGGCACAAAACGACATCTTGCTGAACCCGCCTGGGAACTGGCTGCGGATGGATGCGGAACGGTTCTTCCGCTCAGACTTTTTCGCAGCACTGACGGAACTTGACGGGGAAGCGATCTTGCGTGATCTACTACGCAAGCAGAAGAGGAGGCAAAAGAGCGATGAACATGGCCAATGAAGCCCTTGAAAAGTCGATCAAGGAGGAAGGTCGGCGGGTGATCCGTGAAGCCCTTGATGTTTGGAAGCGGTTGCAGGGGAATCCACATGGCATGACTCTTGCGGAGTACCAAAGGGCTGCACAGCGGACAAGCAACACCATCACATCTGATGTGAAGATTGAGAATGGCCTTTTCGGTCTGGCGGGTGAAGTTGGGGAGTTGTGCGATGCATGGAAGAAGCACAGGTATCAGGGACACGACTTCGATCGAGTGCACATGATCCGCGAGTTGGGGGATGTGCTGTGGTACGTCG
>CALCHM010000024.1 GCA_937901345.1 uncultured Prevotella sp. | reverse complement strand
CATTCACGTCGAGGCAGATCTTCTCGAGCATCTGCTCGGTGAATGCCATCATCCAGTTGTAGTCCTTATACTGAACGTAGAGTTCCATACAAGTAAACTCAGGATTGTGTGTGCGGTCCATACCTTCATTGCGGAAGTTCTTACCGATTTCAAATACCCCTTCAAATCCGCCAACGATGAGGCGCTTCAGGTAAAGTTCTGTTGCGATACGGCAATAGAGGTCGATGTCGAGCGTGTTGTGGTGGGTGATGAAGGGACGTGCGCTTGCACCTCCGGCAATGCTCTGAAGAATGGGTGTTTCAACTTCCGTGTAACCCGCTGCATCGAGTTCGTTGCGGAGCGTCTTCACCACGATTGAACGCTTCATGAATGTGTCTTTCACACCTTCGTTCACTACCAAGTCCACACAACGCTGACGATAGCGCAACTCAGGATCTTCAAAGGCGTCGTAAGCCACGCCATCCTTATACTTCACGATGGGAAGGGGTTTGATGCTCTTTGCCAAAACGGTAAGTTCCTCAGCATGTACTGAGATTTCACCCGTTTGCGTACGGAATACGTAGCCCTTGATGCCGATGAAGTCGCCCAAGTCAAGCAATTTCTTGAATACGGTGTTGTAGAGTTCTTTATCTTCGCCAGGGCAAATCGCGTCGCGCGTTACATAAACCTGTGTGCGACCCTTTGAGTCTAACAATTCTACAAACGAAGCCTTACCCATAATGCGGCGACTCATCATACGACCAGCGATGCACACTTGGCGAGGTTCGTCTTCGTCTTTGAAATTTTCGCGAATGTCTGTAGAATATGCATTCACGGGATATTCAGCTGCGGGGTAGGGATCGATACCCATGTCGCGCAACTGCTGTAGCGCTTGACGGCGCCCAATTTCTTGTTCACTCAGTTCGAGAACGTTCATTTCTGTCTTCATTTAAATAGGGAGTCGGTCTAAACCTTCCCCTCGTGGTTAACAATTATTTGCGTGCAAAGATACGCTTTTTTCTAACGTCACCCAACCTGCACGTTAGATTTTCTGTAGCGCTGTTCTTGTCGTTGTGTTATCTTTTTCTTGTTTTTTGTGTGCTTTATATGGGTTAAAAGGGGCGTAATCAGTGGAAGATTCAAGACGATTCGTGGCGGAAATATTACGATAAATTTGCTCCTTCAATGGCTTTGTTGTACTTTCGCAACGGTAAATTTATCTAAATGTGAACGAACTTATGAATAAGAAAAATCTATTTGCATTTGTGTGCGCCTGTTGTGCGCTTTTGGGTTGCTCTTCATCTGGTGAAACAACCGAACAGACTAATCCCTATGATGGTCTTATCAACAAACATCCCTACGTAGACTTAGGGTTGAGCGTGTTTTGGTCGCCTATGAATGTTGGTGCTGAAACGGAGAGTGATTGTGGCATCTATTTCGCTTGGGGAGATGTAGATACGACCAAGACGGAATTTACCATTGAAAATTGCCAGACTTACCAAAAAGCATATGCGCGAGAAATGCAGGGAAATGTGGATTATGACGCTGCTTACAACCTTTGGCGCTATACGTGGCGCATGCCTACAAAGGAGGAGTTTGCTGAATTGGTGGAAAAGTGTAAATGGACAAAAGATACCATAGACAACCGAATGGGCTATACCATCGAAGGACCTAATGGTAAGACGATTTTCCTTCCTGCGGGTGGTCAAAAGTTTGTGGATTTTGAAGCGCCAGATTCCCTTACTCAAGAGGGGTATTATTGGTCAGGGTCTCATACCCGTGGTCGCATGGGTAAGGAAAACGCCTTCGCGATGATTTTTGGCGTTGCTGATAGTGTAGAAATTAAAGAGGTGCCCCGCTATACGGGTTTTTGTCTCCGTCCTGTTTCTACGAAGTTTGAGCAGTAGTCTGAACGGGTGTTTCAGCAATGTCGGATGGATGTTTGGCAGTATTTATGGATGATTAAGTAGTTGTTTACACATGTTTGAGTCGTTGTTTACGCTTATTTGAACAAAAGTTTACGCTTGTTTGAATAGTTGTTTACACTTGTTTGGAATTCGCTCGAAAAGTTTCAGATGGATACCATTTGTTTCGCTATAATGCGTTAGATTTCATCGGGGAGTCGTTTTGCGTATGAAAAATGCGCGTTATTCTTCTCGTTCCTTCGTTTTGCGCTCAGATAACGTGTAAATTTCTCTTATATCCAGACTTTGTGCGTCGATAATCTGTCTTTTTGTGTTTGAAAGAACACTTGCACCTCCATCTGTTGGCGTTTTTTGCCAAAAATGTTTGGTATGTATTTAAATTATAGTAACTTTGCACTCAGAAGTTAGTGAGGGGTCCGAAACGGGTTCCTCACTTTTCTTAATCATTTGAGCAGTTGCGCGCGCCAACTTTGGCAAAGATGTAGTATTCTTAGCAGGGCGGTGTGTAGGTGCTCGCATTTTAAAATCTTAACAATACATGATTGACAAAAGTATCGTTAAAAAATTAGTTGATGAGTGGCTCGAAGGTAAGGAGTATTTTCTTTGCGACCTCTCTATCAGCGCAGATGCACGCATCGTGGTCGAAATTGATCATGAAGAAGGTGTGTGGATTGAAGATTGTGTAGAATTGAGCAAGTTCATTGAGGCAGGTCTCGATCGCGAGCAGGAAGACTTTGAACTTGAAGTGGGCAGCGCCGGCATTGGGCAACCCTTCAAAGTGTTGCGTCAGTATGAAATCCACTTGGGAGAACAAGTGGAAGTGTTGACACGCGAGGGTAAGAAGTTGTTTGGCGAACTTTCAAATGTTACCCCCGAAGAATTCACCATCACCACAACTCAGAAGGTGAAGAAGGAAGGGCAGAAGCGCCCCGTAATGGAAGAAGTGGATTACACATTCAAATATGCGGATGTGAAGTACACTAAATATGTGATTGATTTTAAATAATTAAAACAATAATAGAAATGAGGCAGGGGAAATACGCTCTTGTCTCAAACTACTTTTTTATGGCAAAGAAAAAAGAAGTGGCTCCAAGCCTGATTGACACGTTTGGCGAATTCCAGGAAATGAAGAACATCAACCTCACAACAATGGTGGGGGTGTTGGAAGAAAGTTTCCGTAGTGTGATTGCGAAAATGTTTGGCACCGATGAG
>CALCHM010000023.1 GCA_937901345.1 uncultured Prevotella sp. | reverse complement strand
GAGAAACGCCAACAAAAACAGCGTTTTTATGGAGTGTGCAGTGCACAAACACTTGAAAGAAACATCACAAATAAACACCAAAACGTCGGGATCTATATAATTGAACGAACGTTCAGCAGGGAAATTCCGATGGATTGAGGACGCAAGTCTCGTCCGTACCTATCAAATGGGAATGCTCACAAGAGGGAAACTGTTTCTGTGAAATCACGTTGACAGAAAAAAGAATCAACAGATTACAGGGATTAAACTGATTTTCCTCGAGATACGTAGAGACATCACCTCACGCAAATCTATGAATCTCACAAAACTTTGCACGATTCTAGAGATTTGCGTGAGTATTTTTTTGCACACAGGAAATACACAGAATTGTGATTCGCTTTGCTCTCGCTCCATGCGGATGCTAAAATACTGTGAATTCCATGAATTTCTGTGTGCAAACTATATTTCTTGTCTCAAAGGCGCAAAGGATGCGAAGTTTTTATTATCAACTGAATATTTATTTTTTATCAACACTTCGCAGCGCGCACTCTCACTATGAGGGGTATGGGAAGATTATATTATGAACTCCTACCTTATAGTATAGATACCTATATTGTATAATGTGTAGTAAAGATTTGTTTAGGGTGGAAGTATAAAAACTTAGTCACTAAATCGTAAGTGTTTTCTTAATTATTGCAACAAATCTACCAAAAATTCACAACAACCAGTTGAATATATAACCTGAAAGCACAATCAATAGGGTAACGACACCGAAGAAAATGCCGATGAGTCGCCATGTCATAACCTTTTTGAGCATCATTGCTTCAGGGATAGAAAGTCCTATGATGGCCATCATGAAAGCAATGGCGGTTCCAAGGGGAATTCCTTTCGCAACAAAAACCTCGATGATGGGCACAATGCCTGCTGCATTTGCGTAAATGGGCGTGGCCACCACTACCGCCAATGGTACACTCCACCAATTCTCTGCCGAGAGGTAATGTTCGAAGAACCCCTCGGGGATATAGCCATGCATCGTGGCACCCACGCCTATACCTATAAGAATATAGAGAAGCACCCCTCGCACGATACCCCATGACTCGCGCATAATGATAGGTAGGCGATGAAGAAAGGGTGTCTGTGCAGCTTTCCACTGCTCACTCTGCATGGAAGACTGGGTTTGCACGGCTTGTATCCAAGTAGTCAAGTAGCGTTCAAGGTGCATACGGTTTAGAATGTAACCTGCAATCATTGAGAGCACAGTTCCGCTAATAATATATATGAGAGTAGCCTTGACACCGAAAGAACCGAGAAACATTGCAACTGCCACTTCGCTCACCAAGGGTGAAGCTATGAGGAAGGTGAGCGTGACGCCCAAGGGTATACCTCTCCTAACGAAACCAATGAATAGTGGCACGGAAGAGCAAGAGCAAAAGGGGGTAATCCCTCCGAAGACTGCTGCCAGAAAATAGTCCAACCCATAAAGTTTATGCGTAGCAAGAAATTGTCGTAAACGCTCAATGGGGAAATAGGCATTGATAATACCCATCACAACACAAATGGTGAAAAGCAAGACGATAATCTTGATGCTGTCATAGCAGAAGAAGTAGACAGCAGTCCCTAAGGGGGTGGCGGCATCCAAACCTAAGATGCCGTATACCAACCAATCAGCAAATTGTTGTATCATACGCCTAATAGTTCTTTTACTTCCTTCTCACTCGGAACATACCCCTTGGTTTTCACCTCACCGTCAATAACCACTGCTGGTGTAGAAAGAATATTGTAGTTTATCATTTCCATAATGTCGTCCACCTTAATGAGTGTAGCATCAAGATTATTCTCCTTAATGACCTTTTCAACAACGGCATAGGTTGTCTTACACTTGGCACAACCTGGACCCAAAACTTTTATTTCCATAATTTTGGTAGTAATTCGCAAATCTACGAACAATATGTGTAAAAAAAGAGTGTTGGAAACAACACCTTTTTTATAAATGTACCGAACAGCAGTGCTCACCTCCATCATATAGGGAAGTTAGTTACACTTCCGCATCTCTAAGGTATAGAACTCCCAGAAGCGATTACGGATTTCTTCCCTTACACGGCGAAATTCGCTGAGGATAAATGCTTCTGTGCCTTGCGCATCGGAAGGGTCGTCGAAACCGATGTGTAAGCGTTGGCCTACTTTTCCTGTAAACGTGGGGCAAGTTTCGTTAGCGCCCCCACAAACAGTGATGACATAATCCCACGTCTCACCCAAATAAAGTTCCACACTTTTGGGCGTGTGCAAAGAGAGGTCTATTCCCACTTCCTGCATCACTTCAACGGCACGTGAATTTACCTGAGCAGCGGGTTTAGTTCCTGCGGAAAAAACCTCTATGTCTTTATCAAAAGATTGTAAGAAACCATGTGCCATCTGACTTCGACAACTATTTCCGGTACATAAAATTAAAACTTTCATAGGTTAGGAGGTGAATTTTGTGAGGAGTTAGGAGTGAGATACCCATGCGGAATAATGGTCCGCACGATAGTTGTACTCTGTTATCTGTACTCTTTTAATCCTCTATTTTCATAACTTTCAAGGGACATGCTTTTACACAACTGCCACACTTGATGCAGTCGGGATGTAAGTAGCCACTTTCTTCGCCATGCGAAACGTAGGGTGTCAACTGCATGGGGCACACCTTGGCACAACGCTTACATTTCATTTGACAAACGGCGGAGACACACACGCGAGGAAATCCCACTCGTGGCTTACTTGGAGCCACCCATGCTGAAAGTGTACCCATCGGACAGAAACTACACCATGTGCGTGGCGCGTAAATAAATCCGAGCACGATTCCCACTATAGTAGTTATCAAAATGAGGTTCCAAAATGTGCGTCCTACGCCCGCAAGAGTGAGTCCATTTAGGTAAAGTTGCACTCCGAACATGCTGAAAATAAATAACAGCATGAATACACGGAAGCTCTTGCTACGCACAAACTTCGGAATGGGTTTATGAGACGAAAACTTGCTGACAACTTTGTCATACAGACTTCCGCGTGGGCAAAAATGACCACACCAATACCTACCCTTACGCACTGACATTGCTACGGGACCTACCATACAGATTATTGCCACCACTCCTATTTCAGGTACAAAATAGGCAACGAGTAAATAAAGAAATAATATCCAATACATAGTTAGAAGATAAGTTTTTAGAGAACAGAGTACAACTACCTTGCGGAGTGAAAGTATATATACTCTCTCATTTCCCCCTTAAAATCATAAACCGAGAATAATTTTATTCGTAATTCAACGAACATTAATTTCAAAAAAAGAGATTGACCCGAAATCAATGCTCCTTTTTACAAGTACAATCGCCAAAGAATTCTCGGAAGAGTTCCTTTGCAAGTGCCCAATTTTCGCGATTGATACAGTATTTTACCTTTGGAGGTTCTACTTCTCCCTGTATAAGGCCAGCCTCTTTAAGTTCCTTCAGATGTTGTGAAACGGTAGCCTTAGCAATGGGCAATTCTTCATGAATACAACCAAAACAGCAGTCTTCCCTTTTCGCCAAAAACTGAAGAATGGCGATGCGAGCAGGATGCCCCATTGCTTTTGAGAAGCGGGCTAACTGCTCCTGCTTTGTTGTATAATCTTTCTTTTCACTCATACTACTTTATATTTTGTTCGCAAGTTTACGAACAGATTCTTGTTAAACAAAAATATTCGTTGATTTTTTATTCCCTTACTTGGGGCAGACTACACTACTTTGGGTATGCTACCACTCCCACACACCCCGTTTCTCATAACTTTTGGGGATTGTCCAATTACAAATAGATATGTAACTTTGCAACAGCAAAACATTTTTTCGGATGATGGTAATGAATAACGCAATAGGTTTTAAGCACACTGATAAGATGCGCGACTTGGTAAGCAATAACAGTTCACTCATTTTAGTCATGGGGCGCTTCGGAATTCCTTTGGGCTTTGGCGATAAGTCGGTGAGGGAGGTGTGTCGTGCTTATGGTGTGGATGAAAACACGTTTCTGGAGGTGGTGAATTTTGTTTTCAACAGGAAGTACAGTTACGAATCCCTCTCGCTACCCTCACTTATAGGCTACCTTAAGCAAGCCCACGAATATTATTTGGAATTTAACCTACCCAATATCCGTCGCAAACTCATTGAAGCCATTGATTGTTCGGGGAAAAACGAACTGGCGCTGCTGATTCTAAAGTTCTACGATGAATATGTGGCGGAGGTAAAAAACACATGGAGTATGAAAATGAAGTTGTGTTTACCTATGTCGAACAACTCTCGCAGGGTTACCTCAACCGCAATTTCTCCATCTCGACTTTCGTTGGTAAGCACGCACCTATTGAATACAAACTCAACGAACTGAAGGACATCATCATCCGCTACTATCCCGAAAAGAATAACTACTTGCTCAACGCCGTATTGCTGGACATCATCTTGTGCGAACAGGATTTGTCAACCCATTGCGGGATAGAGGACCAGTTGTTTGTGCCTGCCGTAAGGCAGATTGAACAACAACTGCAAAAGAGCGAGCGCATCTTATACGCGGACGAGACATCAGCCGACACCGCTGAAAAGGAAAAACTGGAAACCCTCAGCGAGCGCGAAAAGGAAATCATCGTTTGCATCACCAAAGGCATGAGCAATAAGGAAATTGCCGACCACCTTTTCCTCTCCATCCACACCGTCATCACCCATCGCCGAAACATCTCCAGCAAACTCCAAATTCGCTCCACCGCAGGACTTATTATTTATGCCATAGCCAATAAATTGGTTTGCATTGAGGAGATACAGAAGTAATAATATAATAGTTGCTACACTATATTATTTTCTAAATAAATAAAGGCAACAATATAGGATTTGACCCAAGAACTTTAACAGACCCCCTCCGCAACTAAAGTTGCT
>CALCHM010000022.1 GCA_937901345.1 uncultured Prevotella sp. | reverse complement strand
GATATAAACTTAGGTAAAAGTTTTAAGTTTTTATATCTTCTTACATGTGTTGAAACAATGCTTTGCATTGCAGCAGATGACAAGAAATATTGTTGTTTAAGTCTTAAAGTCTTCCCTTGAGTATGATCATCAGAAGGGTATAATACTTTAGTAATAACTTCTGCATTATTATTTTTTTCCATCGCTTTAGTATAGTCGCCTTGACTAAATGATTTCATATCAAATGTATTAACACTACGAGCTTTCCATAAACGAAGTGTTGATACGATTTCTGATCCACCACCAGAAATTAAAAGATCATATGGCATTGCCTCAATAACAGTATCATCATGATAATCAGTTACTAAATGCCCATTTTCTTCATGTTGACTAATCCAACCACCAAAACGAACCTTTAGCACTCTATCGCTTCTTGGTGTAAGCCAAACTTCTCCACCTGGTAGCCAAACATCAGGCATTTCAGTTTGCCATCCATCAACTATTTTTTGTTTAAATAATCCGTATTCGTATCTTATTGAATAACCCATCGCAGGATAATTTTGGCTTGCAAGAGCATCCATAAAACACGCCGCAAGTCTTCCTAATCCACCGTTACCTAAGCCTGCGTCCGGTTCTAATTGATATAAGTCTTCTAATGAACAATTAAATCCTTTTTTAAGTGCTGCATTAAATGCTTCTTGAACGTCTAAATTATAGGTATTGTTCTTTAACGACTGACCTAATAAAAACTCCATGCAAAGATAATAAACCTTTTTTGCCTTTGCTGCTTTGGGTTTTGCCTCTTTAGCGGGCTTCTCCTCGGCAGTTTCAACGGCGTCAGCGAGCTTCACAGTCATGAACTTGAAGATACCGTCGGTGATACGGATGATGCGTTCCAGTTCAGCCACGAGCTGAGAAGGAGCGGCGTATTCGAGGCGGACATAGAAGCCGCGCATCTGCTTACGAACAGGATAGGCCAGGTCGCGCATACCCCACTGGTCAACGAGGAGCATCTTGCCGCCTTCGCGGGCAACGACAGCATCCAGGTTGCTCAGGATGGTTTCGCGCTCTTCCACAGTCAGCTCCGGAGAAAGGAGCAGCAGGGTTTCCATTTTGCGCATTGTAAGATCTCCTTACGGTCAAAGGTCCGCCGCTTCCGGCTTCCTGCCGGAAATACCATACGGCGAACAAGGTGAACTGCTGTACTTATCCAAGAAGCAAGCAGGTGTCAAGCGTTTTAGTCGTACTCAACCCCTCCTTATACGCGCCTGCCCCAATGTTTTGGAACAATGGGGCAGCACTATAGAGATAGTTTATCGTTTCTTGATAAGTCATTGTTTAGTAGACAAGTTAATAGTAGACGAGTAGACGAGAGAATAGAGAATAAAGTACAGAGTGAAATGTTCCATTGTTTAACTCTGTAACCACTTGTTTACTCGTACCTCGTTTACTTGTCAACTAACTTTTAACTAAAATAGCCTCTAAAATTGTCGAAAATTTTACGTTTAGAAGCAGGAGACGCCTTAAGGTTATCGCTATCTTGCATTGCTTCAAAAGCCTTCTTTTCGTCCTTGCTTAATGTCTCGGGGATATACACACTGACATTTACAATGAGGTCGCCCTTTCCATATCCGTAACCCTTAACAGCAGGAAGTCCCTTACCACGAAGACGGAGCACAGTGCCGGGTTGCGTACCAGCTTTTATGTTGATATTAGCCTTGCCATCGATGGTGGGAATTTGAACCGTTGTACCGAGTGTAGCTTCCGAAACGGTGAGAAGGAGGTTGTAAATAAGGTCGTTCTCGTCACGGAGGAATTCGGGATGTTCTTGTTCTTCAATGAAAACTTGAATATCACCAGGCACACCGCTATGGCGACCGGCATTACCCTTTCCGCTAGCGGTGACAACCATACCTCCCTGTACACCAGCGGGAACCTGGATTTCAACGATTTCTTCACCTGCTACAACACCTTCACCCTGGCAATGCTTACACTGATTTTTGATAATTGTACCTTCACCATGACATGAGGGACAAACTTCTTGTGTTTGCGCCATTCCGAAAACGGTGCGTTGTGTACGCATCACGTAACCCGATCCTTGACAAGTAGCGCAAGTTTCTGGATGTGCTCCTTCTGCGCAACCCGTACCTTGACATTCTGAGCAGGTAACGTCCTTCTTTACCTTAAACTTCTTAGTGACACCCGTGTTGATTTCTTCAAGCGAGAGCGAAACCTTCATGCGGAGGTCGCTACCTTGAAACTTGCGGGGTTGCTGGCGACGTCCGCCACCGAAACCGCCGAATCCGCCGCCAAAGTGTCCACCGAAAATGTCGCCAAATTGTGCGAAGATGTCGTTGAGGTCCATTCCTCCAGCACCGAATCCGCCGAATCCGCCAAATCCACCAGCACCATTCACGCCTTCAGCACCAAACTGATCGTAGCGCGCACGCTTGTCAGGATCGCGTAATACGTCATAAGCTTCTGCGGCTTTTTTGAACATTTCTTCCGCCTCCTTGTTGCCTGGGTTGCGGTCGGGGTGGTATTTGATTGCGACTTTTTTGTACGCCTTCTTAATTTCTTCAGCTGAAGCATTGCGCTCCACGCCAAGTATTTTGTAATAATCGTTTTCCATAGATCTGTGTTATTGTCCTACAGCTACTTTTGCGTAGCGGATCACCTTTTCGTTAAGCATGTAACCAGCCTGAACACAATCAATCACTTTGCCCTTTAAGTCGTCAGAAGGTGCAGGGATAAAGGCAATTGCTTCATGAAGGTCAGTGGTAAACTCAGCATCCTTGGTATCAATGCGCTTCAATCCTTGTTCGCTTAATACGGTGTTCAATTTATTAATGATAAGCGAAACACCTTCGCGAAGTGCTGCCACATCAGCAGCATCGTTCATGTGCTGCATGGCGCGTTCAAGGTCGTCAAGTACAGGAAGCAATGATGTTATAGTCTTTTCTCCACCGTTGAGAATCAGGTCAGCTTTTTCCTTAATTGTACGCTTGCGGTAGTTTTCAAACTCAGCCACTTTATAGAGCATGGCGTTATTGAGTTTCTCAATCTTTGCTTCTGCTTCAGCCAACTTTTCTTCAACGGTCAATTCGCGTGCTTCTTCAGTTGAAGTTGTTTCTGCTTGTTCAACAGTAGCCTCAGTGGTAGCTTCTGTTGATGCTTCAGCTTGAGCAGATGTATTCGTTGATTCTTCGTTGAGAAGTTCTTCTTTTTCGGTCATAAATTTAGTTTTTATAGATGTCTATAATCATGCGATCAAGAGATACAAGAAGGTTTATTTGTGTTGCTATTCTTGTAACTATGCTATTCTTGATCAAGTTATTTTTTATACGTTATTCTTCTCCGTAAAGGCGTGCCTTGAGTTCCTTCACACGTTCGTCTCGGATGTAGTCTTCGTAATTCATCAACTTATCGATAGTGCCGTTGGGTGTGAGTTCAATGATGCGGTTAGCAACGGTGTTGATGAATTCGTGGTCGTGAGAAGCGAAGAGAATATTACCCTTGTAGAGTTTCAAGTTGTTGTTGAATGCTTGAATACTTTCCATGTCCAAGTGGTTCGTTGGTGTGTCGAGAATCAAGCAGTTGGCATTGCGCAATTGCATGCGGGCAATCATACAGCGCATCTTTTCACCCCCTGAAAGCACGTTTACCTTCTTCAAAATATCTTCGTCCTTAAAGAGCATACGTCCGAGGAATGCCTTGAAATAAACTTCGTTGCCTTCGCCGTATTGCATCAACCAGTCAAGCATATTGAGGTCGGTATTGAAGAATGCTGAATTGTCGAGAGGCAAATAAGCTGTGGTAATAGTCACGCCCCAATTGTACGTACCTTCATCGGCCTTACGATTGCCATTGATAATTTCAAAGAGGGCGGTCATAGCACGTGGGTCATGACTGAGGAACACCACTTTTTCTTCCTTTTCAACTGTGAAGTTTACGTCGTTGAAGAGAACGGTTCCATCGTCTGCCACAGCTCTGAGACCCTTCACTTCAAGAATCTGATTACCTGGTTCACGTTCCATTTGGAAAATAATGCCGGGATACTTACGTGTAGAAGGTTTGATTTCTTCCACATTAAGTTTTTCAAGCATCTTCTTGCGTGATGTTGTTTGACGGCTCTTTGCCACATTAGCAGAGAAACGACGGATAAATTCTTCCAATTCCTTCTTCTTTTCTTCTGCCTTCTGCTTTTGGTTTTGTGCCTGACGAAGCGCCAACTGACTTGACTGGTACCAGAACGAGTAGTTACCAGAGAAGAGCGTTACCTTACCGAAGTCGATGTCTACGGTGTGCGTACAAACTTGGTCGAGGAAGTGGCGGTCGTGACTCACTACGAGCACCGTGTGTTCAAAGTTACCCAAGTAGTCTTCCAACCATTCTACGGTTTCCAAGTCAAGGTCATTCGTAGGTTCGTCGAGCAAGAGGTTGTCGGGTTCACCAAAGAGCGCTTGCGCCAACATCACACGTACCTTCTCTTTACCCGAAAGGTCGCCCATCAATTTGCCGTGAAGTGCTTCTTTAATACCAAGTCCGGAAAGGAGAGTTGCTGCATCATTTTCCGCAGTATAGCCACCCATCGTTGAGAACTTGTCTTCCAATTCAGCCGCTAAGATGCCATCTTCATCGGTAAATTCTTCTTTACAATACAGGGCATTGCGCTGTTGCATGATGTCCCACATTACGGTGTGTCCCATAAGCACCGTGTCAAGCACCGTTTGGTCATCATACTTAAAGTGGTCTTGCGAAAGCACAGAAAGGCGTTCGCCTGGTCCTAATTCAATCTTACCCTTCGTTGGGTCAAGTTCGCCTGAAATAGCCTTAAGCAATGTAGATTTACCAGCACCATTTGCACCGATGATGCCATAAATATTGCCTGACGTAAACTTCATGTTAACGTCCTGATAAAGGACGCGCTTGCCAAACTGAATGGCGAGGTTTGAAACAGTAATCATTTCTCTGATGTATTATTTATTGTTTTACTTTTACGATGAAAGTGGAGGGCGTGGTTGAACACGTTATTTTGTTCGTATTCCGCCCAATAAATTTCGGTGTGCAAAGATACGAAAAAACGGCGCATCTTGGAAACTAGTATGTAATAAAACACGCTACTCTATATATTGCAAAAACCGTGCCAAAAAACAGTTTTTTCAGTGATTCAGAAAAAAATAGTTGAATTTTTCTAAAAAAAGCACTTGATGTGGCGTCAAGTGCTTGCAAAATGAGATATTTTGTTCTAAATCCTGGTTTCTTCGGAAAAAAATCAACTAATGTCTGAATAGTTGACATATTGTTTCTTCAGATCTTTTAGGTGTTGGTAGCATTGTTGGAATGCGGGATGTGATTGTTGCGGGTCTGCTTCTATGATGTTTGCGGCAGCGTTGCGTGCTTGTTCCATGATGTCAGCGTCTTTCGTGAGGTTCGCTACTTTGAGATTAAAGGGCAATCCGCTTTGTGCTGTTCCTTCCAGATCGCCTGGACCACGAAGTTTGAGGTCTTCTTCAGCAATGATAAACCCATCGGTCGTTTCAACCATGATTTGCATGCGTCGGCGCGTATGTTCGGAGAGTTCGTAGTTGGTGAGCAAGATGCAATAACTACGCTCTGCTCCACGACCTACGCGACCTCGAAGCTGGTGGAGTTGGGCAAGACCGAAGCGGTCGGCATGCTGGATAACCATGACGGAAGCGTTGGGGACATTCACGCCTACTTCAATAACTGTTGTGGCAACCAGCACTTGTGTCAGTCCATCCGCAAATTGTTGCATGGCGCTTTCTTTTTCGGCAGGTGACATTTTGCCGTGTAGTTTACTCACCTTGTAATTAGGCAATGCTTCAACGAGTTGGTTATGCCCGCGTTCCAAATCGAGAAGGTCCATTTTCTCATTCTCTTTAATTAGCGGATACACCACGTAAACTTGCCGTCCCTTGGCAAGTTCAGACTTGATGCCTTCCAGAACGCGGTTGGCGTCCTTATAATAATAATGGAATGTTTGAATGGGTTTGCGCCCAGGTGGTAGTTCGTCTATGACAGACACGTCAAGGTCGCCATAAAGTGTCATGGCCAATGTGCGCGGTATCGGTGTGGCGGTCATGACGAGCACATGTGGCGGAAGGGTGTTTTTCTTCCAAAGTTGGGCACGCTGTTTGACGCCGAAGCGATGTTGCTCGTCAATGATGCAGAGTCCGATGTTTTTAAACACTACGTTGGGTTCGATGAGAGCATGCGTTCCAACGAGCAATTGAATAGTGCCATTCTGAATACCTTCTTCAATTGCCTTGCGGTGTTTTCCCTTGACATTGCCTGTGAGGAGTTCCACCTTGACATTAAGTCCTTGTGCGAATGAAGCAAGCGTCTGAAAGTGTTGTTCGGCAAGAATTTCGGTTGGCGCCATGAGGCATGCCTGAAATCCATTGTCTATGGCGATGAGACATGCAAGAAATGCTACAAGCGTTTTACCTGACCCTACATCCCCCTGCACCAAGCGGTTCATTTGTTTTCCGCTAATGAAGTCGTTTCGAATTTCCTTAACCACACGCTTCTGGGCGTTGGTGAGCGAGAAGGGAAGATGGTCGTTGTAAAACGTGTTGAAATTGTGGCCAACGCGCGGAAGGTAAAATCCGCGTTCCGCCTTCTTCTTTTGAGCATAGCGCAGGATTTCGAGTTGCAGGAAGAAGAGTTCTTCAAATTTCAGTCGTGCGCGTGCTTGGGCTACCTCCTCAGCACTTTTAGGAAAATGCATGTAGCGTAGTGCTGTTTCTAATGGTAGAAATGCGTGTTCTCGAAGTATGCTTTGGGGTAGGGGATCGGTGATTTTTCCCTTTACCATTTCGAGTGCTGTCCTTACCCAGTCTGAAATGTTGCGCTGCGATATGGCATTTCCCACTTTATCGGTCATGTGATAACGTGGCATCATTTGTCCCTCAACCGATGCCTTTGCCACCAATTCTATCTCGGGATGCACAATGCTGAATTGTCCGTTAAAGAACGAGGGTTTGCCGAATATGATGATTTCTTCGCCCACTTTATAGTTGGACGTGACATACTTCAATCCGTTGAACCACACCAAGTGGATGTATCCCGTTCCGTCCGTGAAGAATGCCTTAATGCGGCGCTTGCTACCGACTCCTTCAGGCGCATCAAAATCTGTAATCTGTCCGCGTAACTGAATATAGTCCATGCCTTCCATGAGTTCGTTGATGCGGTAGAACTTGGTGCGGTCAACGTAACGGAATGGAAAATTGTAGAGTAGGTCTCTCACGGTTTCAATCTCAAAATATTTCTTGAGTTTTTCCGCGCGTTGTGGACCTACGCCTTTCAGATACATTATGTTTTGATGGAGTAGCACGGGATGAAAAGCAAGATGATGGTAAAAGTTGTGTAGTTAACCAAACGTTTAAATCGTCGCTGCTGACTAGAATGCTCAGAACTATCAAAACGTTGACTTCACGCTATAAAGTTGCATAGACGTATTTGGAAAACGTGTGGTGCCTCGTAGTATTGCAGGAAGGGATTTGGAAAAAATATAGACCTATGCAGTGCGCATAGACAGATTTTAGAAACATGTGGAGCCTTTACGGTGCGCAAGAACGGATTTTAAAATCATCTGACGCTATGCAGCGTTGCATAGGGGTAGATGAAACAAAAATGGTGCTATGCAGTAAAAAGTGGTATGCGAAGAAAAGAGCAAGGAAAGATGAAAGACCAAAGATAAACGGCAGAATTAAATAAGCAATGTTCACCGTTTATCTTTGATAAATCACCTTTCACTTGATTTAATCTAACTTGAGCACCGCAAGGAAGGCCTTTTGGGGCACTTGCACGTTGCCAATTTCCTTCATGCGCTTTTTACCTCGTTTTTGTTTTTCGAGAAGTTTGCGCTTACGTGAAACGTCACCGCCATAACACTTTGCCGTAACGTCTTTACGCACTTGCTTCACCGTTTCGCGAGCAATAATCTTGGCACCGATGGCTGCTTGGATGGCGATATCAAACTGCTGACGTGGCAAGAGTTCCTTTAACTTTTCACACATGCGGCGCCCAAAGAATACGGAGTTGTCAACGTGTGTAAGCGTAGAAAGTGCATCCACTGGTTCGCCGTTCAAGAGGATGTCTAACTTCACCAAGCGCGAGGGACGGAAACCAATGGGGTGGTAGTCAAACGAAGCATAACCCTTAGATATAGACTTGAGTTTGTCATAGAAGTCGATAACGATTTCCGCCAAGGGCATGTCGTAATGGAGTTCTACGCGATTTCCGCTAACATATTCCTGCTTGATCAATTCGCCACGCTTAGAGAGACAGAGCGTCATGATGTTACCGATATAGTCGGTTCGTGTGATGATGGACGCACGAATGTAGGGTTCTTCGATGTGTTCAATTTCAAGAATGTCGGGCATGCCTGCAGGGTTATGCACTTCCTTCATTTCGCCATGTTTGTCATAGATGTGGTAAGATACATTGGGAACCGTAGTAATAACATTCATGTTAAACTCGCGGTCAAGGCGTTCTTGAACGATTTCCATGTGAAGCATTCCTAAGAATCCGCAACGGAACCCAAAACCGAGGGCTACCGATGATTCGGGCGAGAAGGTCAACGAGGCATCGTTGAGTTGCAATTTTTCAAGCGACGCACGAAGCATTTCGAAGTCTTCTGTTTCGATGGGGTAGATACCCGCAAAGACCATGGGCTTTACTTCTTCAAAACCGTCAATGGCCTTGTCACAGGGATTGGCAACGGAGGTAATTGTGTCACCCACCTTAACTTCGGTTGCGGTCTTGATGCCCGAGACGATGTAACCCACGTCGCCACAAGTCAACTTCTGGCGTGGCGAAAGATCCATTTTGAGCACACCGATTTCATCGGCATCATAGTGTTTTTGCGTATTCACGAAGAGCACGTCTTCGCCCTTGCTGATAGAACCATTTACGATTTTGAAATACGCAATGATGCCGCGGAAGGAATTGAAAACCGAGTCAAAAATCAACGCTTGGAGTGGCGCATTGGGGTCGCCCTTGGGGGCAGGGATGCGTTCTACAACGGCACGAAGAATTTCGTCAATACCTTGTCCCGTCTTACCCGATGCGTGAATAATATCTTCCTCCTTACAGCCAAGAAGTTCGATGATTTCGTCAGACACTTCTTCAGGCATAGAGTTGGGCATGTCACACTTGTTGAGCACAGGGATTATTTCAAGGTCGTGTTCAATAGCCATGTAGAGGTTGGAGATGGTTTGCGCTTGCACGCCCTGAGTAGAGTCAACAATGAGCAAGCACCCTTCACAAGCGGCAATACTGCGGCTCACTTCGTAAGCAAAGTCTACGTGTCCCGGAGTGTCGATGAGATTTAAAACGTATTTCTTTCCATCTATTTCATGCTCCATTTGTATGGCATGACTCTTGATGGTAATACCTCTTTCTTTTTCAAGGTCCATGTCGTCCAACATTTGACCTTCTGTAATTTGTATGGTTTTCGTGCGCTCAAGCAGACGGTCGGCAAGGGTACTCTTACCGTGGTCAATGTGAGCGATGATGCAAAAATTTCTGATGTGTTCCATCAATGCTATATTTGTAATTGGTTTTATTATGCGTAGTGATTGCTAATCGTGCGGAGAATAACTTTTGGAGAGGTTTACTCATTCGCGCTAATTAAAATGCAACGACCTCGTTTAGGGTGATTGCAGCATTCAAATCTTTATCGGACAACAAGGGAGGATTGTCTGCAGAAATGGGCCACTGGATGTTTAGCGCAGGATCGTTATAGGCAAGCGTACGCTCAGACTGAGGAGCATAACGATTGTCCACCTTGTAGATAAACACCGCTTCGTCGGAAAGTACATAAAATCCATGTGCAAAACCACGAGGAATGTAAAGTTGCCTCATGTTTTCGGCAGAGAGTTCCACCATGACATGCTGACCAAAGGTGGGCGAATCTTTGCGAATATCTACCGCAACGTCAAGCACCGTACCCTTAATGACGCGTACCAATTTTGCCTGAGAATCTTCGCCTTGTTGGTAATGCAATCCGCGGAGCACACCCTTGGTAGACATAGACTGATTGTCCTGCACAAATTGAACCGATGCTCCGATGTGCTTATTAAAGTCGTCCATGTTATAGGTTTCGGTAAAGTAACCTCGTGGGTCTTTAAAAAGGCGGGGTTCCAGGATGTATACTCCTTTTATATGTGTTTCAATGTAGTTCATCTCTGTAGAGTTTAAATTCAGATGGATATTGTGAGTAAAAGTCGCTATTGCTGACGCACTATTGAATACTATCGCGACGGATGATGGGGCGCAGTTCGTTTAGACTATCGGGCGTTGTGGAGGAAATCGTGTTTCCTTTCGTTCGCATGAAGATGTCTCTCAATCTTGTAAAGTCTTTTTGGAACTGTATGCCCAATCCTTGCGTTGTTAGCGCAGACTTGGTGAAGTATCTGTCGTTGGTTTCGCTATAGGCCTTGAGGAAGATTCCTCCAGCGGGAGTTAACTGATATTTGACATCAAAGTCGCCAACAAAATTGCTACCACGCATGGCGTTGTATTGGTTTTCGTGATAACCCACATTGCCGTTCAGGTGCAATCGGTTGTTGAGTAATCTGCCGCTGATGATGCCATCTACCTCCATGTCGGACCAACCCGATGTACCCGTGGTGAAATTGGTGCCAAAATTCCAATCGTTAGTTCCGAGCGCATTCGCAATGACATCGTTGACGCGTGAACTAAGTGTTGAAGACAGGAAGGAGTTGGCCACCACCATGGATTGACTTTGCTGATTGTATTCGCTAATGGTGTAATCATAGGTATAGAATCGACCTAGTGCGAGCAGGTGAATTACTTGCATGTTGATGTCATCCTCAGTGGCGAGCAACTTGCGCACCATTTGTTTCTCGTCCTCATTGATGTTGGGCAAGTCCAAGTCAAAGTTTACATTCGGGTTGGATGCAGTTCCGCCAATGTTGAGAATGCAATTGGCTCGGATGTTGCGGTCGGAGAAATTATCTCCTATATTCAAATCGGCCAATGACACGGCAGGAACTGTATATACTGCCTTCAACATCAGTTGCGCATAATCGGGGTTACCACCAAAGATAATAGCACTACCGGGTTGGATTTCAAAATTCTTCTTGAGTACATCTTGAATACTCATTTGATAGTTACCGCCCGTTAAGTCGTAGTTGCCATAAAGTTGGAATGCCCCCTTGTTGTAATATTCTGCGCTCAACATGCCATTACCTACAAGGTTTAAATGATCTCCCGTAGTTTCGTCCATCAATACACGCAGCGTTGCCTCGGGATTCATATTGATATTGAAGCGGAAGCGCATGTCCGTTTGAGGAGCATGGATAAGCGCGGGGATAGGCAAGGTGAGATCTTGCGTGGTTTGTCGCCCAGCATCTCTAAAGTTTATGACACCATCGTTTGAGTTGCTAGTTCCGATAACCTCACTTTCGGTGTAAACAATGAGGGAGTTGCGTGTGGGAGCGCCATCAACGTTGATGTTTAACTCGCTTGGTGAACCCGCAAGTTGCACATTGCCGTTTACGTAGGTTGTTGCATAGAAAGGCATGTCGGCACTTCGTGGTTTGTCGTATAACAACAACCCATCACTGTTGACATTGAGGTCGTAGACAAAATGCTTGAAATGCTGGTGTTGAAGTTTTGCTTTTGCACTACCCGTACCGCCTTTTACCGCTGTTAGCGATGCATCATCTAACTCAAACAACCCTGGAGTGATGACTACTTTCGCCTCATTTATATTATATGCCACTCCATTTGCAGGCACCTCGAATGCGGCATTCACCTTCATCAGTCCGTTTAAATCGAGATTACTGAATGTTCCGTAAAGACGACAGAAACCTGTAGTGTTGCCGCTGATGTCTTTAACTATATTGTTCACCCAGTATCTTAAGAATGCGACATTCGTTTTATTCGATGTGATGCGCAAGTCTATGGAATTCTGAGCGGGCCAAACGTATCCACTCGCTTTTGTTGACGAAACGTCTTTGTGAACAAAGTCGCTCTCGATATCAATGCGCTCTGATGGTGAGTTCCATGTGGCATGAATGTCGGCATCTCCAAACAAAGCCTTATTGAAAAGGAAGGATTTTACATGGAGTTGTGTCTGCAGAAGCGGTTGATCGGGCGTCAAACTTAAGTAAGCGTCGCCAGAGGCGTTGCCATCAAACAGAACGCTTCTGAAGTTGATTCCCTCAAGAATGTCGCCAACGTTAATGTTTTTGAGGGCAATATGTAGCGAATCGTCCTTCGTGGTAGAAAGTCCACCATTTAACGTGATAGATTGATATGCCGTGTTCAGTGTTAAATTATTAATCTTATTGGAATTTTCAGTAAGGAGAATTTCTCCGCTCGAAACATTCCATACCGAATCTTCAAGATGTATGACCGTTGGCAATACGGCGGTTCTGATTGTCTTTTTATCTGGGAAACTGGTGATGGTGTTGAGACTTCCCGAGAATTTATGCTGATGGATGCCGTCCCATTCAACATTCGTTTCTAATAATTTGTCGTGCAATTGTGCGCCTACAACAAACTGAACATTGTCGTTAAACATACGCTTCCTGCCCTGGAGCAGCAAACCTGAATTTAAATCCTTTGACTGCAGGTGGAGCGAAACATTTTCCAACTCAGTGGCGTCGTACACAAGACGATCGGTATACGCCGATAACTTGGCGTAGGCGCCATCTTTGTGTAATTTACCCTGAATAGAACTGCCATCAGCTACTTCAATCGGTATGAAGAACATGTTTTTGGCAAACTGCCCATTGTGTAAATACACCATGAAACTCATGGAGTTTTCAGTGTCATGAAGTGTAGGCTGTTGCGCAAAATTTGTTGAAGGCAGATTTTTCATCAATGCTGCCTCCCAACTCTTCAAGACGTTTTCGTAGTCAATAACTCCTTCTGCATTGACAGAAATGACGTCGCTATTGAGTTTAAACTTCGAGGGTTTACGCTTCGTGTAGTCAAGTGTGGTCTCCAATCGGTTGACCATAAATGGTTGCATCTTACGTTGTGCCACCAAGGAATCTATAGTCAAGCTCAACGAACAGCGCTGAGGTGAGAGGGTGGGGATGTTCAGATGGATATTGCCCTTCCATACTCCCGCTAATAAGGAATCCGACACGCCGAAGTTATCAAAATCGAGGCGCTGGATAGTTCCGTCTAACCTGATGTTTGAGAATTTCTTGTTGCGATAGGTGCATGCGGCATCCAAGTTTAAAAGCAGGTCGGGATGACTGCTCTCAATCTTGCAAACGATGTCATCATTTTCTATTTTAACGGAAGATTGCAGATTTTCCAGATGGTAGTGGTTGCTATTTACCACCGACTGTATGTTGACGGCAAGATGCTTGGGTTGTAATACAGAATCCTTGAATGTGGCATGGAGTTCTGTAGTTGACGAAAGTGATTCAGGCAGCATTGCCGACTCTAATAATGACTTTAAGTCGGTATCAGTCGTTGCTAACTTCAAGTTGAGTTGCTGTTGCTGCAGGGCGGTCTTTATGTCAACCGTTCCTGCAACTGGCGATTGTATTTCAACGTGAGCATCACCGATGGATGCGTTCTTATGGTATGTTGCATTCCCGAGAATGGTAACATGTCCTAAGTTCTTTAGCTTTCGTAGTTCATCATTCGTCACTAGCGAAGTTAATGTTGAAAGGAAGACAGAGTCGGCAACGAGTTTGTCAAGGCGAATGTTAAAGTTGTCGTGATTCAGGATAGATGCATGTAGTTCAAGGTTGAAATGTTGTTGCTTTTCTTTCAAATTGACGGCAATCGCTGCGTGTGCATCGTTCATCTGAGCCTTTACCACGCCATTAAAGCGTAAGTTGACATTTTGAAGTCGCGCGTCAAGATGTTGGAAGTCGCGAGTTGCGAGTGTCTTAATTCGTAAATCGCCGTTAACGATAGGGTAAGGTTTTGCTGATAAGTTGATGGTGATGGGTTTGTCTGCAACAATCTCAGTATTGGGAAGGGATATGTTGGGGGCAGCAATGGTCACGAGATTCTTGTTCACATGAGCATTAAATCTTACATTCTTAATGCTGAATCCACACGATTCATTGCATGAGAACTTACGCACTCTCAAATGGATGCTATCATTGCCAGCCCAGTTAAACGAGAGGTTTGTGTGGATATCAGTCACCGCAAGATGATTCGCATCAAATCCTAAATGATGACGCGGCAACCATTTCTTGTCATACGTGACATTCGCCCTCGTTACAATCAATGAACCAATCTTTAATGGTGTCTCGCTTGAAGCGTCATCCGAACTTTTAAATTGATCTAAGATAAACTGAAAGTTGAAGGGGGTTTCGGGCGCAGTTTGATACAAACAAACATCAGCATCCATGAGCAAGACCGAACGGAGCGAAATGCTGCCTTTTAGCAAATCGCGTAACAATATCTTTGCGGAAAACTTTTTCGCACGGAGCAAGACTCCTTCCTCTTGGTCGTATATGGTCACGCCTTGGAGTACAATTCTGTTGAAGAGTCCAATCTCAATGTCATCAATTTCAAGTTCGGTGTTGAATGCTTTTGACAGATTTCCCTCTATCTGATTTACTAAAAGCGTGCGGATGGGGCGTATGTTCAGACCTACCAACAAAACAAGGTAAGTACACAAAACGGTACCTACCACAATCTTGAGTATTTTAACAAAATGTCTGATAAACTTATCCCTTGAAAATTATTAGAAATGATATAGCAGTTGCCCCAAGAACTTTAACAGACCCCCTCCGCAACTAAAGTTGCTCGTCCCCCTAACTTTTGGGGACAATTTTAGTTAGTCTACCTCGCTTGACTTTCCAATTAGGAATTATAAGCGTAAGGAAGTATATAAAATTCCTCCCCAAAGTTAGGGGAACCGACGCTCGAAGTAAGAGCAGAGGACAAACTTGTTTGTACTATGCCTTACGAGGAGGAGGAAGACCGAGTTAGCGAGGTCAAGTGCCCAAAGGGCGGAGGGGTCTGTTAAAGTGCTTGGGCCAATTCCTATATTATCGCCAAATTATTTTACATATTCTGGTCACTTCTCGGTTCTCCTCATGTAGATGATTCCTTCCGTAAGATGTCGTAGCATGGGAATAAAGTGACACAAGCCCTTTGAAGCAGCATGCAAGGCAAAGTTGAAACATACAATCCATGCGTAGTTGCCATGTAAGTAATATTCAAAGGCACCACGACTGCGCTGCACACCTGCGTCGACATACACCAACGATTTCTTAAGCATCGTAGAGGTTTCAACCAATTTCTTGGGGAAATATTTCATCTTCAAATTCAGACGAATAGCATCTGTCAACCAAATGTCATCTTCACCACATGTCAAGAACTTCGTGCCCAATCCGAAACGTTCGTCAAAACGCACTACGCTTTGCACCCTTGAACGTCTACACACCATTTCAATCGCAGAAATGGAATAGTCTTTAGGAATTTCAGTAACCTCGCGCTCTTGGGTAGGATAATTTTTCAGTTGCTTTCCCGTATAAGTGCTTGCTGTGAAGAATGCCACGTCCAGGTCAGGATGTGCGTTAAAGGTTTCAACGACCAAATCTATAGACGCTTCTGAGAAGCGCGCATCGTCATCAGCAAAGATTACGAGATCGGCCTTTGCCTTATCCATCGCTAAATTTCTATTGGCAGACAGTCCTTCGCCCTTATATTGAAAGAACACAACGTCAGGGCGCTCTTTCAGTTCATTGGGTATCAAGTCTAAATAACGCTCATCCGTATATTGATATGACACTACATATCTGACGCCCTCCCTCGTGGGCAACAACACATCCGAAACCTTTACAATCCCTTTGTTCAAGGAGCATATGAGAATATCAATTGTCATCATAACAACTTAAAAGTGAAACGCATCGTTTTTTCTTGCGCAATAACATAGGAGCATGACGTTCCTCAATCGGAGCTGGCAACTATGATTACCGCTTTGTTAACGAAAGCAAAATTACATCTTTTTTGGCAATAACGCGCTGCAATGTCACATGATATATTAAAAAAAGCATACAAACGTTATGCAACAACCCTCATCGGAAGCAACTTTTGACGCTATTACCAAGTAAAACCGGAACACGCTAACAATTCGCAGGGTGGTTTTCTGATTATCATAGTGCAGCGAAAATTGTCGGGAACTGATTTTAGAAAAATTTGGCGTGCCGCGAGTTGTTTTCGCTCATTCTGCATCCATTTTGGCGTGCCGCAAGTTGTCGGGAACAGATTTGGAAAAATTTGGCGTGCCGCAGGGTGTATTCCCCTCTCCAATTTCCATTGAGGCGTGCCTCAGGTTGACGGGAATGACTTGAAGAGAACCGACGTGCTAAATGGAGAGCGATTGAGACGTATAAAAATGTACATGGCGGTCCCCCTCGCGGCTTGTTACTAAATTTTTACGGTTAGGATTTCATGAATGTTTGTCAAGTAGTTTTGACTTCGATATTCCCCCTTTGATTGCCAGGGTTGCTGCTGTTCGCCTTCTGCCAGGAGCCTTATGGTTTTCAATCCGTATCGTTGATTTAAGTCATCAATGGTTTTCATGAGCGCGCTCCGCTGCTTACGGTTGGGAATAGCGTCGAAGAAATGCATCTGCAGCGCAGCGGTGTCAACTATATCTCCAAGGATAACGCCTGCTTTTTTGTAGCGTATTCCTGGTTGATACATCTGCTTGGCTAGGGCTAGGGCTGCTTGGGTGAGTTCTATGGTGTCGGATGTTGGGGTTATGAACGTTTGCGTTGCTGCATTGCTGTATTGCGGGAGGTCTTCTCGAAATCGGTTGCTCGCCAGGAACACCGTTACACTTTTCGCGCCTGCCCGCTGCGCGCGCAATTTGCTGGCGCAACTGCTGGCAAAGGCGGCTATTGCGGATTTTACGGATTCCCAGTCAGACACCATTTCTCCAAAACTTCGACTGGTGCAGATGGTGCGGTTCCTGGCGGTCTCGGTGGTGTCGATACAGGGGTGCCCGTTGAGTTCCATCCATGTTTGAACTCCTGGTTTATTGAAATGTCTGCGCACCCAACTCTCGCTTTTATCAGCAAAATCAAGAGGGGTATGAACTCCTAAGCGTTTGAGTTTCGCAAGTGTTTGTCTGCCAACTCCCCAAATATCGGAAAGGCTGGTGAGCGAGAGCGCCTTTCGGCGTTTATATTCATTGTCAATGCGGCAAACGCTGCGATAACCCTCATAACGCTTTGCAAATTTATTGGCCACCTTTGCTAACGTTTTTGTAGGAGCAATTCCTACGCTAACGGGGATGTCTGTAGCCAATTTTATTTTACAAACCATTTTGCGCATCAAATCCTCGAGATCGTGATACCTTTCATAACCCCCTAAGTCACAAAACGCCTCGTCTATGCTATATTGTTCTACATGAGTCAACGACTTTCGCAGGATGGAAACAATCCTTTTGCTCATTGCTGCATATAGTTGCATATTCGTAGAGAAAACCCTGCCTCCACCAGCATGAATCACATCTTTCACTTTAAAATAAGGGTCACCCCGTTTTAAACCCAATCTTTTCGCTTCAACAGTCAGCGCAACAATACACCCATCGTTATTCGAAAGAACAACGACAGGCCTGCCTTCAAGTCCAGGATGAAACACCTTTTCAACTGAGCAGAAGAAACTATTGCAATCTACTAACGCGAACATCAAAAACGCTTAATACTTTGGTCTGTGAATGATGAAGGTTACAGTACCCCAAATAGCGAAACGATCTTCCGGTGTTATGGGGATTTCAGGATAGTCAGGATTTGCGGGAACTAACCATCCCATACCATCCCTTCTCACAAATCGCTTTAAAGTATATTCACCATTAAACTCACATACGGCCACTTCACGCTCGCTAGGTGTACGATTACTTTTATCAACGATTACGATATCTCCAGATGCTATTCCAGCATCAATCATGGAATTTCCTTCAACTTTAATAAGGTAACAAGACTCAGGGTTAGGACATAGCATACTGAGTAATTCAATATCTTGCGCTCGTTCATCATTGTCTAATGGAATCGGGAATCCCGCAACAATACCTATATTAAAATAGGGGAGTTTCAAATCTTTGACTCGTTGAACAGGATACACCGCGCCCAATTTATTAAGATTTTCAGTTGCTGTGGTCTCTTCCAACATCCTGTTGTAGATGCACGATTTGATGAAATCAGTTTTGTTTTCTTGGGTTTCAATGAATGAAGCCATTGCTTGAGGTGCCCGAAAGGTATAAAGTTTGCTTCCCGTTGTAGGTCTTCCTGCTCCTTCGCGTTTTCCGCCTCGTTTCTTTAATTCTTCCATATTGTTTACAAGTTTCTGCAAAAATACATATAAAATATTGATTGACGTATTACGCAAATCAAATTAATCAAACAAGCGTTAGTTGTTGCCCTAAACAAGGGAGTCTTTCCCTGATCATCCAATAGCGTGATTTGAACGAATATCATTGGACGCTTTGCAAATCAAATGTCACAGAAATCACGTTTTAGAAAAAAATATTGAAAAGAGATTTATTAGAAATTTGTAAACGAAATAAAAAAATAAGCAAAATAATTTGGGGGATTAAATCTTGTTTATAATTTTGTTTTTGGAATAAAGACAGGAAGTCAAACAAAGATTCCAAAAGACAACAAAACTTGCCATGAAAATGCCAATTGATTTACACGAACCGCTGAAACGCTACTTTGGGTTTGATAAGTTCAAGCAAAACCAAGAAGAAATCATCCGCTGTCTTCTTGACAGGCGTGATGTCTTTGTCTTGATGCCAACTGGTGGTGGTAAGTCCATGTGCTATCAACTACCAGCGTTATTGATGGAAGGTACAGCTATTGTCATATCTCCATTAATCGCATTGATGAAGAATCAAGTTGATGTATTGCGCCATACGTCGGAGGATGATGGAGTTGCGCATTTCATCAATTCATCTTTGAATAAATCAGCTGTTGATCGTGTAAAGAGTGACATTAATAATGGTATCACAAAGTTATTATACGTAGCACCAGAAACCTTAACGAAGGAAGAACACGTAGAGTTTCTAAAAGGAATTAAGATTTCTTTCTACGCTATTGATGAAGCGCATTGTATATCAGAGTGGGGACACGACTTTAGACCCGAATACAGAAAAATTCGACCTATTATAAATGAAATAGGATTAGCGCCTATAATTGCATTAACTGCTACAGCAACAGAAAAAGTCAGAAACGATATTAAGAAAAGTTTAGGTATGACTAATGTTGCGGAATTTAGCAGTTCGTTTAATCGTGCCAATCTTTATTATGAAGTCCGCCCCAAGACCAATCAAATAGATAAAGATATTATTAGATTTATCAAGCAACACCCTGGTCGTAGCGGTATAGTATATTGCCTAAGTAGAAAGAAGGTTGAAGAACTCGCAGAAGTACTCCGAACTAATGATATTAAGGCACAAGCCTATCATGCTGGTATGGATGCGGCAACTCGTAGTCAGACACAAGATGCATTCTTGATGGAAGATATTGACGTGATTGTTGCGACAATTGCCTTTGGTATGGGAATTGATAAACCCGACGTTAGATTTGTTATTCATTATGAAATTCCCAAAAGTCTTGAGGGGTATTACCAAGAAACAGGACGTGCGGGGAGAGATGGGGGAGAAGGTATTTGTTTAGCTTTCTATTCGCATAAGGATCTGCAAAAACTCGAAAAGTTTATGGTAGACAAACCTATTGCAGAACAAGAAATAGGTAAGCAACTTCTAAAGGAAACAGCGAGCTACGCAGAAAGTTCAATTTGTAGAAGAAAATTAATTTTGCATTATTTTGGTGAAACATATGAACCAGATAATTGCCATAATTGTGACAACTGCTTAAATCCTAAGAAAAAAGTGGAAGCGAAAGAATATTTATGTAAAGCAATAGAAGCTGTTATTGCTACTAAAGAAAATTTTACTGCCGAATATATTATCGACATTCTGTTGGGCAATGAAACAGATGAAGTTCTTGCCCATCATCACGAAAATCTTGACATATTTGCATCCTTAGAAGAACTTGAAGAGAAAACCCTTGCTCCAGTGCTTAAACAAGCGGTTATCAGCGGTTATCTTGATAAAGATGTAGATAATGTGGGAGTATTGAAAGTCACTAAAACGGGAAAAGCATTCTTGAAGTCTCCAAAATCATTTACAATCGTGGAAGATAATGATTTTGAAGATATAGAAGAGGAAGAACCTGTACAAAGCGGTGGGGCTTGCGCTGTAGATCCTGTTCTTTATGACATGATCAAGGATTTGCGAAAACAAATGGCAAAAGAACTTGACGTTCCGCCTTACGTGATTTTCCAAGACGCTTCACTTGAAGCTATGGCAACAATTTACCCCCAAACGATTAAGGAATTAGAAAACATCCCTGGAGTTGGAGCTGGTAAGGCAAAACGTTATGGTGAAGAATTCTGCAAACTCATCAAGAAGCATTGTGAGGATAATGAAATCGAGCGTCCTGAAGATCTTCGAATCAGAACTGTTGCCAATAAATCAAAACTTAAAGTGAGCATCATTCAAGCTATTGATAGAAAGGTGATGCTTGACGACCTTGCTGAAGGAAAAGGTATTGATTTTGTTGAATTACTTGATGAAATTGAAGCAATCGTATATTCAGGAACAAAAATCAATATTGACTACTTCATCGAAGAAATTCTTGATGACGAGCATATAGAAGATATTTATGGATACTTCAAAGATTCAGAAACAGACGACATTGAAGATGCTGTATCTGAACTTGGAGCGGATTACACGGAAGAAGAAATCCGTTTAGTACGTATCAAATTTATATCAGAAATGGCCAATTAACTTGAATTTTCGTTTAAACATACCTAAAACCTAAAGACTTAACCACACTTAATGAATACTCAAGAAATTAAAACAGAATCAAAGAAGTCGTTGAACTTTATTGAGAAAATAGTTCAAAATGACTTAGCTGAAGGTAAAAATGGAGGCAGATTACAAACGCGTTTCCCGCCTGAACCAAACGGTTATCTTCACATTGGACATGCCAAAGCTATTGCTATCGACTTCGGAATCGCAGACAAATTTGGCGGTAAGTGTTTCCTCCGTATGGACGATACGAATCCACAGAAGGAAGACCTTGAATACGTTCGTGCTATCGAAGAGGATATCAAGTGGCTTGGTTACAATTGGGCAGGTGTCTGCTATGCTAGTGACTACTTTCAAGATTTGTGGGACTTTGCTGAATGGTGTATTCTCAATGATAAAGCATACGTTGACGAACAAACATCTGAAGTTATTGCAGCACAAAAAGGAACGCCTACAGAACCTGGACAAAATAGTCCTTACAGAAATCGACCTGCGGAAGAGAGTTTACGACTCTTCCGAGAAATGAATACTGGCAATGTTGAACCCGGAAAGATGATTCTGCGCGCCAAGATTGATATGGCGAGTCCCAATATGCACTTCCGCGACCCTATCATGTATCGTGTGCTCAACTTGCCACATTGGCGTACTGGCACTAAGTGGAATGCTTATCCAATGTATGATTTTACACATGGGCAGAGCGACTATCTTGAAGGTGTTACTCACTCTATTTGCACACTTGAATTTGTTCCTCACCGCGACCTCTACGACCTCTTTGTAACTTGGATTAAGGAATGGAGAGGAGATGAAGGTGACATCAATGACAATCGTCCTCGACAATTTGAATTCAATAAACTGAACCTCAACTACACCTTGATGTCAAAGCGCAACCTTCTTACGCTTACAAACGAAGGTGTTGTAAATGGATGGGACGATCCCCGTATGCCAACACTTTGTGGTATTCGTCGCCGCGGATATAGTCCTCAGGCTATTCTCAATTTCATCGATAAGATTGGTTACACAACATTTGATGCGCTTAACGACATTAAGTTGATGGAGGCTGCTTGTCGAGAAGATTTGAATTTACGCGCACTTCGTGTAAGCGCTGTTGTTGATCCCGTCAAGTTAGTCATAGACAACTATCCTGAGGGGCAAGTTGAGGAGATGACAGCAATCAACAATCCCGAAGACGAAAATTCAGACACGCACATCATTCGCTTCAGTCGTGAACTCTATATCGAAAGAGACGACTTCATGGAAGACGGGGGAAAGAAATTCATGCGACTTGGTCCAGGCAAAGAAGTGCGCCTCAAGAATGCCTACATCATCAAGTGTGACGAGGATCCTGCTAAGTGTATCGAAAAAGATGCAGAAGGACGCATTACATGCATTCACGCCACCTACGATCCTGAAACAAGAAGCGGCATGCCTGGCGCAGACCGTAAAATTAAGGGTAAGACACTCCACTGGGTAAGCACAAACCATTGTGTGCCTTGTGAGGTGCGTGATTACAGTTGTCTTTGGACATGCGAAAATCCCCGTGATGCAATCAAGCAATATGAAAAGGAAAATGGTGTACGCGGTATTGATGCCATGCGTCCATTTATAAACCCTGATTCGCTGAAGATTAACAAAAATGCATTTATAGAAGAGTGGGTAGCAACACTTCCTCACTACACCTATTTGCAATTCCAACGCATCGGTTACTACAACGTTGATAAGGATTCAACACCTGAACACCCCGTATTTAATAGAACAGTGGGTTTAAGAGATACCAAGTAATCAAAAGCGCATAGTTTTCTCTTTAACATAATGGTAAGTAAGAAGCAGGAGCAAAAGTTCCTGCTTCTTTTATTTTATATAGTCACAAATGTGAGAATACCCAATAGAGTTTATTTTGCAGTCTGAAATATTGGCATGTAATTTATCTCTGTCATATTAGTTTTTCTCAGAAGTCTGAAGCATTGTGAAGATTTGCTCTGAAGCAATTCCGCGAGGAATTAGATTGTCATGCGTGTAGCATGAATTTCATCAGGGACCTTCCATAATGTGAGTCCCTATTTTATTGCTGCCAATAGGCTAATCCTATTGAATGCTACCTATTGGTCACCTTTATTGTCCTCCACGGTCGTCGCGGATAATTTTCAACCTCATTTATTGTCCTCCACGGTCGTCACGGACAATTATCAAAATAATTTGGAAGCATTTTCTCTGTATTAGACTCGTTTCAAGTTAGAATCTGATGCTCGCACTACTGTGGATCCGATTTACAATAGTATTCATAAACTCATAATACTACCATTGAAAATTCAAAATAGAATTGTCCAACCTCAAATTGCAATCATTGGGTTATTAGCAAAAGAAAGAGACTGAACTACAGTGTAATTCAGTCTCAAAAATTGGTTTTACTTAATTTTTATGCGAGTTCATTTCTAACAACCTTACCCATTGCCATAACAAAAGTAAGTTCCTGATTCTTGTCAAACATAATGATGTCGGCGTCTTTACCTGCTTCAAGTGAACCCTTCTTCTCATAGATACCCATGATCTTAGCGGGGGTTTCACTAATCATGCGACATGCGTCTTCCATAGGAATACCTGCTTGTTGTACACAAGTGCGTACGAGGCGGTCCATTGTTGCGATACTACCAGCAAGTGCTGAGCGGTCTGCAAGCTTGCAAACACCATCTTCAAGAATCACGCGGGGGTCAAATGCTACATCTGAGTTTGCTGCTGCGCAAGCCAATGAATCAGTAACAAGCGCTGTACGCTCAACTCCCTTAATCTGATAAATCATTCGGAGCATTACAGGAGGCACGTGAATACCATCAGCAATCATTTCTACAGTCATATTTTGTTCTGCAAAAATGCTTTCAACAGTACCAGCTTCCTTAAACTCTCTATTCTTATAGACCACAGGCATCGCATTGTAGAAGTGCGTAGCATGTGTCATACCTGCTTCATTTGCAGCCTTAACGTCTGAGTATGTAGCCTTTGTGTGTGCTATACTAGGCAAAACGCCGTGTGCTTTACAAGCCTTAATGAAGTCGATAGAACCTTCAAGTTCGGGCGCAGCATCCCAACGTTTGAGGCAAGAAGTAAGTCCAAGGATGTGTTCATATTCTTCCTTAACAGGGGCTTTAATCCATTCAGGGATTTGTGCTCCAGCCATCTTCATATTGAAGTAAGGACCTTCGAGGTGTAAACCCATGATAGGACTATCAGGTTCTGACATTAACTTCTCTGTAGTTTTCAGAGCTGCTTCAATCATGGGAACTGTTGAAGATGAAAGAGTGGGGTAGATGGCAGTTGTACCATACTGTAAATGTGCATCAACAGCAACACGGAACGCTTCTTCAGTTCCTTCCATAAAGTCTCTACCACCGCCGCCATGAACGTGCATTTCAATACCACCAGGAACAATGTCACATCCCTTAGCATCAACGAGTTCAGCACCAGCAACTGGCAAGTTCGTGTTAATGACGTTTACAATCTTATTACCTTCAACGAGTACACTTCCGTTTTCAAGCCAACCCTGAGGAGTGAGTATGCGTCCATTAAAAATTTGTTTCATAGTTAACTTATTATTTTTGTGGTTAGAATTTTCTCTTTGTTTTTATCTGCAACAAAATTAGGTATTTTTGCTGGAACCAACATATTTTTCTTTTTAAATTTGCATAGTGATGACAATAATATGCGTATTTATCGTTTCTATTAATGTATGAAAAATTATTTGAAAACAATACTACATATTTATATTGGTGCGATATTATTAGCGAGTTGTGGCAGTGCGGGTAACAGTATAAAAACGGCACGCGCGGCACTAACCCGAGGAGAATATGAACTGGCTGCAGAAAATTTCAAAAAGGCATACAAGCGCATACCTCCGAAAGAGAAGAAGTTACGAGGTGAAATTGCCTATGAAATGGCACAAACGTATGCTTGTTATGGAAATGTGGCGCGCGCCGTTGCTGCACTAAAAAATGCAGAACGCTATAAGTTTAATGACACACTAGTGTTTCAACAACTCGGAATGCTTTCAATGCAAATGGGCAACTATAAAGAAGCTGCAAATTACCTGGAAAAGCATTTTTTATTAACGGACGACAGTTTATCTAAAATAAGATATTACTGGGCATTGAGAGCAAATGAATTTAAGCAACAATCATCTGCTTATAGCGTAAAACTTGAGAAATTATTCGTATCGAGCAGATCTGACTATTCTCCCATGTTTGCTAGTTCTGAAGGAGATGAATTGTATTTCACTTCCACGAGAAATCAAGCGACGGGAGATGAATTGAGTGGAATTACTGGCATGAAAAATGGCGACATATTTTGTGTACAGAAAGACGAAAGAGGTCGTTGGAAAGCGCCAGAATTGGTTGAAGGTGGTGTAAACACTCCACTTGATGAAGGCGCTTGCTGTTTTTCTTCGGATGGAAAAATGTATCTAACTGTTTGTCCAACTGATCCAGAATATCCGCGCATGGCAGAAATTTGGATTTCAAACCGCAGTGATGCTAAATGGAACAAGGCAAATAAATTAAAGATTACCGAAGATACCTTAAGTTCTTACGCACATCCTTGTATTTCACCCGATGGTAAATGGTTGTATTTTGTGTCAGATATGCCAGGGGGTTATGGTGGTACAGATTTGTGGCGCGCAAAATTAGAGGGTTCAGAAGTTGGACCTGTTGAAAATTTAGGCGGAACAATCAACTCAGAAGGAAACGAAATGTTCCCAACATTCCGACCTACAGGAGAACTCTTTTATTCTACAGATGGCAAAGGAGGAGTAGGGGGGCTTGATATATTTTCAGCACTTGAAGACACCTTGTTTAACGATTGGATTATAACTCATTTGCCATCACCTATTAATTCTTTAGGTAATGACTATGGGATGACATTTGAAGGGTTTTATAATCGTGGTTATTTCACATCTTCTCGAACTACAGGTGGACGTGGATGGGACAAGATTTTTAGTTTCAGTTTTCCAGAAGTTACTCAAACCGTGAAAGGTTGGGTTTATGAAGTTGATGGCTATGAATTACCTAACGCTGAAGTTTATATCGTTGGAAGCGATGGTACGAATTTAAAACTTGGAGTTTTGCCAGACGGAGCATTTGAAACAAAGGTTAATCCTAATGTCGAATATGTGTTTCTCGCGACATGTGATGGATATTTAAATGCGAATAATCAATTAACTACTGATAGTCTGAAATCAGATTGTCAATATGTGCTTCAGTTTCCGTTAGCATCAACATCTATACCTGTGTTGGTTAGAAATGTTTTCTTTGAGTTTGACAAAGCAGATATTACTCCAGAAAGTTCTACTGCGCTAGATCGTTTAGTGAATATGCTTAATGATAATCCTACAATTACCATTGAGTTATCAGCACATACCGATAGTCGCGGTTCAGACACGTATAACAAACGATTATCACAAAAACGTGCTGAATCTGTTGTTAAATATTTAAGTTCTAAAGGTATTGAAGAAGAAAGACTTATTCCTGTTGGATATGGAGAATCATTGCCCAAAGTGGTAAATTGCAAATTAACAGAAGAGTATAAATTTTTGAACGAAGGAGATGTTCTCTCAGATGATTTTATAAGCAAACTGACCCCAGAACAACAAGATAGTTGTCATTCATTAAACCGCCGAACACAATTTAGAGTATTGCGTACTACGTTTATGAAGGACACTAATCCATAGAAAATAAGTTAATCAGTATACGTAAAATACTTGTAACCTAGATTACAAAATAGAAATTCAAATGGCGGATAAGTGCTTATCCGCCATTATTGCGTCAGAAGTGTTACCACATTGAAGAATAAATACTTCTTAAACTAGAATGAGGATTATGTTTAATATTAAAACAGGGAATTTGTAATCTGTAAGTTTTTACTCTTACTTGTATTTAATTTGTAGGTGACACGTTTATAAAGAGCAAAAGAAATATTAACTTTGCATACGTTATGAGAAAGAATAGATTATATATTTTCATATTATTCCTTTTGACTTGTTCCCTATCAACTACAGCACAATTGTCAAAAGGAAATTTTGATCGTCTAAAACGTGATAGTTTTAATCCTGGATTTGAGTCACAGAATAATCGTTGGAATGAACTGGGCAATGACTCTGTAGGTGTATCGTCAAATACCGATGTGCCACAGGGAATATATGCATGGCGAGTTGATCCTATATTTGGTGACATTATTCCAGCTGAAATTGATACAATCTCTCATGGATTTCAAAATGAAGGAAACACAAAAGGTAAATTTGGAGGTTATTTGTCAACTGGTAATTTAGGAGCACCTCGCAAATCGCTTAAATTGTCACACGATAATCTAGCATTGTGGCAAGAGCAATTTGTATTTATGGATCCTTATGATTTCTTTGTTAAACGAGCTAATAACCAACTCTTTACAAACACAAAATCTCCCTTTACCAATATAACCTATCACGAGTGTGGAGATAAAGAACATGGTGAAGATCGTATTAGTACATTATTTGCTGTAAATGCTGGAAAAAAGATAGGATTAGGGTTCAATTTAGATTATCTATACGGACGTGGATATTTTCAATCACAGAATACAGCGCACTTTAGAGCAGATATTTATGGTTCATACTTAGGCGAACGCTATAAAGCGCATATGTCGTATCGTTTGCAATACTTGAAAACCACAGAAAATGGAGGATTGGAAGACGATAGATATATCACAGAACCAGAAGCATTTGCGAATAATTATGACACATGGGAAATGCCCACAAATCTATCCAAGACCTGGAATAAAATCAATGTTAATTCTTTGTTTTTCACACAAAGATTTAACATCGGTCAGTCAAGTATAAAGCAAGATTCAATTGTAGTAGATTCTACAGAGAACCAAAAGAACTCAACCCTACCTACAGGTATTTCTCCGATTACGGTATCGCATTCTGTCCAACTAGATCATGATGACCGTTTATTCTTAAGTAACACAACCACCAATAGTCTATCTCCACTTTATTTTAAAGACTACTATTGGGAAGGAGACTCTGCATCTGATATGACAAAACACTTTGCCATACGCAATACCGTCTCTATTGAGCTAAATGAGAATTGGAAAAAATGGTTGAAGGCTGGTGCTAGACTCTACGTAACGCACAAGCATGAGCGTTTTACATTACCCAACTCCCCTACCTCATTTGATTCCTACCGATATAATTATTTCAATGTTGGTGCTGAATTAATGCATCGCAAAGGAAAATCGTTTGATTACAATATTCTGGGAGAACTTCGCACACGCGATGGAAAACAATGGGGAGAATTTAAGTTGCTAGCTAAGGGAGGATTGCGTAAACCTCTCTTTAATGACTCTTGTTCTGTTAATGTATATGCGCAAGTCAGTTCAGAAGAACCCACGTTCTATTTTCGCCACTATCAAGCACGTAATGCTTGGTGGGATAATGAGGGTGTAGATAAGACGCTTTTTACCAAAATAGGAGCTGAAATCAAGTATAATACTACGAAACTGACGCTTCGCTTTGAACAAACAAATAAAGCGACCTACTTCCAGGAAACGCTTTATGAAGCACCTCGTCCAAAGGGAAATAATGATAAGTTACATAGTATTTCAGCAATCCAAAATGGTAAACCCGTCCAGCGCTTTGAAGCATCTCTTTATCATTGGCAAAAATGGGGTATTTTAAATTGGGAGAACGAACTGACATATCAAACGACATCAGACAAATCGCTTTCACCAGTTCCCGCTTTTATGGTATATTCAAACCTGTTTCTTAAATTTAAGATTGCAAAGGTTTTAAATACTGAGTTAGGAGCTGATGTAAGATATTACACACGCTTCACACCTCAAGTATACTCCCCTATCATTGGTCAGTATGTATTGCAAGACACACCAACTGCTGAGAAACTTGGAGGTTACCCAATCGTGAATGCCTATGCTAATTTACACTTAAAGCGTACGCGTTTGTATCTAATGGCATCTCACATTAATGCTTCTCAACGTCAAAAGAAGGCATTCGAACTACCCCACTACCCCATGAATGGTTTTACCCTACACTTTGGAATTAGTTGGAATTTTGTTAACTAATTTTGAAAGTTGAAGCATCTCATGTATTTTTACATAAACTACACCGTCTTTACTTGTATTGACGGTGTTTGTTTACTTTTAAACCCAATAACCAATTATGAAAGACTTCGTACATCTACATGTACACTCACAATACTCCATTCTTGACGGGCAAGCCTCAATCCCCCATATGGTTGATAAGGCTATTGCAGACGGAATGAGAGGTATGGCGCTTACTGACCATGGCAATATGATGGGTGTGAAAGACTTTTTCAACTATACCGAAAAAGTTATTTCTAAGGGCAAAAAAGCGCTTAAAGAATTAACCTCTAAACTAGAACTTATTGACGCTGGTTCATATACACCAACGACTGACGAAGAAGGACTCACACTGGAGCAAATAAAAGAACAGTTGTTACCCCAAATAAAAAAGCAGGAGCGCATTGCTAACTTCAAACGCATGATTGGTTGCGAGATGTATGTAGCACGTCGTGGAATGCTTTTGAAGGAGGGGAAGCAAGATACGTCGGGGTGGCACTTAGTGGTCATCGCAAAAAATCAGATTGGATATAAGAATCTTATTAAATTGGTGAGTAATTCGTGGGTTGATGGTTTCTATATGCGTCCCCGTACCGACCATGCACAACTAGAGAAATATAGCGAAGGGTTGATGATTAGTTCTGCATGTCTTGGTGGAGAAATTCCCAAGAAGATACAAGCGGGTGACATTCCTGCCGCAGAAAAGGCTATAGAATGGTTTAAGCGCATCTTTAAAGATGATTTCTACCTTGAGTTGATGCGCCATAAAGTTACCGATCCCGAGCAAAATGCGAATCGTGAAGTGTATCCGCTTCAAGAAGAAGTGAATCAGCAGATCATTCAATTAGCAGCAAAGCATCATGTCAAGTTAGTATGTACGAATGACTCGCACTTTGTTGATGAAGAAAATGCAGAAGCCCACGACCGACTTATCTGTCTCTCTACCGGCGCAGATCTATATTCGTCAAATCGCATGCTTTACACTAAGCAAGAGTGGTTTAAAACTCGTGCAGAGATGAATGAGGTCTTTGCAGACTTACCTGAAGCGCTTGAAAATACATGCGAACTAGCTGATAAAACAGAGAATTACTCCATTGACCACGGTCCAATCATGCCAAACTTTGAAATCCCTGAAGAGTTTGGTACCGAAGATGGCTATCGTGAAAAGTATTCTCATGAGGACCTTTTCAAAGAGTTCACTGAAGATGAGAATGGCAATGTCGTTCTGACTCGTGAGGAAGGTGAAAGCAAAATCAAAAAGTTAGGTGGTTACGACAAGTTATATCGCATAAAGTTAGAGGCCGATTACCTAGCGAAATTAGCTTACGAAGGTGCAAAATGGCGCTATGGCGAACCGCTTGATGAAGAAACAGCTGCTCGTATAAAGTTTGAATTACACATCATGAAGACCATGGGTTTCCCTGGTTACTTTTTGATTGTTCAAGATTATATTAAGGTTGCTCGTCAAGAATTGGGAGTAAGTGTAGGTCCTGGACGTGGTTCTGCAGCTGGTAGTGCCGTTGCCTATTGCTTGCGCATTACAGATATTGACCCTATTAAGTACGACCTCCTTTTTGAGCGCTTCTTGAATCCTGACCGTATTTCTCTTCCGGATATTGACGTAGACTTTGACGATGACGGTCGCGGTAAAGTACTTCAATGGGTTACGGATAAATATGGAGCAGATAAAGTGGCACACATTATCACCTACTCTACGATGGCCACGAAGTCGGCGCTAAAAGATGTTGCGCGCGTACAAAATCTGCCCTTATCTCAGAGTAATTACCTCTGCAAACTCATTCCAGATAAGTTGCCTGAAGATGAAAATGGCAAGAGTCCCAAGTTAAATCTGGTTAATGCGATTGCGTGTATTCCAGAATTAAAAGAGGCAGAATCATCTTCCGACCCCCTACTCTACAACACGATACGTTATGCCAAAATGCTTGAGGGCAACGTGCGTAACACGGGTGTTCACGCTTGTGGTGTAATCATTTGTCGCGATGCCATTTCTGACTGGGTTCCTGTTTCAACAGCTGAAGATAAGGACACAAAGGAGAAATTGCTCTGCACGCAATATGAAGGTAAGGTTATCGAAGAAACTGGTTTGATTAAGATGGACTTCTTAGGACTAAAGACCCTCTCCATCCTTAAAGAAGCTGTTGCGAACATCGAAGATAGTCTTGGCATTACACTTGACGTTGACCAAATCCCCATCGACGACCCTGCTACGTTCCAATTATATTGTGACGGTAACACCATTTGTACCTTCCAATTTGAATCTCCCGGTATGCAGAAATACCTTCGAGAATTGGAACCTACCGTTTTTGAAGACCTTATTGCGATGAACGCTCTGTATCGTCCCGGTCCTATGCAATATATCCCAGAGTTTATTAATCGTAAAAAAGGGCGCAGTCCGATTACGTATGATTTACCCTGCATGGAGAAGTACTTGAAGGACACTTACGGCATTACTGTCTATCAAGAACAGGTGATGTTGCTTTCAAGAGAAATTGCAGACTTTACACGAGGTGAGAGTGACAACCTTCGTAAGGCGATGGGTAAAAAACTGATTGATAAACTGAATCAGATGTACCCCAAGTTTGTTAAGGGTGGTGAGAGTCATGGATATGACGCTAAGATTTTGGAAAAAATCTGGGACGACTGGCGCGCGTTCGCGTCCTACGCGTTCAACAAGTCCCACGCCGTGTGCTATGCATGGGTTGCGTATCAGACAGGTTACTTGAAAGCGCACTATCCTGCGGAGTTCATGTGCGCCCAGATTTCCTCGGAAATCGGAAACTTCGACAAGCTCCCCGGCTTCGTCGCCGAGGCGGAGGCCATGGGGCTTGAGGTCAAGCCGCCAGATGTGAATGCGGCCTTTGCCCGCTTTACGGCGGCGGTCAATGTGGCGGCCACGGTATCGATCTCATTGTATTTTCCCCGGAACAATCCACGCATGGCGGAAATGGCGCCCTTTTCCAGCCGGGACACCTGGGCCTGGGAGATCCCCAGGGAATCTGCCACCTCCATCTGGGTCTTTCCGTCGTAAAACCGCAGGGAAAGGATCTGCTTTTCCCGGTCATTCAGATTCCGGAAGGCATTGCGAAGGGTAATGTGCTCCATCCAGCC
>CALCHM010000021.1 GCA_937901345.1 uncultured Prevotella sp. | reverse complement strand
AGTAGGCGAACTTTTCCCGTAACCTGCCCAACCACTCCAATCGGATCCTTCACTTCGTTCCGAGCCGATATGCCCAGGCGGTAAAAGTTCGCTTGCCATGCGGATTACTTATGCCTATTCTTATACGGGTCAGCGGTGGAGAAGATGGCTTCTTGACCTATACGTCTGCGCCTTCGCTTGGGCGTTCCCACTTTTTCGGAAATCAAGCTCTTGAAATCCCTGGCTGTCTCGCTGGGGCTTTCTTGTTTTATATCTTCAGCGGTAGGTGTCTCATCAGTCCGTTTACTCTCGGTCGCAGATGGAACTTGCAAAGACTGTGCTTTGCACTCCTGACGTTCAGCAGACGATGCTGGTTGTGCGGTATGCGACGGGGCGCATGGGGGTTTGGGAGCCGCACTTACATCATGCTTACTGCTGAAGGCTTCCTCGTTTGACGGACTCTTTGCTTTCGACACAGGTGTTGATGGGGTGGTTTCTTCACTTTTACTGCTTAAACCACCTTTGAAGTGCTTGGTTTCCTCATGAACGGTAAGGTTATCACCTTTTAGATATTTATTCGTAGTGCTAATATCACTATGACGTGCCTGGTCACGTGCCACTACGATACCTTCAGAGTTTGCCAAGTCTCTAATACCAGAGTCCTTCAGTGAATAGAATTGCTTGCTATCATCCCATTTAAGTGCTTCACGTACCTTAACGAAATACTCACGGAAGATACGACTATCTGCCATATTCTCACTAGGCTTGAAGTCCTTACCAAAAAGGTAAGAATGACCAGGACGGTCAAATATTTTGAGTTCTACCATGAGACGGATGATTTCATCATTGAGACCTACCATGCCATCACGGCGGTTCTTACTGATACTGCCAGGTACAAATACACGTTGCTCTTTGATTTGTATATGTTCCAATTTGATTTGTGCCAACTCAATAGGACGGATGAAAGTATAATATTCCATCAAGCATGCCAACAAGTAATGTTTGTTGGTTTTATTAAGATGACTTTGGAGGGATGAAAGTTCACCGACAGAAAGCGCATTGCGTTTCTTGGGTTCTTCTTTCAACTTCTTGATCTTGGATGTCGGGTTTTCTTTCAGATAACCTTTTTCTACCATCCAAGCGCAGAAAGTTGAAAGCCACGTAAGATAATTGTTACGTGTACGTGACGAACTTTCACGGTCAATAAGAATGTGGTCAAGGAAGTCGGACAACAAGAATGTGTCCACTTGATAACAAAATTTGAGGGGAGTGGCGCGAGTCTGTAACCAATCACAGAAAATACCTAAGTAAGACAAATAACCATAAGCAGTCTTACTCTTCATTGATTTATTTTCTTCGCTACGACTCAAATAAGCCTTGTAAAGTTCAAGGCACTCATTGAAGGGAGTGTGCTCTCTGGTACTTTCTGTTTTTACCCAAACGTTCCAACCAGAACGAAGACGAGCTGTAACGCTTGTAATAATTTCAGCGGCACGTGCTTTTCGGTCTGTGTTTTTTTTGATTTTATTTAGACAATACTTCTTTCTGCGAAGTGCACCTTTGACGGGGTCAAAACAATAAAAATCTACGTACCAATTTTTGCCAGTATGAAGGACAGGAAGACTGTAAGGAAGTACATCATAAAGGCTGTTTGGAGCGATGGCTGTTGTATACATTTTTTTTGACATTTTTTCGCCACCTCAAATCTGAAATGAAGACAAAATGTCTGATTATACTGCGTCCCATTTTCGTCCCACTTGTTTTTGCTTAGTGGGATAAAAACAAAAAATGTATGCGATAAATTGCTTTATCTACATACATTTGTTTGCTTTTTAGTTGCGGAGACCCGATTCAAACGGGTATCGGTAACCTATGAAAAATGTCTTTTATTTAATGATATCACGTACTCAATAATGTTAAAAATGTATCTCTACTGTCTGAATAGTGTCTGACTTTCACAGTAAAAAAATGAACCAAAAGGTTCTACATTTTCATTATCGTTTGCGTTACAAAATTACAACATTTTTTAGTATTAGAAAATTCTAACACTATTTTTTTTCGTTGTCTATTTTTTTCATTCGTACCGTTGAAAATTACAACTTTTGTGTCTGTCCAATTTTGCCATTTGATACTATGCAAATTCGTTTCAAGGACATAAAAAATCAAAAATTTTTCAGCAAATTTTATCTGTACGCTTCTATAGCATCTTGAATTTGTCAATCCTTCGTCGGGTCCGTTAAAATCAACAGACCCGACGTTTTTGTTAGTTTTAATTGCTCTGCAACATAGTAGTTAAAACTCCCAAATGACCCGTTTCATCGACTGCTACCCTATTGTATAAAACCTCATTTTTCAGTATATTTGTATAGATGCCAAGATTTTGTAACACAGGTAAATAAGTATCTTTGATATTCACCACCCCAGAAGCGTTACAAAATTATAATGAAATCACAAACATTAAAATTCTAACAAAATATGCAAACTACAGTTGAAGCATTTTATTACAAATTGGGCAGAAAACAAAGAACAAACTTCAGAAAAAATGTCCAAGAATTGTCCGGCATGAATTATAACCAGTTCTTTTATCGTCTCAAAAATAACTCATGGAGTAAACTTGAATTTGAAATGATGAATGAGCTTGTTGCTAATACGAAATACGAACTCGTAAAGGAAGTAACTGAGCGAACTAAAAGTAAAATTCAACCTATGGAAATTGACATATGATTAGTCAGGAAACCATTGATGCAATACTTGACCGTGCAGACATTGTAACGGTGATAAGGGAAGCGGTACCGGACTTGGTAAGGAAAGGCAGCACCTACGTTTGCTGTTGTCCTTTCCACCAAGAGAAGACACCATCCTTCCACGTCTCCCCAGCTCGACAAACCTGGCACTGCTTCGGTGCCTGTCAAGAAGGTGGAAACGTTATCAAGTTTGTGATGAAGCATGAGAACTATACGTTCCCTCAAGCCGTCAAGTCCTTAGCTAAACGCTTTGGGGTTGACTTCTTTGAGGCAGAGGAAACCGATGTAGAGCGCGAACAGCGCCTACATCGTGAGTCTATTTATAACCTCAATGAACGTGTGGCCAATTACTTCGTAAAGAACCTCTTCGACCCTGCAAATGGCAAAGCACTCCAATATGCCTATTCTCGTTTTGGCGAGCAATACGTCCGAGAATCCGGAATGGGTTATGCCAAGAAACACAACGACCTTTTCACATGGGCGAGTAAACATGGGGAAAACTTTGATTTGCTGGAAGAAGCGAGTCTTCTAGGCGTCAACTCCGAAAGTAATGAATACTATGATTTTTTTCGAGACCGCCTTGTCTTCCCCATTCGTGACCGAAGCAAACACATTGTCGGTTTTACCGCCCGTGACCTTACAGGTTCCAGTGAGAGCAAGTATCTGAACTCTAAGGAGAGTATCGTCTATAAGAAGAAACACTGCATCTTCGGTATTGATGAAGCCATTCGTGAAGGGGTGAAGAAAGGACAGTTCTTCTTAGTGGAAGGAGCTCCTGACGTCCTAAAAATGCATTCTGTGGGCATCTGTAACGTTGTGGCGCCATTAGGTGGCGCCTGGACCAAGGAACAACTTACAACCCTTAAGAAGTCCTGCAACATGCTGTGCTTCATCAACGACGCAGACCCTCCTTCAGAAGGTGAACGCTTCGGTGCCGGCATCAAGTACGTTATCAAGAACGGAAAGCAAGCGATTGCAATGGGGTTCAAGGTATCCGTCCGTGAACTCCCACTTGCAGAAGGAAACAGGAAGCAAGACCCAGGTAGTTTCTTTACCGCTGCTTCGCAACTCGACTTGCTCCCTGAAGAGGAGTTTTGTGGATGGTATGCTCGCAAAACCTGGAATGACAAGGATAATGTCTATCAGAAAACCGATTGGATGTCAGATGTGGCAGAGGTCGCCAGTTATTTTGAGAACGCGACTACGCTGGATATTCTCATTGAAGAACTCAACAAAATTCGTAAGGGTAAGGACGTTTGGCGCCAGCGCATCATGGGTGCCAAACGTGAGCGCCAGCGTGAAGAAACCAACCGCAAGCAACAGATTGACTTGCTCCAGTATGGCTTCTACGAAGAGAACAACTGCTACATAGGCATGTCTGATAAAGGCGAAGACAATTGGTGCAACTTCACCATGAAACCACTCTATCACATCATCGACAGTGACAAGTCTCGACGTACCTACGAAATCAAGAACTTTCGAGGTACGACCAGAATCATTGAACTCATGCCGGAAGACCTGGTATCTCTCAGTCGTTTCCGTCAGCGCATAGAAAGTCGTGGTAACTTCACGTGGGAAGCTGGTGAAGGTGAACTCATCAAACTTAAACGCTACCTCTACGACAATACCGAAACAGCATCACTGGTCAAGCAAATGGGATGGAATCCCGTTGGCTTTTATGCCTTCGGTAACGGCATCTGGAAAGATGGCGCTTTCCTGAAGACCAACCAATACGGCATTGTCTCAATCGCCAAGGACGATGAGGAGAAGAAAGGAGACCAAGAACATAACAATTGGTACATTCCAGCAGCCGTTGTCACGCATGATGAAGGAGATACCTCCTACGAACGTCAAAAGAAGTTCGTGCATCGCACCTTGCAGACCATCCCCTTCGACCACTATATGAAACAATTCATTGAGGTTTATGGAGACAACGGCAAGGTCGGACTGTGCTATTGGTTAGCATCACTCTTCCGTGACATCGTAACGAGTTACACACGCTCCTTCCCTCTTCTGAACCTCTTCGGTCCAAAAGGTTCAGGTAAGACGGAATTGGGTGCTGCTCTCATGGCGTTCTTTGTGGTGGACAACAAGGCGCCCAACCTAAAGAACTCTACGCCAATCGCCCTTAACGATGACGTGGCGTATGTCTGTAATGCTTTGGTGCACTTTGACGAGTACAAGAACGACTTACATCCGCGCATGATTGAGTTCTTAAAGGGTCTCTATGATGGTGTAGGACGTACCAAGATGGGTGGCAGTTCCTTTGAGGATAGAAAGATGACGGCCGTCAAGACCGGTGTCATCTTCAGCGGACAGGAAATTCCAACCGCAGACATCGCATTGTTTCACCGTTGCGTGTTCTTATCCTTCCAAACCTCTGAGTTTACCAAAGAACAGCGCCAGCGCTTTGCGGCGTTGAGATCCATTCAAGAAATGGGACTCACCCACCTCACGCTTCAAGTCCTGGAGCAACGTAAACGTGTCCAGGGGGAGTTCATCAATCGCTACAACGATGTTACCGAGCAAATCAACAAGTACACCGATGGTGCGCCACTCGAAACACGTATCGTGGAGAACTGGAGTAAACTTCTGGCGATCTTCGCTTGCGTCGAGGAACGCTTGAAGTTTCCCTTCTCCTACGATGAAGTGTTTGAAATCAGCATGAAACTCATGGTGAAGCAAAACAGCATGAGTGGCGAAGGTAATGAACTCGCTCACTTCTGGCGCATGCTCATGTTCCTTCGTGACAATGGTAATCTGTACGAGGATGGTGATTATCGCATTAAGGAGGTGCGTACGTTTAGGAGTGACATCATTAAGGATAGAGAGTATTCAACTCCTCATCCCATCCTCTACCTCAACGTCAGTCGTGTTTTTATGCTCTATAAAGAAGCCGCACGTCGGTCGGGAGATAAGATTATCCCCGACGATGCTTTGAGGGAATACCTCAAGCATACAGAATACTTCATGGGGCACCTCAATAGTGTTCGCTTCAAGAGTTTTGCGAATGGTTATCTAGAAACGAGAGACGATGGCACGGGTAAGATGAAACCCGTGGAACGTGTCCTACGTGCCATGACCTTCGACTATGCGATACTGAAGGAGAAGTATGGTATCTCTCTTGAAACAACCACCTCTTCGTTAATCAAGACGGATGACGAACTCATGGAGGAGGAAGGCAAGAGACGACGGGAGGAACGGATGAAACCCAAAGAATTTCCTTTTGAAGAAAATGAATAAGCAAAAACCTTAAATCAATACATGAGAAACATCTCTACATTTGTTTGCATGAGTCAGCCTGTTGGGAAACACGCTGGCTCTTTCTCATTTTTATATACTAAACACACATCCTGCCTAACACATCCGATAAAGTTACTATCTACATACTCTACAAAACTCTACATTTTATAAATAATTAAATATCATGGATTTAGAAAGTCAATTTTGTAGAGCGACGCTCAAAAATCATGCTACAACACTCTACAAGATTTCCCAAAAATGGCGTTTGTAGGCGCATTTTCTACAAACTCTACAAAACATTTAAGATTAACTACCTGTAAATCAATACGTAGCGTTTTCAGATGGTTGTAGGCGCAAAAACACATACGCGTGCGCGTGAGAGAAAAAATCAATATATGGTCCTATGAAAGATATAACAGTACACATCAAAGTTGAAAGGTACATCAAAGAATGGTTGACCTTTCACCTTGGAAACCCAGTGCGGTTTCCAGAACGTTCATACGAAAATGAAGTGATTCACCGTCACCTCTCCCGTCGACCCATGACTGTGCTGCCGGAGTTGCCTGGTGAGGAAACGGTTGCCATTGTCATCACGGATTGTCGCTACCGAAAACCGGAGCACTATAACTATCTCGGTCGTGATGGACAACGGGCAGTTGCTTCTGCCATCAACGGACTCTTCAAGATCCAACTCTGGGCAGAGTGTTTTCCGTTGATGTATGCCAAGGGAGAATTGAATAAGGGTATCGATAAATGGTGTGCCGACAATGGTATTTCCCTTGATGCTCGTGAGGCTGTAAGACAGAAGTTTTACAGACTTCGTAAACTTTATTTGCAGAAAGGAATCGTCTTGCACAAAATTTATCGTAAAAAGAGTGCGACCTTATCTGCCGAAAACGAACAACTCCCCAAAACAGGAAGTCATGGCTAAAATCTATATGAACCAGATGCAACGTGAAGCGACGCTTTACCGCGCA
>CALCHM010000020.1 GCA_937901345.1 uncultured Prevotella sp. | reverse complement strand
ATTTCCACCGTGGTGGTCGGCAAAATATGAGGATTTTCCCTATTTCCACCGCGGTGGTTCGCGGAAAATGGTCGTTTTGAGAAAAACCACCGCGGTGGTTCGGCAGAAAATGGTCATTTTCACCTTGCACACCATGGTCGCGGCTATAACAAAGACGGTTGGGACGGCGGGAAACACAATTTTCAGGCGGATGTAAGGGCGTTATGATCTCCGTGAGCGCGCCTTCAGCGTAACGCTCGGTTACCAAGCGGAGACGCAAACAGTTGCTAAATACGATGGAGGCAACTGCTATATTATTGCCTAATTATGAATCCTGTTTTTCTGAATTTTATAAATTTGCACTTCGTTAGATGCGTTCTCCAAAATCGTTCTCCGTATGATATCGTTAACAACTCCCGTCTCACTTCCTCTGCGTGCACCTCGCATTGTTCCCTCCACGCGCTTCATGCTGCTGGGTTCTTGTTTTGCCACGCATATTGGTGGGCAACTCCATCGTTCGGGGTTGCGGGCGGAGGTGAATCCGTTCGGGGTGCTTTATAATCCTGAGAGCATTGCGCTTGTCTTAGAGGCGATGCTGGATGAGCAACTGCCTGCGGATTGTTTTTTTGAGGGGCGCGATAATTTGTGGCACAGTTGGTTACATGCGTCAGCATTTTCTGCTCCCGACGAAACTACGTGTCGCAAAAGGGTGGGGGAACGCTTCCGTGAGGCGTGTGCGGTGTTGCGGCAAGCCGACGTTATCTGCATCACCTTTGGCACGAATCGGGTGTATGAACATGCAGGTCGCGTTGTTGCAAATTGCCATAAGGAACCCGCATCGCAGTTCGTGGAGCGTTCGCTTTCAGTGGGTGCAATCGTGGCGCGCTGGCAAGCACTCTTGAAGCGCATCCGAACCGTCAACCCCAACGTTGCCATCATCTTTACCGTGAGTCCCTACCGATATGCCAAGTATGGCATGGTAGAGAATCAGCGCGCCAAGGCAACCTTGCTCCTCGCTGTTGAAGAACTCTTGATATGTGGCGACAACCTGCATTACTTCCCCGCCTACGAAATCCTTTTGGATGAACTCCGCGACTACCGCTTTTATGCTGCCGACATGTTGCACCCCTCAGACGTGGCGGTGGACTACATTTGGCAACGCTTCACTTCGTGGGCATTCACCCCCGAAACCTTACAATTTGCTGAAGCATGGGAACGCACAGAGCGCGATTTAAACCACCGTCCGCTCCATCCCGATTCGGACGCTCACAAAGCATTCTTGGCAAAAGCAATGGAGCGACGTGCAAAGCTTGAAGCAATGATCAACTCTTCTACACCAAATAAATAATGACTCTTGAAAAGATAGCCACCCTCATCGGTGCTCGCATATATGGCAACGCCACGGAGCGCGTTGTTGATTGGTTGCTAACGGACAGTCGTTCGTTGGCTTTTCCTGAATCCACCTTGTTCTTTGCGCTCCGCACGCGCCTTGGCGATGGTCATCGGTATGTTGCCGACCTCTACAAACGAGGCGTGCGCAGTTTTGTGGTGGAGCAAGTTCCTGCCTTGGCAGCACAAGAATATCCTGAAGCCGTATTCCTTGTTTCCGAATGTCCCCTGAAATCCTTACAGCGCCTTGCTGAGCGCCATCGTGAGGAAATGCAACTTCCCGTCGTTGGCATCACGGGGTCGAATGGCAAAACGGTGGTCAAGGAATGGCTCTACCAAATCCTCGCTCCGCATTATCACGTGACACGTTCGCCACGTTCCTATAATTCTCAGATTGGCGTGCCACTCTCCGTTTGGCTCTTGAATCAGCAGACCGAAATCGGTATCTTCGAAGCTGGAATTTCACAAGTCGGCGAGATGCAGGCGTTGCGTGCCATCGTGCAACCCACCATTGGAATCATGACCAACGTTGGTGAGGCACACCAGGAAAACTTCGCCTCAAAGGAAGCGAAGTGTCTCGAAAAGTTAGCGCTTTTCCAAGACTCCGAAGTCTTGATTTATTGTGCCGATGATGCCCTGGTGAGCAACGGTGTTGAGGCGATGCGTTACGCTGGTCGCCGCTTTGCTTGGACAAAGGAAGGAATGGCTGATGCCGAGGTGAAAGTTGCTGCGGAACAAACCGACGCGAATGCCACACAAATCACTTACACGTATCAAGAAACAACCCACACGTTTACGCTGCCCTTCATCGATGCTGCTTCCCTGCAAAATGCGCTGCATTGCCTTGCTGCATGTTTGTATCTGGGGGTGTCGGCTGCGGTTATTGCGGAAGGCATGGCAAATCTCGAACCCGTAGCGATGCGCCTCGAGGTGAAGCAAGGACTGCGCGGATGTATGATTATCAACGACTGCTACAACTCCGACATCAATTCGCTCGACATAGCCCTCGACTTCACCGCGCGCCGTTTTGCACAGACAGCGGCACAAAGAAGGGTGCTTGTCTTGAGCGATATGGAGCAAACGGGAGTCGCACCCTCCGAACTTTACAAGCGCGTGGCGCAGCTAGTGGCCAGTCGTGGTGTGGACCTGCTTCTGGGTGTGGGCGCAGACCTCACCGCCTCGAAGGATTGTTTCACCGTTCCGAGTCGCTTCTTTGCTACGGTCGAAGCATTAATGAACTCTGGCGTTCTCGAAGCGTTGCAGCGCGATGTCGTGCTGCTCAAGGGTTCACGCCGTGCGGGTTTCGAACGCATTGCTGAGGCACTTGCGCAGAAGGTGCATGAAACGACACTCGAGGTCAACCTTGAAGCCGTGACGCAAAACCTTACACACTTCCGTAGCATGCTTTCTGGGCAAACCAAGATGGTGTGTATGATTAAAGCCTCGGCATACGGTTCGGGCGCCGTGGAAATAGCCAAGACCCTTCAAGAGCGCGGTGTGGATTATCTGGCAGTAGCCGTGGCGGATGAAGGTGCCGAATTGCGCGCCGCAGGAATTACGGGAAACATTATCGTGATGAATCCCGAGATGAATTCGTTTGCCACACTCTTTGCGCACCGCTTGGAGCCCGAGGTGTATAACTTCAACCTGCTCGACGCACTGATTCGTGCCGCAGAGCGTGAAGGCATCACCGATTTCCCCGTACACATTAAGTTAGACACAGGCATGACGCGCTTAGGTTTTAATCCTCATGCCGACATGGAGCAATTGGTGGCGCGCTTGAAGCATCAAACGGCCCTGCTCCCACGTTCCGTCTTCTCCCACTTTGCGGGTAGCGACAGTGCAGATTTCGACGCTTATACGCATCAGCAGTTTGCCACTTTTGACGCGGCGAGCAAACAACTTCAGGCTAACTTCCCTCACAAGGTGTTGCGCCACATCTGCAACAGCGCGGGCATTGAGCGCTTCCCCCAGTATCATCTTGACATGGTGAGACTCGGACTCGGACTTTATGGGGTTTCGCCCATCGATAACCATACCATTCACAACGTAGCAGCGCTCAAGACTACGATACTCCAAATTCGCGATGTTGCCGACACAACTACCGTGGGTTATAGCCGACGCGGTGTGCTCCATCGCCCCTCGCGCATTGCTGCCCTTCCCATAGGGTATGCCGATGGTCTCAATCGTCGTTTGGGCAACGGTCGGGGGCATTGTTTGGTTAACGGAATGCCAGCCCCTTATGTGGGCAACATCTGCATGGATGTCTGCATGATTGACGTGACCGACATACCCTGTCGTGAGGGCGACATCGTAGAAATCTTTGGTGACAACCTCCCCGTTGCGCAACTCGCCGCATGGCTCGAAACGATTCCTTACGAAGTGCTCACCTCCGTCAGCGAACGTGTGAAGCGCGTCTATTTGGTGTGATTAAAACGTTTAACGTTGAACGATTAACGAGGAACGTTGAACGATTGACGATTACGCCTTCCTCTTTCAACGTTCCTCTCTCAACTCTCATCGTTAAACGTTCAACTCTCAACTTTCATCTTTCAACTTTCAACGTTCAACTCTCATCGTTCAACGTTCAACTCTCAACGTTCTCCCCCCCCTATGGAGTGGTTAAAAATACACACGAGCACAGAAATGGTGCGCGTTAGAACTTCCGAAATTGTTTATGTTAGCGCTGACGGCAATTATTCCGACATGATGCTAACCAATGGGCGTAGCAGAAAGATGACCTTTCAGCTACACTACTTTGAAGATACTTTCAAGAAACTTCACAACAATACGTTTGTACGCGTTGGGCGCAGTCTCATCGTGAACAAGCGTTACGTCTTTGTCGTAAACCTTACGGAGCAGTTGCTTATGTTTACAGGGCAGACGTTGAACACTGATATCAAACCCATGAAGGTGTCGCGCGAGGCGTTGAAGCAACTCATGGAAATCTTAGTTAAGGAGAAAGGAGGTACCCCCAATGAATGAACGTCATGAACTCGATGTGCAACCCACGCCCGAGGTGCCCATTATTATTATTGAGCGTGATGACGAAACTGATGCCAGCGTCATAACTTCTGCACCCACTCCTCAACGTGGCGGACGCTTTAAGAAGATTGCGCTCGCCTTGTTGCTTGTGCTCGGATGTATTTCCGTGGTGGTGGGTTATAAAGTGTGGGCGTATTATTACGGCATTGCTATCCCCATCTCCGTAACCCCCAGTGAGAACATTGAGAAGTTGGCTGCTCCCAAGGTGGATGAACCCGCCTTTGTGGCGATGACCAGCGATAGTATTTTGGGCGTCGCCTTTGATATGTATGCCATTCATGGTTTGGCGGGAAGCATTGAGTTTCAAGAACCCGACACGGCCGACGCTTCCGTCTTCCTGTATTGCCGCGCTTCCGACTTTACAGCCGAGGGCAAATACCTGGGTTCGTTGGTGAGCCACGGCAAGGTCTATGCTGACAACGCATCGCGCTTGGGCTACATGGCAATGGCGAACGGCAACAACGTGATAGGCTTTTCGCGCAGAGAGTCAGTGATGGCTTATGTGAAGGAGCAGGGAGGCAGTTACTTCCGCCAGTTTGTGCTTGTCAGCGATGGTCAACTCCCTCCGCGATTTTATCTGCATGGCAAGGTGGAGCGTTGCGCCATTGGCAGAATGGGCGACCGCTTGTATTACATCACGTCGCGCCACAAGGAGTCGATGTGGAGTTTTGCCGATGCCCTTCGCGAATATGGATTTATTGACGCTATCTACATTACGGGAGGTCGTGACTATTCCTTCTATCGCGACGCCCAAGGCACTCGCTTCGATATTCACGATCCTGCCGACTATCCACACAAAAAGTGGGCAGGAACGATGCCATGGTTGGTGTTCCGAAAGCAATAAATGCCCATATTTTTAATAAGTTGCAAGTCAGTTGTAGATTTGAACTATAGCGTTAGATGTATGAACAAATCCTTGTTTCGAGTACCATTGCTCCTTCTCGGGGTGATACTTGTGCTCATCGGTCTGAGTTTTATTCCCGCTACCACGATTTGGGGATACGAACTGAAGCCGGTGGACCTCTT
>CALCHM010000019.1 GCA_937901345.1 uncultured Prevotella sp. | reverse complement strand
TATTTTCACTTCCGAGGCCTCGGAAGTCGAGAAAACCGTCATATTCTCTCCGTCCGAGGCCTAGGTCGGTGTGAAAATGGTCATATTCTGCCGTCCGAGGCCTCGCTCGCCTTCGCAACGGTCATTTTCCCTCCGCCCGAGGCCTCCGTCGGCGTGAAAATGGTCATTTTCACATAAACCGACCTGTCTATCGCCTAAAATCTACTCATTTAGACGGCACGAGTGCCCTCATGAGCCATGCCAACGCTCATGCCCAGTGCAAACTGCAACTGCTACCATTTCACAACAGTCAGATGCTACTCGGGACACCAACTGTTATAGAAAACAAAACAGAATCTACTTCACCCATCGGTGTTGCAGATTCTGTTGTTTGTTATTTAGAAATTGAAGACAAATCGCCCGCGTATGCCCCACCGCTTCGTATTGGGGTCATCAAGGTAATTGAGGCGACGCACGTATTCAATGTTAAACACCTTGAAGATGTTGTAGAGTCCTACGTAGGCTTCGACATACGGACGCTTGCGGTTCATCGTTGTGGTGATGGGTGTAAATGTGCCGTTGACATCGAAGGTTCCGGGGAAGTGGTAGAGGTCATTACGCCCTGCATTTTCCGGCAACAAAGGATTGTTTTTTGACGTCAGGTCTCCCCAAAGCGCGCTGAAACCGAAATATTCGCGCAGTTTTAGGTGCTTGATGAGCGGAATGCGGTTGAGAATTTTCCCGTTCAGTTCCCACGAGCAGAAGAGTGCGGCATATCGGTCGTTGAGGAACTCCATGTTGCGCAAAAGGCTGAAGGTGTTGTCGTCCTTAATATACGAGAGATTGGCAGCAGGAACGATGAGGTATGGGAAAGGCACGCGGTTCCACTGTGCTCCGACCTTGATTTGCGTATCTATGCGTCCCCACGAGGGTGTCCAGAAACGTTTGTAAATACCTGCCTCTGTAAAGTTGTAAGTATAGTCGCTTCCCAATACGCCTTTGATTCCGAAGGAGTGTTGCAGTGTCAACTTCGGCGCATCATTGTTTGTCGCCACGCGGCGCTGCTTGGTGTTGACCCACTTTACTCCGGGTTGATACGTCAGCGCGACGGATGCCTCAGTAGCGCGCAGGTCGTGAATGTGGTGGGATTTATCTGCCGTAATGGTTCCCTCACTAAGGGGTTGATAAAAGAGTCGCGCCGTCGGACGGTCCTTTTGCACCTTTGCCGCAAGCGTGTAGGAGAAACCATTTTCATACTCGCGTGTGTAGGCTGTGCGCCAATATTCCGTGTAGAGCATGTGCTCAACGGGTGTCCACTTAAAGGAGGTGAAGACATTGTCCTTGTCGGTGGTCATAAACTTGTCGGTGGGCGACACTACGTCGTTGTAATATCCCACAGAGATTTTGTGGTAAGGATATTCATGGGGCAAGTACGATTTGGGGATGAAACTGTACGTAAACTCTCCACTACCCTTCCAACAATGGTCGTCAATACCGTAAGCCGCATATCCCTTGAAGAAGAGGTTGGGATGGAGGTTTGCCGTAGTTTGGAACGACCCACGAATGCGGTGACCCTCAACGAAGTTTTGCGAGAAGATGGTGTTGATGGGGCCGATGTCGAGTTTTGAAGGATTCTTGGGGTCGGTGCTCGTTTCCACAAAGTTTTCAACGAAGGCTTTTATCACCCACATAAAGGCCTTATATCCCTTCATTTGCTGCATTTGATGCACGAAACTTTCCATGCCTTCTTCTGAGTCCGTAAGATCTTCAGAGCGGTGGGCAGCCCAGAATCCCGGACTCTGCACGCGTGCGTTGTAATCTTCACGCTGATCACCTCTGAAGTCAAACTCTTTGTTGGCAATGGGGTCGAAGGAGATGTTGGAGTATTCCGTAGCGCGCTTAATCTGCATGCTTTGCGTGCCATCGATGAGACTGAGTTCAAGAATCATGTGGTCACGCTTCAAGATTTGCTCGCCCGTAGTTAAGGTTTCAAACTCTTGAATCACACGCATGGTTTCGACAAAGTTGATGTCGGAACGGTGGGGGATGGTGATGTCGGCACGATGCACACGATAAGTGGAATCGGCAAGAATGTAGAGATGTCCAGAAAATCCGAAGTCCTGCGGATTGTTGGGTGTGAAGTTAACGTCAATACAGCGCTGCCCATCGATGTTGAGCGTATCGGTAAGGAAATACCGATAAAAACCAATGGCGTGGTTCGTGGATAGCGGACTGATGAAGGGGTATTGCAAGAGTCGCACGCGGTCGTCATTGATATTCACCGTAGTGAAGCAGTCTTGAAGCATCGTGTTGAGAATGTCGCCCGTAGCAAAGATGTCGTTGATGCCGTTGGCACGTTGCCCCAGTATGATGTTCTTCTTCGTGTCTGTTGATTTCCGATAAATCTCGCGCACCACGCTTTCATCCACCGAGATGGGCAGGATGCGCTTCCCCGTGTAGTTGCAAGTCTCCACGTGGTCAAGGAGGAAGGGATGCTTTTTCGCCCACTCCCATTCCGTCATGTTGTGGGTAATATTGTTGAGCGAGAGCACAAGTTTATTGTACTTTTCCAAACTGTAGAAGTCATGCGCCTTGAGAGCATCCAAGTTTTTGCGGGCAATGACCTTCCTCATCAACTCTACCGCAGGGTTGTTCTTTCTGCTATACTTCTTTTTCTTCCCAACGATGGTTGCCGTCCCGAGCGACGTTTCCATTTCCTCAAGCATCACATCGAGTATGCGGGAACGCTTGGGGGTAAACGTCTTCGTGTTATACCCCACATAAGAGAAGTTGAGTTCACCCGTCTTGAAGGGAATCGAGTAGTAGCCCTGCTCATTGGTTTGCACCGCTCGATCGCCCTTATAGTAAACGTTGACGTAGGGCAAGGGTTCCCCTGTCCGCGCATCGGTAACCGTGCCGGCAATCTTCTGGGCTAACACACTCACGGAACATGCTAGGAGAAGGAGATATGTGATTAGGAAACGCATTTTCAAAATTTAAAAGGAGAAAAAAGAAAGCAAAAAGGAGAAAGGAGAAAGGAAAGACCTTTCTCCCTTCTTTTTTTAATCCAGTTCTTCGTCGGCCTCATAACCACCCATCACGCGGATGGCATTCTTGAGGAGGACGTATTGTTGGAAAAGGTCGTGAATGGGTTCTTCCAGTTCCACGTAATTGTGCATGGGACTCTTGAGGTAGAAACTCATCCACGTCTGTATGCCACTCCAACCGGCACGAAGGGCGAGGTCGGCACAGAGTACGAGGTCGAGCATTAAGGGAGCAGCGAGGATACTATCGCGACAGAGGAAGTCTACCTTGATTTGCATGCCGTAGTCTTTACCCATCCATCCGAAGATGTCGAGGTTGTCCCATCCTTCCTTAGCGTCACCACGTGGGGGATAGTAGTTGATGCGCACTTTGTGGAAGATGTCGCCGTAGAGTTCGGGCTGTTCGTCGGCCTTTAGAATGGTGTCGATAACGCCGAGTTTTGAAACCTCCTTGGTCTTGAAGTTTTCGGGCGCATCGAGCACTTCACCGTCGCGATTGCCCAAGATGTTTGTAGAGAACCAACCCGAAAGACCGAGGCAACGTGTGCGAAGCATGGGCGAGAGCACCGTCTTCATGAGTGTCTGCCCCGTCTTGAAGTCCTTACCCGCGATGGGTACGTTCTGCTGCTTCGCAAAATCCCACATCGCAGGGATGTCTATACACAAGTTGGGAGCTCCCATAACGAAGGGTGCACCTTCAGCGATGGCCGCGTAGGCATAACACATCGAGGGCGAAATGTTTTCGCAATCGTTGGCTTTCATGGCCGCCTCAAGGTCTGCGAGGTTCTTGTGAACGGCTTCATTGTAGGGGATGTACTTCTCAGTTGAGGCAGCCCAAATCACTACGGCACGGTCGCATCCGCGTTCCGCCTTAAAGTTGCGGATGTCGGCACGGAGTTGTTCCACGAGTTCCCAACGGGTTCCCTGCTTGACGTTGTCACCTTGCAGACGTGTCACAAAGTTCTTGTCGAAAGCAGCGGTGAGGGGTTTGATAGCCTCCAACTCTTCGCGAACGGGGTCGATGTCGCGCTGTTTGAGCACATCAGCGTGGAGCGCTGCTTGATAGGCATTCTCTTCGAAAATGTCCCACGCTGCAAATTCCAAACTCTGCATGGGCGCTACAGGAACGATGTCCTTAATCTTCTTATATTGCTTAGCGTCACCGCGACCCACACGGATTTTAGCCATTTCGATGACCGAACCTCCGGGAACGGTGAGCCCCTTACGATACATGAGTGTACCTGTGATAAACGTTGTTGTTACTGCGCCGAGTCCAACGCTCATGACGGCGAGTTTTCCTGTTGCTTCTTTCATATAGTGATTTAGTTTTTTTGAAATGGGAATAAACCTCTTCTTGTTATAGTCCGATTTTCTTTTGGGAATTAATGTGTTTTGACGCTGGTGCGCACCCGCAAAATTAGGGAAACTTTACAGAATCGTGCGGTTCCTACACTATTTAACATTCACTTTCCGCCATTGTGAACACCTCTAGCATTTCCTACCTTCATCAATGCCAGACCCACGACCACGCAGATGAGTTCGCGCAAGCGGATTAAGAGTCCGAGAGATACGCCAACACCTGCCGAGAGCGCCAATCCACCCGTTGCCATCGCAAACCCTCCTTCTCGACCGCCCAACTGCATGGGCAGGAAGAACAGGGCATTGGCAAAGAGCGAGGTGAAACCTAAGATGAGGATGCAGGTGGCATAGTCGGCATGAACTCCAAAGATGTGGAGGAAAAACAATATTTCGGCACACGAAACAATACGCGCCAGGAGTTCGCAACTGAGTGCAAAATAGAATGTGGACGGTCGTGTGGCGTGGAGCGCCGCAATTTGGCGATCGATATGCACCAACGTTTCTTGCTGTGCCTCCATGAAGCGCACTGCCCACCCTTTTGCGAGAGGCACCTTCGTTAATAGGCGGAGCAGGTGGAACGTGAATCCCTTACGATAACCGCGCATAAAAAAATAAATGGCGGTGATGCAGATTCCAGTAATCAAGGTGAGCAGCAGGCACATGGGAATATTGAGGTGCGAAGCGTAGTAAATGACGTACAACACTACCGAAAGCAACCAAAACCAGAAGTGCGAGAAGATGTGCATCATCACGTAGAGCAGTGTGCTTGACGTAGCGCGCTCAATGCCCACGTAGGGTTTCAACTCCATAATGCGATAGGGCTCTCCCCCCATCAGACTTACGGGCGTAACGCAGTTGAGCGAAAAACCCGTAATCGTAAACTTCAACACGCGCCAGTAAGGGATGCGTTTGGGGGTATCACCATCGTGAATGATGGAATGCCATGCGAGCGCATTAATCATGTAAACGCCCAACCATAACAAACAGGCCAACGCAAACCAGCGACCCGCACGCATGATGTTGTCGGTAATTACGTCAAGCGTCATGTCGAAACTGATGACCATGATAATTACACTACCGACACCAAGAACGAAGAATATGTTGCGAATGCGTGTTGACATGAAACAAAAAATATGGATTAACTGCAGTTGCGACGTCCGTTTTCTGAGCGAGAAAGCCACGGTCGTGCCCGCGACGGTCGTTTTCAGGAAGAGAAATAGTTGGCGGCATGCCAAATGGAATGCGTCTGGGAGGGAATCAATTGGCGGGGTGCCAGATTTTTTACGAATCCCATCCCGACAGTTGGCGGCGCCTCAGATTGCTATTGTTGGCATCCCCATCAGTTGTCAGTAGGCATCCAGTTTTATAAATCCACGGCACGACGAAGTAACGACTGCTGGTTACAACTTATGCGAACATTTCGCTGAGATTGTCCAACAATCCGAGCATGAAGGCCATAACAATGTAGTAACGAATGGTTTTACCGATGCCCATGCTCAACAACGAGTAAAAGGCATTGAGGCGTAAGTATCCCATGGCCACCGTAATGACACTACCCAGGATAGGAATCCAAGAAAGCAACCCTGCCCAGACACCGTAGCGCTTTACCTGCTGGATGCCTTTATTCAGTTTCTTCGGAGGGAGTTTGAGTATCTTGTATATCCAGTCCTCATTACCCATGTGACCCACGGCATAGTTAAACATACCACCAAGCGTGTTGCCCAATGAGGCCCAAATAAAGATGCCCCAGGGATCAACGCCTGCAGCAATAAGCGTGATCATCACCGCCTCGGATGAAAACGGGATGAAACTACCCGCCAAGAATGCTGCGATAAACATCCCAGGCACACCCCAGTCTATGAGTAGATTAACGAAAAAATCCATTCTGTATGGTGATTAAAAAAGAAAAGTAACAGCATGCCTATGAGTGACAACAAAAACACAACCGTCGACACCCAACCACGAGTTAGCGTAAAGTAATGTGATAGATGTGGGGCACCATTTGCAACAAGCAACAAAAGCCATTGCCAACGCGCCTCAGGAAAGCAAATGAGCAAGAGTGTGAAACCGCCTTGAAGGAGCGCCATCATGTAATAACACATGCGAATGCGTATCTTGTCGAGATAAGAGGTCTGTACCTGATGGACTATGGAAATGACAGACAGCAGCAACAGGAAACCCGCACTGACAAGAAACTGCCATTCTTCGGTCGGCAACGTGAGCGGTGTAGCGAAATATACCGACTCCCAGTAACTCAAGTCAACCGCCGTAAGCGCGTGCCCATAATCCGTGATTCCCTCTAAAAGCATTGTGAAATCCCACTGGATAAAACACCACAACCCCACGGCTATCACGGGAAGCAACAAACCAATAAGCACAGCACCCAGACTGCCCAGTGTGAGCGAACGTAAGTGCAACCCGCAACTAAAAAGCAACAACGGAAGCAACCAACACAATTGTGGCAAAAGCAAACACGCAATGCCCAACAAGAAAAAAGCATGAAAAACCTTCGCCTCAGGGCGCCGCTCTTGATAGGAAGAAAACAGACACGCATAACTCAACAGTAAAACGAGCGGAAGCAAGGACGACAAGGATATTTCATGGAGCATAGGGACTATGGTTAGACACACGAAGTAAGTTACACTCACCATTCGCGAACGCACCCGCAACAATTGCAGTCGCGCATTCAATTCCATCCACACATAAGTTGACACTAAGGCCACAAACCAACCTCCCCAAAGCAGAACATTGCCTGCTTCGGGGAGTATCCAGAGTAAACTTCCCGCAACTAATGCTATAGGAAGTAGTGCGGTGCTTGTGGTTATCGCTTCTCTCATGGAATTATAGCGCCTATAGTCCTTTTTATAGTCTCTATAAGTTTCTATGAATCGTTACTAAAGATCCTGACCAATATCGCGGCGATAGTACTTGCCTTGATACTGAATCTGTTCGGCACCCTTCATAGACTTAGCGAGCGCCTCAGCCTTGTCCTTACCATAAGAACTTACGGCAATCACACGACCACCAGCAGTTACGAGTTGACCGTCCTTCATCGCTGTACCAGCGTGGAAAACGACACTGCCCTCAACGTCGGCACCAGTGATGGCAAAACCCTTTTCGTAGTCTTGAGGATACCCACCGCTGACGCACATCACGCAAACCGCTGCGCGTTCGTCAAATTCAATAGTCTTTTCATCGAGATTGCCCGCTGCCACACCTTCAAGAAGGTCAACGAGGTCACTCTTGATGCGCAACATGACGCTTTCAGTTTCGGGGTCGCCCATACGGCAGTTGTATTCAATTACCTTGGGTTGACCGTCGCAATTAATAAGACCGAAGAAAATGAAACCCTTGTAAACGATACCCTCAGCCGCAAGTCCTTCAACAGTGGGGCGGATGATTTGATCGTCAACAACCTGCATCCATTCGGGAGTTGCAAAAGGCACGGGAGTAACAGAACCCATACCGCCAGTATTCAATCCCTTGTCACCTTCACCAATGCGCTTGTAGTCCTTCGCTTCGGGAAGAATCTTGTAGTTCTTACCATCAGTAAGCACGAATACCGAGCACTCGATACCTGAAAGGAATTCTTCAATCACAACGCGTGAAGAGGCGTTGCCAAACATACCGCCAAGCATGCTGCGGAGTTCCTTCTGCGCTTCTTCAAGCGTGTCGAGAATAAGCACGCCTTTACCCGCACAGAGACCGTCAGCCTTGAGCACGTAAGGCGCTTTGAGGGTTTCGAGGAACTTGCAACCTTCTTCCACCTGTGTGCCATCGAAAGTAGCATATGCAGCAGTAGGAATGCCGTAGCGCATCATGAACGCCTTTGCAAAATCCTTAGACCCTTCAAGCACAGCACCCGCCTTTGAAGGACCAATTACGGGGATATGCTTTACTGCGTCGTTCGCGAGGAAGTAGTCGTAGATGCCCTTTACGAGGGGATCTTCAGGACCAACAACAACCATATCGATACCTTCCTTCACGGCAAAAGCAGCGATGCCGTCAAAGTCGTCAGCTTTGAGCGCGGGCACATTCTCACCTACGCCAGCAGTACCAGCATTACCGGGAGCGATAAAAAGTTTTTCTACTTTGCTGCTCTGAGCAATTTTCCAGGCGAGGGCGTGTTCGCGTCCGCCACTGCCAAGCAAGAGGATTTTCATATGTTTGAGGTTATGAGGTTTGAGGAGGTGAGGTTTTGAGGGAAAACTGGAAGTTCTAGAGATTCTAGATGTTCTAGAGAATCTAAATGCTCAAGACGTTATAGATGCGCTAGATTCGAGCCCTTAAAACCTCATACCCTTTAAAAGTTAAATCTTTTCCAACGCCTGTTCGATATCGGCAATAATATCCTCAGCGTCTTCAATACCAACAGAAAGGCGGATAAGGTCGGGAGCAATGCCTGCTTCCTTAAGTTGCTCTTCTGAAAGTTGGCGGTGAGTGTGACTCGCTGGGTGAAGCACACAACTCTTAGCATCTGCCACGTGGGTCACGATGCTAATAAGTCGCAAGTTGTCCATAAACTTAATAGCGTCCTCACGAGTACCCTTGAGACCTAATGCCATTACGCCGCAGATTCCGTTAGGAAGATATTTCTGCGCAAGAGCATAGTAAGGATTGTCTTCCAAACCAGCAAAGTTCACCCATGCCACCTTGGAATGAGCCTTAAGGAACTCTGCCACACGTTGTGCATTCGTGCAGTGCTGCTTCATGCGGAGGTGAAGCGTCTCAAGTCCAAGATTGAGCAAGAAGGCATTCTCAGGCGACTGAATCGAACCGAGGTCGCGCATCAATTGCGCTGTTGCCTTCACAATGAAAGCATTCTTACCAAATGCCTTGGTGTAAGTAAGCCCGTGGTAACTCTCGTCGGGAGTGCAGAGACCTGGGAACTTTTCTGCCGATGCTTCCCAATCAAAATTACCGCTATCAATAATCGCACCGCCCACGGCAGCAGCATGTCCGTCCATGTACTTTGTCGTAGAATGCGTCACGATGTCTGCACCCCATTCAAAGGGGCGACAGTTGATGGGAGTCGCAAAGGTGTTGTCCACAATGAGGGGCACACCATTCTTATGCGCCAACTTGGCAAAGCGTTCGATGTCTAAAATGGTGCAACCAGGATTTGAAATTGTTTCACCGAAGAAACACTTCGTATTGGGGCGCACATGCTTCTGAATCTCTTCATCGCTCCATTCCTGATCAACAAACGTACATTCGATACCCAGTTTCTTGAGCGTTACACCAAAAAGGTTGTACGTACCGCCGTAGATATTGTTAGTAGAGATGAAATGGTCGCCAGCCTCACAGATGTTAAAGATGGTGTAGAAACTAGCTGCTTGACCAGAAGATGTGAGCATGGCAGCCACACCACCTTCCAACGCTGCAATCTTTGCCGCTACGGCATCGTTGGTAGGATTCTGAAGGCGCGTATAGAAATAACCAGAGTCTTCAAGGTCGAACAAGCGTGCCATCTGCTCACTCGTATCATACTTAAAGGTTGTGCTCTGATAAATGGGAAGTTGGCGAGATTCGCCCTTCTTGGGAGTATATCCCGAATGTAGGCAGAGTGTACCTAAGTTTAGTTTCTTTTCCATAGTGTTGGTGTAGTATGAAAAGAATCCGGACGGTGCTCGCAAGCACCATCTGGATTACTATGATTTATTGTTAGAAATAGTATGTCGCGTTAATCTGGAACATGTTGCGCTTGATGTCGGCGCCTTTGCCTATGTAGTTTTCGCCACCGACTCCTTCGAGAATTGCCTTACCAATAGGACCAAGAGCAAAGGTATAACCCGCTGTAAGTTCTACTTTACCAAGAATCTTTGCGCCAGCACTAATATTCCAAGATGTTGACATGTTGTTCTTATCAAAAGTACTTGATGCCTGACCTAATGCGTGATGCCATTTCGTGCCACCTAAAGCAAAGTCAAACTGAGGACCAGTACCAATAAAGAGCCCTGTCTTCGCTACGCCAAAGTTATAACGTAAGTTCAAGGGGATAGAGAACGAGCGTTCGGTTTCTGTTTCTCTAATCTCATTCTGTTCAAGCACGAGTTTGTTTTGATTGTAGAGCAAGGCTGCATTAATGCCAAAACCTCCAATCAATCCGATATTCGTACGCACACCGACATTCCATCCTGCTTGACTATCTCCGCTTCGAAGATTGGACAATGCCGCTTTCTTGCTTGAAATGTTCAACTTGGTGTAATTCAGACCGCCAGTGATACCCCAGTCAAAACTAAATGCAGACGCTGAGGTTACTGCCATAAACGCCATGGCAAGTGTAAGAAGTACTTTTTTCATGGTGGATTGTGTTTATAAAATGATTAGATAATTCCGAGACTCAAGAAGATGGGATGCTGGATGGCATAAACCACGATACCAGCGAGATAACCAGCGAGAGCCAACCAAGAAATGTTCTTCAAGTACCAACCGAATGAGATATTTTCAAGCCCCATTACTACAACACCAGCTGCAGAACCGATGATGAGCATTGAACCACCGACACCGGCACAATAAGCCAAGAGTTGCCAGAAGATACCATCCTGAGCGAGTGCGCCTACAGCTTCAATGGGATACATACCCATGCAACCCGCAACGAGGGGAACATTGTCAACGATAGCTGAAGCCGCACCGATAACACCTGTTATAGCATAGTGGTTAGCGCCAGTTACCTCGTTCAACCACTGACCAAATGCTGTGAGCACGCCAGTATCTTGAAGTGTTGCTACAGTCATAAGGATGCCGAGGAAGAAGAGGATTGTTGTCATGTCAATCTTCTGAAGCATGTTCGTAACGCGGTGGGTTGACATGAGGTGGTGATTCTTCTTGCGTGCCAAGAACACTTCAACTGCAGTCCAGAGAACACCAAGAACGAGGAGGATACCTACGTAAGGCGCAAGATGAGTTATTGACTTAAATACGGGTACGAAAAGCAAACCGCCGACACCAAGACAGAACACTATGTTACGTTCCTTCTGTGAGAATTCCTGGTTGGCTTCAATATACTTTTCTTCCTTCACGCCTTCAAGATTGCCCTTCATACGGAAGTGCATGATGAGACAGGGGATGAGCAAGCTGGCAACAGAGGGGAGGAACACTTCCAAAAGCACACCCTGAGTAGAGAGCATACCGCGTACCCAAAGCATGATGGTTGTTACGTCACCAATGGGCGAGAAAGCGCCACCGGCATTTGCTGCCAAAATGATGAGACCCGCAAAGAGGAAACGGTCTTCCTTGTTTGCAACAAGTTTGCGGAGCACCATTATCATCACGATTGAAGTAGTCAAGTTATCAAGCACAGCAGAGAGGAAGAAGGTCATCCATGCCATGCGCCACATCAACTTACGCTTGCTTGTTGTCTGAAGGCGATAACGCACAAAATTGAAACCACCATTTGCGTCAACAATTTCTACGATGGTCATCGCACCCATCAAGAACACAATAATTTCGCAAGTTTCTGAAAGGTGGTGAAGCATGCGTTCTGTGATAGGTTCACCGTGGGGAAGCGTAATTGCACCATTGTTTACGCCAACAGTTACGAGCGTCCAACAAATTGCGCACATCAAGAGCGCAACGGGCGCCTTGTTAATCTTCGTGCCGTGTTCAAGGGCGATACAAGCGTAGCCGATAATAAACACCGCGATAATAATGGGAGTAATCATTTAAATTTTAATTTATTTAGTTAATATTATGTATTTCAAAGTGCAAAGGAATTGTTTTTTATTGACTCTTCAAAGAAAAAATTAAAGTTTTCGCCTCAAGCAATCGTTCGTTGCGCCGCAAACGGGGAATTGTCTACCAAAACAAGCGATGAGTGCAAAGTTTTTACTACCTTTGCCTCTGCAAAATGCGCCGCCATTGTGGCACGCAGGTCAGCCTCCATAGTTCAACGGATAGAATAGAGGTTTCCTAAACCTTAGATAGGAGTTCGATTCTCCTTGGGGGTACTCTTTTGATATGCTAACATCTTGAGTGTTAGCATATTTGTTTTTCTTGGGGTGCCAGAGGGGTGCCAGAAAGGCAAAATGTTAGGTTATTTTACAAAGAAAGGCGCCAATTGTATCACTACAACCAGCGCCCAATGAAGAATATAACCTAACTTATAGGTGGTGCAAATATACATAATTCCGTTAAATTACACCAGCCTCGTTTGTGTTGTTAGAACTCAAACAATCCCAAATGCTATTTGTTATAGCATCCAGAAACACATTCTCAATCACCTCATTATATTTCCCCAACCATTCATCATAGGGAGGGGTGTCTAATATTTCTGGGTGATACTTGCTAATCACATCTCCCAGCGCTCCAAAAGCATTGCTTAACTCTTTGTATCGCTCAATCTCTTCTGCCGTTTCTTTGCTTACCTTGTAATCGGTGTTTACTTCTACATTCACACCACACTCAAATTTAATTATTTGAATGTTGCTTCTTGTTGTGTTCTCCATAATGCTTAATAATTAAATTGTGGTTAATAATTTGGTTTGATTCATTGTAAAACTATGCAAATTGGAATATTTGAACAAATAAAAATATCGGTTTTTATGAATATGGTTCACAATGTAAACCACTTGTATATCAGTTTGATATATGTTTATAGCAAACCATTCTCCTCCATAAGTTTGTTAAATTGCTTTTTATCTAACACCTTATCATCAAAACCATCAGTCCAATCACTTGTGCAAAGTTTCTCAATCTCTTTTACAGGGTCTTGTTTGCTGGTATCAAGTATTTCCACCTTGCTTATTACATACATTGCAGTTTTTAACCTCAATGCTTCATTGGGACTTTTTAAGCAGTCTTTCACTGCCTCCAGAGCCTCCTTGTATAGTCCACACAAACCATTTCTTATATTGTCTTGAATGATTTTGCATTGCTGATTGTAAAAACACTGAAAGTTTATCTTTTGTTGCCACAAATATATTGTAGTTCTGTTTACATTCATCTTGTTTGCAACATCGGTCACACTCTCCCCAGAAGCCAGTAAAATTGCAACTTGTTCTTGTGTTGGGGATAATCCTGTAATTAGTGTTGATTCTGTTGTTTCCTGTTTATTATTGTCCATATTTCTACTTTGTTAGTCAATAAAATGGAATGTTATATTTCTGTCCTCATCTGGTTCATCTGGTTCAGTAGGTTTTGGCAAAACAAAAGAAAGCAATCTTTCTACTGCAACAATTCTATCTCTTGGGGGTAAACTTAAAAAATCGCTCTTTATCAACTCCTTGTTTTCTTCAATCAGTTCACTCACAAACTTTCTCAATTCTGCAGTTGCCTTGTTGGGTGTGCCTTTCTGGCGCCCTCCTGTTTTCTTTCTGTTCATGCTATAGTATCATCTATTTTCTTCTACTTTAGATATATGCAAGGCAATTGCTCACCTCGTTATCAAGTTCCCTTATTAACTCATCCGACTTTGTAAAGTTACTCTTCTGGGTGACATTGTTAATTTTCTGCCTCAACCTTGTTAAATATTTCCTATCTGCAAAAACCTTCCTCCTCTCCAGTTCATCAATGAAATCTGCAACCTCGTTTGGTGGTGCCTGTGCAATCAGTTTTGCAACCAATACATCATAAGCCTCTTTTACATTGGTGACTCTTTCCATATTGTCATCTACTAAAATCGTTTTCTTGTTAATTGCTTGGTAGGTGCTATTGTATCGCTCCAACATCTTCCTGTAAAACCTTTTGTCTGTCAGTTTAGGAACAAACAAACTTGGTTCCTTTAGTTGTGTACACAAGCGCCCTTTGTACCTTATTTCATACCTCAACACATTTGCATCATTGAACCCTATTGGTATATCCATCGCCTTTGCTCTTGCATCTGCTATCTTATCATAAAAGCAAACCACCTTGCTCTGGCGCCTTCCGTTGCTCATATAGTACAAACTTCCAGCAAAATCCCCTCGTTTCATTCTTGACATATACCCCAACCTTTCAAGGTACATTGATACAGGGTGTGACAATAGAAAGTTGGTGCCAAACTCCAATCCTGTCACCATCGCCTCATCAAGTGAGTAATGCAAGGTATCTTCTAACTTTTCAATCGCTTCTGCCGTCTGTCTAACATCAAGTGGATAAACATTGCTCCCATTGTGGTAAAACTTACAAAGACTGCCTTTTATTGTCAATCCTCGCCCAGCAAGACAAACATTCAAATTACCCAATCGCCCTTTGGTTACAACCTCGCCTGTATTTTTGTTTACCGCCTCACTTACATTATCCAAACCAAGGGTAGGGACATCAGCCCCCACCATCGGTTGGAATATGTTCACATTGTCATACATTGTTTACCAAAATTTGGTAATGAATACCACTTATTATTAAAGGCATTGGTTTCTTAACCTCTCCAGTTCCTCATTGAAACCGCCCATTGTTAATTGCTTGCAGTAGGCAGAAATCAACGCCTTGGCATCAGCGAGAACCAAAAGTTCAATTTCAGTTGGTTCTGTTGTGCCTTCCTCGCTCTTGCAAATGAAAAGGTACCCATCACTCTTATAATCAAAAAACGGATTAGGGGTGTTTTTTGAGGAGTATGTGGGTTTGTCATATGGGTACCCATAGGCATAACCAGACAACTTCCCTTCAAAAAAATAATCTTTCAACCCAGTAAAGTTCAAACTTCTTTTTGCTTGTAACTGCATAGGTGGCACATTTTGCACTTCCTTGTCTGCCCTCTTAAGGTAGAATGAAACTTTCCCATCCCTGCCTATTAGTTCACTCATGGGGGGATAATATCCAATAGCATTCTGGATTGTGTATTTGGGTGTTTTCCTTCCCTTGCTTGTGTTCAATACCATTTTGGCATAATAACGGATTTGGGGTTGTGTTATCTTGCACATTGCAAACCTCCTTTCATGCAATAAGTTTTTGCCTTGCTTTCAATCTCGCTTAATGTTGCTACTCTGTTGCCTTGCAACCAACTTTCCACCTCACTCCTTAAAAAGTAAATTACTTTGCCCATCGGCTTGTAATGTGGTATTAACTTTTTCATTGTAAGGGTGTACAAATGTGCCTTGCTTATTCCCATGTATCTTGCAGTTTCATCTGTGGTTAAAACTGCCTTCTGGTCTATGTTTATCACTTCAACCGGGGGTGTAGTGCCAAGTATTTCTTTCCTTGCTTCCTCCAAGGTTCCTTTGCTCTCGTTGATTCCTATTTCTCTTACTTCTTGTGTTGCTTCTAAATCTTCCATACTTCTATTTAATGAAGGTTGAGGCGCCCAGAAATAAGGTGTGGTCTTGTTCTGGTTCTTTCTTTGCCTTGTGAATATCTTCAGCAGTTCCACACTCTACTGCTTTTGAAATTCACAGCAAAAGTATAGAACAACAAGAAACAAACAACCCCATATGGGACACACATAAGTCCACATATGGGGTTTATTTAATTGTTGAATAGTCTAATAATTTCACTGGCACCTTGGGGGGTGTTCCCTGTTCTCTGGTAGTCTTTTTTAGCCTGTGCCAATCGTTCAACCTTGAACAAATCTTGATAAGGCGCCCAAACTTGCTTTCTTTGGTTGTCATACAGACCACAATACAAACCTATTAGTTTGTTCATTTCTTCAGCAAAGGTTGTCAGTAGTGCTTTTGTTTTAGTCCACTCCAATCCAGAATAGGTTTGCTTGATAAATCCTTTGTCTATTGCCCTCTTGAATACCTCAACCGCCTCTGGAACCCTTAACACCTCTGGGAGTAAATCAACCAAGCAAACATTTTCTTTATCCTCGCCTTTATCCTTTTGCTTGGTTCCTGTGGTTGAGGCGCCACCTATCAACTGCTTGTGTTCAATCGCCAACCTCAAAACATCCTCCTCCATCTTCTTTAGTTGCTTCTCCTTTTCATACACAATTATCTCCATTGCAGTCTTTACCCCTCTGCTCATTTCTATCAATTTAGCCAACCCCTTCTCAAGTGAATCTGTGCGATAAATTGGGTAATGTATGGGGGTATCAACTGGAAATTCATGTTCATCAACCCACAAGGCATTGTTTTTATATTCCTCAATCCATTCATCAAACTCCTCTTCTTTCTGCCAATAGTGGTTATATAAGTCTTGCAAAAAATCATCATCATACTCAAATCCTTGTGTTATTTCCTCCAGCCTTGCCCTAATAATGTAGTTCTGCAACCTACTAAAAAGTATGTTGTCCAGAAATTGGTTATATTCTTCTTGTGTCATGATTCTTATTTCTGTGGTGGTTCTGTGTTCTGTAGTCCACTTAAGGCAGACATCTTTTGTGCATCTGCAACCCTCAAGTATTTTTCAGTTTGTGCCATGTTGCTATGCCCCATTAGTGAGGAAATTACAATACCATGCACATTATTACAGGCAAGGTTGGTGCCAAATGAATGCCTTGCACAATGCCAAGTTATTTTCTTGTCTATCCCAGCCAACTTCATCCATGCCTTTAGCGCCTTGTTGCACCCTTCATTGGTAGGTAGATTAAAAACAGGACTCTGCTTTGTCTGGTCTCCTGTAGGTTTGCCCAACAATTCCAAATCCACATCACTTAAGTTGTGAGTCACCCAACTATTTGAGGAGCGCCCTTTGGTCTTGTTCTGCTCAAAGGTTATTGTCCTATTCCCATAGTCAATATTCTCAAAGGTTAGTCCTCTAACATCACCATATCGTAAACCATGATACAGGCAGAATTGAAATGCCTTCCTTACTTCTGGATTTATCCCTTCAGTAACTGCAAGTAATCGCCTTACTTCTTCCATTGACAACACTTCTTTTCTTAAAATCTTGTCATCGTTTTTTATGCTCACACCCTCACAAGGATTCTTCTTGAGAACCCCATGTTCAGTTGCATACTTCATGATTTTCTTAAAGCGCTTGAAACTGGTTCTGGCGCCTTCTCCCTTACAGATTGATTGTAAAAACTCTGTGAAGGTTAAAATCATATCCTTGTCAATTTGTTCTGGTTTAAGGTTGTTGCTGAAAACCTCATACTCTGGTGTTTCTGCCAAAAATCGCTTGAACCGCTTTACTGCAAGGTTTATGCTCCTTATATCTTCCTTGGTGTATTTGCTCTCATAGGTGGTTAGGAAGTCCAAGAAATTCACATTCCTATCTCGCTTCAATCTGTAACCTTCTTTATTCTCCAGCAGTTCCTGTTGCTTCTCAAATCTAATCTGCTTTGCTAACTGAAGGGTTTCTTTGTTTTCTTGCCTTTCAATTGGATTCCTTGGGGATTGCCACAAATAAAGGTTTAGGGTTTCTTTTGCCCTTCTCTTCTCATAAACAAAAGTATCTGTGTCCTCGTTGTATCGCTTTACCGATCCCAAATAATACTCCAAAAACAAACTTTCTCTGCCGTTGGAGAGTGCTTTTGCCTTCAATTTGGGGTTCTCTGTGGGGTCTGTGCTAATCAAACGGACACAACCAGTAGTGGTTTTGTCTTTGCTTGCCATGTTGTAAGTTGTTGGTTATATTCTACTTGCAAATATACAACTTTATTTGTTCTGGGGTGCCAGAGGGGTGCCAGAAAAGCAATAACAAACAAAAATAAGTATAAACAAGAACAAATATACTAAATAACAAACCTTGAAAATCAGCATTTTAGTTTTTCTTGCTTTGTCTTGTTTTGCCCCCAAATACCCCTTGGGGGTACGGTAAAAGCGGATGTGTCAAATAATCATGACGCATCCGCTTTGTTTTTGTAATTGCCTCCTGCAGGTTTGCTGGATACCAGATTTCTTGAAAATCAAATCCCACACGGTTAGTTACCCTCTGCTTAAAGTGAAAGTATCACCCCATTGCTTTGACATTTGAACACCATTTGAAAGTGCTTCGAATGGTGTTCGAACGGGATTAGAAGGTAAAAGGTTATGCCCATCGCTATTTCAGAGATGCCATCAAAAAAAAGAGGCACCCCGGTACCTCTTTTTTTGCTTGTTAGTAAATACGACTTCGCGTGATGTCACTTATTCGGGTTGCAACTCATGTTTCTCAGGAAGAGTTTTCCAACCTTCGCCATACGTATCGTAGGCATCGGTAACGACTACGAAGGAGAGGGGGTCGCATTCCTTAATCTTGAGTTTCACGTCGTTCACCTCTTTATAACTCACTACGAGGAATATCATTTCCTTGTCATTGCCCGTATACAGACCGCTACTCTTAATGATCGTAGCCGAACGCTCCAATTCGTGAAGAATGAATTGGCGCAACTCCTCAACGGGTTTGTCGCAAATTACGAAAATCAACTTGTCGTCCTTCTTACCATTAATAACAAACGAGAGCACCCTTGCCGAAACGAAGATGGCAATGAGCGAATAGAAGGAAAGGAGCACAGAAGGTTGACTATCTTCGGGCGCACCTATACCAAAACCAAAGACAATAAGTCCGAAAATCACGACGAGACCGTCAACTAGCAGGATGCCGCTACTGAACTTAATGTTACAGAACTTCTGCAATATCATTGCCACAATGTCAGACCCTCCCGTTGTGGCTTGACAACGAATAACGATACCGCAACCGATACCTATCATCACCGCTCCAATAATGCTAGTAAGCATGAGGTCGTTTGAGAGGTCTAACGCTCCATTAAGCATCAATGCAGGATCAAGACTCATCATCGCCTCACGAGTGGGATAAGCAATGGTGGTGAGCAAGTTCATAATGGTGGGCGTAATCAGCACGGCAAAAATAGTACGCGTGCCTAACTTTGCCCCGAGCAATACTAAGGAAAGTAACATCAAGGGGATATCAAGCATATACCCAAACGTACCGACAAGCACGGAGGGGAAGAGCGAGTGAAGCACAATACATGTGCCATAAACGCCACCAGGAACAATGTTGTAAGGGTTGATGAAGAATACAAACCCTGCGGCCATTATTGTACAACCAACAATGATACCTATCCATGTCAGCCACCAGTCTTTAGAGAGCACGGGACTGCAGAAGTGGTAGAATGATTTCATTTGTGAGGAGTTAGGAGTTTATTTCTTATTTACAGGAACCGTCCAACTTATCTATGACTTTCATCACATTCGCAGGAGGGCGCTCGTTGCGCAGTTCCTCTTTCATAAAGTCCATGTAGGGAGCGACGTGTTCAAAATACTTGCGATAACCGGCACAGAGGTAGTTGAGTCCCGATTCTCCGTCTTGCGTCTTTGCAAAGCGATTCTTGGGGCATTCACCATTACAAGCAAAGAGATACTTGCACTCCTTACACTGACGCGGAAGAGTGTTGATTTTCATCGCTCCAAATTCGTCCTGACGCGGAGAGTAGAGCATTTGGGTGAGTGTCTGTTTGCGGATATTTCCAAGTTTGAATTCAGGAAATACAAAGTGATCGCAGGAATAGACATCGCCATTAAATTCCATCACGGCGGCATGTCCACACGAGCGTGCCATCGTGCAAACACCGGGAGCATGCCCCACCCAGTTGCATAACGTGGCATCGAAGATCTGAACGAAAACTTCGCCCACATCATGCTTCACCCATTCATCAAAGATTGTGCACAAGAAGTTGCCCCATTGCTCGGGCGTCACGCTGAAGTCTGCCAAGGGGCAATCTTCGCCATCACTGATATGCGCCAGGTGTCGCCCATCATTGTGGTGACGGATACGCTCTACAATGGGGGTAAACTGAATGTAGCGACAACCGATTTCCTTGAAGAAATGGTAGAAGTCCAGGGGATAGTCGGCATTGAAATCGTTGACAACAGCCATGGCATTCCAATCTACACCATGCTTATTGAGCAATTCAATTCCCTTCATCACCTTATGAAACGATGGCGCCCCAGCACGATTCTTACGGTATTCATCATGAAATTCCTGTGGTCCATCAATGGAGACACCTACGAGCCAATTGTTCTCGCGGAAAAATCGGCACCACTCATCGGTGAGCATCGTTCCGTTAGTCTGAATGCAGTTGTCGATGCGGCGTCCTCCAGCATATTTGCGCTGCAATTCCATCGCCTTTTTGTAGAACGAAAGTGGGCGCATGAGCGTTTCTCCACCGTGCCATGTAAAAAGCACCTCCGACATGGTTTGCGCACCAATATACTGGCGCACAAACTCCTCAAGAAGTTCCTCGCTCATCACGTGTCGGGGAACGTCGTCATAGAGTTTTGCCTTCTCCAGGTAGTAGCAATAGTCACACGCCAAGTTGCAATGCGCACCAATGGGTTTCAGCATTACATACAGGGGGCGGGCAAAGGGAGAAATCGTGGAATTCATTTATAAAGTAGGCGGCGTAATGGAAAATCCAAAAGTCTGTAAATAAGGATCGCTACAAATGCTATAGCGCTTTACGAGCACGACGAGCAAAAGTAGAAAAAAACTGCTGGATTCTTAACGTTTCTTAAAAAAAACCGTTTTGCACCCCCTAAAAATGATTCCCAACCGCAAAATTAGCAGGTCAGGTCTGCAATTCCAACGTGGATAAAGCAACTAGCTTTCTGGACTCCCTATCTGAAACTATCGGAACCTACCTGTATGCTGTCCTGATGCCAATAATTTATCGAGAACGCCTCACCATGAGTAGGGGTAAAATCCATTCAATAATTATCAAATAAGGGGGCTAATGATAATTTTCAAATCAAAAAAAACATCTGGACAATGCGCATGTGCATCGCCCAGATGGTATTACTCGAAAAGCGAACTGGCGAGGGGGCATTCATTACCCTGCTCAAACAATATTCCTTTTATCAAGAACTAAGTATCACTTAATTTAATTCACTTATAAATTCAACTAAGTCGCACTTAGTTTTAGTTCCCTTTTGAATCGGTTTAGAAGTTCCAAAGCAAGCCAAAACGAAGGTCGGAGGTGCTCATTTTGAATCCGAAACCGCTATCGCCAAAATAGTCATATTTGTCCGTATCGCGGTAACCCAGGAAACCTGTGTGTGCCAAGAAGGATATTTTTGGGGTAAGTTCCACCATCAATCCAGGTTTCACGCCCACTTGCCAACTTGTAAAGTCGTCTCCGCCGTCAATTTTATTTACAGCAACTCCTCCGGTGCAATCAGCAAACAAAGATACGGGTCCCATCTTCACTGCCGTGTAGCGCACGTAGGGCATAGCTGCAACGCGGTAGATATCTGTGCCCTTTTCATAGATATACGAGCAGTCTAATCCCATACCAAGTGCCCACTTGTTGCTTAATTGATAACCCACTTCTGGAGCGATTCCAGCAGTCGTCTTGTTATTGTCTGTGTCGCGCCACATGTTGACACCGCCACCTACGTAAACTTGTGCGCTCATTGCCACTGTTACAAGGGCAAGAGTCATGAGGGTAAAAATCTTTTTCATAATCGTTGTTTGATTTGTTAGTAAAAAAGATAAAACCGGTTTTATTGTTGTCAGACGGTGCAAATGTATGGACTAGTTTTGGTACGAAGTATTAACGCAACGTTAATTATTCTTACTATATGTAAAAACGGACACAGATTCTTCAGAAAGGGTTTAAGCAAGGGAAGTGCGTGCCCCATTTTTGCGGGGACAGGCGGGGTTGCCAATGGAAAATATGCATTGCCGATGACTGCAACTTGAAAAAAGTTTGTAGATTTGCCGGTGCATAGAATTAAGCATCCAAAGATGATTCGCAAATTCGACTTTTTGGTAATTGGTTCTGGCGTTGCCGGAATGAGTTACGCCCTTCAGGTTGCCGCTTCGGGTAAAGGTAAAGTGGCCCTCGTTTGTAAAACAACGATTGAAGAAGCCAACACTGCAAAGGCTCAGGGCGGTATTGCCGCTGTTACGAACTTGCAGGTGGATAACTTTGAGAAACACATCCAAGACACGATGATTGCTGGGGATTATATTAGCGACCCTCAGGCAGTGCGTCAAGTTGTAGAAAATGGTCCCGCGGCTATTGAGCGACTCGTAAATTGGGGTGTAAATTTTGACCGTGCAGAGGACGGAGAGTTTGACCTCCATCGCGAAGGTGGACACTCGGAATTCCGAATCCTTCACCACGCCGACGACACGGGATTTGAAATTCAGCGTGGGTTGATTGAGGCGGTGCGTCGCCATCCCAACATCACGATTTTTGAACACCACTTTGCCGTAGAGATTATTACGCAACACCATCTTGGTGTAAACGTTACTCGTGCGTCAAAAGACATTGAGTGTTATGGTGCCTACGTTTTGGACCCTGACACGCAGAAGATTGACCGCTTCCTCTCCAAAGTGACAGTTTTGGCTACGGGAGGTTGTGGTGCGGTTTACACGACAACGACCAACCCCACCGTTGCAACGGGCGACGGCGTGGCTATGGCCTATCGCGCCAAAGCAACCGTGCAGGACATGGAGTTCATTCAATTCCATCCCACAGCGCTTTATTCTCCCAACGAAACCCACCCCGCCTATCTCATCACCGAAGCCATGCGCGGTTACGGTGGCATTCTTCGCTTACCCAACGGGGCAGAATTCATGCAGAAGTATGACAAGCGCCTTTCGCTTGCTCCCCGTGACATCGTTGCGCGTGCCATCGACAAAGAAATGAAGATTCACGGATTGACACACGTTTGCCTCGACGTCACCCATAAGAATCCGGAAGAAACCAAGAAGCACTTCCCCAACATCTATGCAAAGTGCTTGACAATGGGTATTGATATCACCAAACAATACATTCCCGTTGCGCCAGCCGCTCACTATCAATGTGGCGGCATTAAGGTTGACTTAAACGCATGTTCAAGCATTCACCGCCTTTATGCTATTGGCGAATGTTCATGCACAGGACTCCATGGCGGAAATCGCTTGGCTAGCAATTCGCTCACCGAGGCCGTTGTTTATGCAGAGACCGCCGCACACCATTCTATCGCACACATTGACGAATACACCTTTAATGAGAGCGTGCCAAAGTGGAACGATGAGGGTACATTGACCAACGAAGAAAAGGTGCTCATTGCCCAAGATGCACGCGAGGTAGGACAAATCATGGCAAACTACGTAGGTATCGTACGCTCAGACCTTCGCTTGAAGCGCGCATGGACCAGACTTGACCTGCTCTTTGAAGAAACCGAAGAACTCTTTAAGCGCGTGAAGGCCACGCCCGACATTTGCGAATTGCGCAACATGATTAACGTGGGTTACCTCATCACCCGCTGGGCACTTGAACGTAAGGAAAGTCGCGGATTGCATTATACAATTGACTATCCCAAGCATGCCTACGACCAAGAATAAATCTTGAAAGGAGAAAGGAAAAAGGAGAAATGTGCTTGCGCGTTAAGTCCCGCATGGTTCTTTCTCCTTTCTTCTTTCTCATTTTCCCTTCCAATCTATGCTCAAATACCTAACTTACGACATCGTATTCCAAGAATTTCCGAACGAAGTCACCCTTGCCGTCAACCTCTCGCTCTGCCCTAACAAGTGCCCGGGTTGTCACAGTTCTATCCTTTTGGGGGACATTGGCGAACCCTTGGACGCCACAGTGCTCCTGGAACTCATCGCTAAATACCAAGGTGAGATTACGTGTGTAGCATTGATGGGCGGTGACAACGACCCTGAAGCGGTGCAAACGGTATTGCTAGAAGTTAAGCAACGCTTTGGCGACACGCTGAAAACGGGATGGTATAGCGGATGCCAAGAGTTACCAGCAAATTTCAATCACAAGGCCTTCAACTATGTAAAGGTAGGTCCTTACCGCCAGGCCCTTGGCGCCTTGCGCGACCGCACGACCAATCAGCGCTTCTACCGTATTGAACAGGATGGCACGTTTACCGACCTCACGCACTGCTTTTGGCGATGAACGTAGGCGCATCCCTATTCCACCGCTTTAAAGAAACACATAGAAATCCTGTCGGAATCAGAACCCGTCATACAGGAGGGTGTGTCGAATGCAAAATTTCGGCACACCCTCTTAAGTTGTGTAAGAGTGA
>CALCHM010000018.1 GCA_937901345.1 uncultured Prevotella sp. | reverse complement strand
GTCACTTCTTTGCATGTTGATGATGATGGTGGGTTACTCTTCGTATGCCGTTATCGTGATTCGCTCTACACAGAACACACCCATGGATCAATCTTCTCCGGAAGATATTTTCACATTGGGTAGTTACTTAAACCGTGAACAATATGGTTCTCACCCCATCTTCTTTGGGGCTCCCTATACGGTAAACCCCGTTGATATCGCGAAAAAGAAACATATTCAGCGCCATGAAAAAATGAATCCCAATGAACCCGACAAGTATGATGAAATTGAGGTAACAGACTCCTACATCTATGCGTCGGATACAAAAATGTTCTTCCCTCGCATGCATTCACCCGCTCATGCTCAGAGTTATGAAAGTTGGTGTGGTGGTGTAGATAAGGTGCAAAAACATGCTTCCTACGAAGGTTATACGTTCCCTTATGAAATGCCCACACAGCAAGAAAACATCAAGTTCTTTATGAGTTATCAGGTGAACTTTATGTACTGGCGCTATTTCATGTGGAACTTTGCTGGACGTCAAAATGATGTGCAGGGACATGGTGAACCTGATAAGGGTAACTGGATTACAGGTATCCCATTTGTGGATAATGCCATGTATGGCGATCAGAGTTTGTTGCCTGATTACTTGAAGAACAATAAGGGACGTAACGTCTTTTTCTGTCTCCCGCTGCTCTTAGGTTTGCTAGGTATGTTCTGGCAAGCGATGAAGAACGAACAGGGTGTTCGCCAATTCTGGGTAGTATTCTTCTTGTTCTTTATGACGGGGCTTGCTATCGTGCTTTACCTAAATCAGACTCCAGGTCAACCCCGTGAACGTGACTATGCTTATGCCGGTTCATTCTATGCTTTTGCTATGTGGATTGGTCTTGGTGTTGCGGCTATTGCCGACTTGCTCCGTCGCTACATCTCCCCCAAGGTTGCTACTGGTCTCGCTTGTGTCGTAGGTTTGCTTGTTCCACTTCAGATGGTAAGTCAAACTTGGGACGATCATGATCGTTCCGATCGTTACGCTTGTCGTGACTTCGGTATGAACTATTTGAACACACTTCCTGAAAAGGGTAATCCCATTATCTTTACGAACGGTGATAACGATACCTTCCCTCTTTGGTATGCACAAGATACGGAAGGGCTCAGAACGGACGCTCGTGTTTGTAATCTTTCCTATCTCCAGACTGACTGGTATACCGACCAAATGCGACGTCAGGCATGGGATTCTCCAGGCCTCCCCATTACATGGAATCGTTATGAATACGTGGACAATATGGGACATGATTGGTTTAAGGTGAATCCATCAAGAAAGTCGGAACTCGATAACTTGAAGCAACTCTATCCTGAAGAAAATCCCTATGAATTGAGTTTCCTTATCGATCGTTATGTGCGTACGGAAGGTGAATTGCCTACCGACTCATTTGTGGTAAAGGTGAATAAGGAAAATTGTCTTGCACAAGGTATGAAGGTGCCAGAGGGGTTTGAGGACTTCCCTGAATATATGGAAGTGAGCATTAAGGGTAAAACTTCGCTCACGAAGAGTGAAATGATGGTTTACGAGATGCTTGCTCGTAATGAATGGAAGCGCCCGATGTATATGTCGGTAACTTTAGGACAAAGCAATTACGCACGTCTCGAAAACAATTGCATTCTTGAAGGACTTGCTTACCGCCTTACGCCTTTCAACTTCGGCAGAATGGGCACCATTGATGGTGATGTCATGTATGACAACATGGTAAATCGTTTTGCTTACGGCAATGTGAATAAAGAAGGCATCTATTTGGATGAAACCGTAATGCGCATGTGCTATACCCATCGCCGCATGCTTTTGATGCTTGCCGATCAGTTGCTTCGTGAAGGTAAATTGGATAAGGCGATAAAGGTGTTGGAACTCTCCAAGGAAAAGTTTCCCTCGTCAACCGTGCCTTACGAACAAGATGACTACGATGTTCCCAGTATATGGATGAAGGTGGGTAATGAGGATGAGGCGAATGCTATTGCACACGAAGTGGCACATATTGCAATGAGTAATCTGAAATGGCTTTCTTCGCTCGGTACCTCACGCCTTGAAAATTATCACACTTCATGTTATAAGGCTACAAGAGCATGTCTTATGGCGTTTACAATCCTTCATGCAAATGAGGCGTTGACGCCAGAGGAAGAAAACTTCATGAATTCCGCAGATCAAATAGAAGCCTTTAATATAGGTTATTATTATTTGAATCAAGAGTAAACCGATTCCCGGAGTGTATAGTGGGTGAACTCACTCACTATGCACTTCCTGCTTTAATTTTCTCTCTTTTTATTCCGTGTTTATCGAACAACCTGCCCGCTTTATGCGTTGGCTTTATCCGCGCGCCCTTTGGCGTATGGATAAAAAAGAAAAGGCTGTCTATCTGACCTTTGATGACGGTCCTATTCCCGAGGTTACGCCTTGGGTTCTTGACGTGCTCGATACTTACGGTGTAAAAGCAACGTTTTTTATGGTGGGAGAAAATGCTCGAAAATATCCCGATATTTTTGAGATGGTGAAGGCACGCGGACATCGCATCGGGAATCATACGTACAATCATTGGGGTGGTGTGAGACATAGTTCGGAACGCTTTATTGCAAATGTTGATAAGGCGAACTTGATTCTTCAGACAGACCTTTTTAGACCGCCTCATGGTTGGATGCTTCACAATCATTATGTGCTTGTAAAGCGTCGTGGATATCGCGTAGTGATGTGGGACTTGGTTACCCGTGATTATTCTACTCGACTTAATGGGCGCGATGTGTTGCTTAATGTGCGACGTTACGCCCGACCAGGATCCATCATTACTTTCCATGACTCCTTAAAAAGTCATGACAAGATTCTCTACGCCCTGCCTCGTGCTATCGAATGGTTGCTTTCTCAAGGCTATACCTTTAAAGTGTTTGATTAAAACGATGTTTTAGGTCTCGATGTTGCACGTTTGTTACGCCATATAAGAAATGCAATAGAAAAGGCGTTGTGTCATAATGAGCAAACTGCTGCGTTGCTCCTCAATTTCGGATTTGGTCATGTACTTCAGTACACTTCCTTCACCCTCAATTTCAGCGCCTTGCATTTTACTCACTCTTACACAACTTAGGAGGGTGTGCCGAAATTTTGCATTTCGACACACCCTCTTTTAGCATTTAGAGTCATTCTTTTCTTTAAAAACAGGTTTATAGGAGTTGGCGCACCGTTTTCTTCCAACAAATCATGCGTCCGAAACCTGGAATGTGATTTTAAAGTTCAAAGTCGGAGCTTGTTTGAAGTGGTTTGACGCTTTGTTCTCTAAAAAGGTTTGTTGGAAAGTCTGTTTTACTCCTCTGCGCTCAAGAAGTTTCGTCTTGAATGTGAAAATCGATATTCTAGTCTGTATTAAAATTTTGCAAATTTACAATCTCCATGCTTTCTCACCATGATATCCAAAAAATGGCGCTTTCTTGTGGCTTTTCAGTTGTAGGTTGCGCACCAGCAGAACGCGTTGCGGAATGGCGTTCTGAGCAGTGGCGCGATTATCTGAACTCAGGGCGCCAAGCGGAGATGCATTATTTGGAACAACATTTAGAGAAACGTCTCAATCCGCAACTTTTGGTGGAAGGGGCCAAAAGTGTGGTGTGCGTAGCGCTCAATTATTTCACGATTGCGGATTTTCCTGCCGATGGATATACGCTTGCGCGCTATGCAAGAGGAAGGGATTATCACGATGTCGTCAAGGAACGCTTGCGAAACATGCTGAATATGATCGCAGAACTTACGGGGGATGCTAACGTTGGGCGTGCTTTCTGTGATACGGCACCTGTTGATGAACACTACTGGGCATGGCGCACAGGACTGGGATGGTTGGGGAGAAATACACAACTTATTATCCCGCAAGCAGGGAGTTATTTCTTTATTGGTACATTAATCCTTACGGAGGAAATCGACGATTATGACAATCCGCAACCCAATCGTTGTGGTACTTGTATGCGTTGCATCGATGCTTGTCCCACTTGCGCATTAAGTAAGGATACGGGGTTGGACGCCAGACGTTGTCTTTCCTACCTCACCATTGAACATCGTGGAGAACTTCCCGCTTTTGCTTCTGAAGCGCTTTCATCCTGTTTTTATGGATGTGACCGTTGTCAAGAGGCGTGTCCTCATAATCGTTTTGCAACCCCTACATCTTGCACAGATTTTTACCCCTCTGCCGAATTGTTGTCTATGACTCAAAATGATTGGGAAAACCTAGATAAAGAAACGTATCAACGTCTATTTAAGGGAAGTGCTGTCAAACGTGCTAAATGGAAAGGATTAACGAGAAACATTGAACAGATGATTCAGAAGAAACTAGTTAATTCCCAATAAAAGTCCAACTGCATATTGTCCCCCTAAAAAGAAAACCGTTCTCAAAACAACTACTGGAAAACAATGTAATCATCTTGTAATTGTTGGTGAACCTCAAATCCTAGCGATAGTCATGTTTTTTATCTGAATATCAAACAACAAAAAAGCGTCACTCGAAAGTGACGCTTGGTGCGCTTCAGGATGGGCTTGAACCAACGACCCCCTGATTAACAGTCAGGTGCTCT
>CALCHM010000017.1 GCA_937901345.1 uncultured Prevotella sp. | reverse complement strand
TTAACGGCGTGCCCCATTTCTATGAAAACACGGTAGGCGTACTCACCAATGCACCCGACTTTCAGTGGCACCTTACCAACCTGAACAATTACGTCAACCTCTTCCCCGGCGATGCGCAGCGCCAAATCTTAGGCAAGCAGGAACTTTTTCCCTTAGGCGGAAATAGCGGTTTTCTCGGACTGCCTGGCGACGCCACTCCCCCATCGCGCTTCGTGCGCGCCGCTTTCTATCGCGCTACAGCGCCCCAATTAGACGACGCTTTCAGCACAGTGAAACAATGCTTCCACATCCTGAATAACTTCGACCTGCCCATAGGCGCCGAACATCCGCAGGGCACTGCCCCCGACATTCCCAGCGCCACGCATTGGACGTCAGCCATCGACTTAACGCACCGCAAAGTGTATTTCAAAACGGCCTACAACAACACCATCCGGTGCATCGAACTGGCAAAGATTGACTTCGATAAAGTAAGGTATCAAGCCCACCCCTTCGACAAGGTGAAGGAGCAACCTGTGGAGCGAATTGTGATAAGATAACCTTTAACCGAATGCTTATCCTTAAACGTTATAGTCAATGCCCCCCCCATCTACTCAACCAAGTGCGCGCAATGAAAATGGACATGCTCACATAGAATGGTTTTGACGAACTCCATTCCCCTTACAATAAACAGAGGAAGCCCCGGTACGAGGTTTCCTCTGTTTTTCTTTGTAACATAGCAGTTTCATGCCATTTTCAAAAAATCTGGAGCCACGCACGTCTGCGGCACCCAAATTTCTCACATTTCGCTCCCCGAAAACCTGCGACGGGTCTGGTTTTTCACAAATCACGTCCCGCAATGCTACGGGGCACTAGATTTTTTCCAAATACCTTCCTGCAAACTTGCGGGGTCCCCAATGCGGTATTTTCGTGTAGAGAGAAGTTTGATGGGGTAGAAATGAGAAGCAATCCGAGTGTTCGAAAGGTGTTCGAACGGTATTTGTACCAAACACCCTCAACAATTGTTCTCTGTTGACCACTTTAATGCGCCTCTAACCAGTTCTCCCCTACCCCACATTCTGCCACGAGGGGCACTTGCATCGTGTATGCACTTTCCATTTCTTCCACTACGATTTTGCGGATAGTATCAAGTTCCTCGGGCAGGACGCTGAAGTTGAGTTCGTCGTGTACTTGTAGAATCATTTTTGATTTCATCCCCTCTCGGCGCATGCGTTCGGCTATGCGAATCATGGCTATCTTGATGATGTCGGCAGCAGTACCCTGAATGGGTGCGTTGATGGCATTGCGTTCAGCATAACCACGAACGACAGAATTGGCCGAATTAATGTCTGCAAGGTAGCGGCGACGCCCAAAGTCGGTAAGGATATATCCGCGATCGCGTGCAAGGTCGATGCTCTTGTCCATATACTCCTTCACGGCGGGATACGTGAGGAAGTAGTTTTCAATTAACTCTTTTGCCTCCGTACGACTCACACCCATACGTTCAGCCAATCCGAACGCTGAGATGCCATAGATGATACCAAAGTTGGCTGTCTTGGCTTTGCGACGCTCGTCTTTCGTCACCTCTTCCAAGGGTTTCTTAAAAATCTTGGCGGCAGTAGCGGCGTGAATGTCATTACCCAAACGGAATGCCTCAACAAGGTTGGCATCACCTGATAAGTGTGCCATGATGCGCAATTCTATCTGAGAATAGTCGGCAGAGAAGAATACGTGACCGGGTTCGGGCACAAAGGTGCGACGGATTTCCTTACCATCGTCATCGCGGATGGGAATGTTTTGCAAATTGGGGTTGGACGACGACAAACGTCCCGTGGCCGTCACCGCCTGATTGAAGGACGTATGGATATGTCCTGTTTGGGGATTTATAAGTTTTGGAAGCGCCTCGATGTAGGTAGAAAGGAGTTTCTTCAACCCACGATGTTGCAGGATTTTCTCTACAATGGGATGCTTGGACTTTAGTTTTTCAAGTTCCTCTTCAGAAGTGGAATATTGTCCCGTCTTCGTCTTCTTCACCTTTTGCGCTAACTGGAGTTCGCCAAAGAGCACCTCACCCACTTGTCGGGGAGATGTGATGGTAAAGGGATGCCCCGCGAGTTCAAAGATTTCGCTCTCGATTTGCTCCAAACGCTCCATAAACAAGCGCCCCGTGCTTTCGATGGCATCTGTATCGAGAACAACACCCGTCATTTCCATATCAGCCAACACGGGCAGAAGTGGCATTTCAATCTCGCGGAACACGCGCTCCACATCGTTCTTCTGCATCTCCGCTTCAAGCAGCGGTTTCAACTGAAGCGTGATATCGGCATCCTCACAGGCATAGTCGCAAATTTCACTCGGACTGAGGTCACCCATTGAGCGTTGGTTCCTGCCTCGTGCTCCGATGAGTTCGTCGATATGGATGGTCTTGTACTTCAGATAAATTTCAGCCATGTAGTCCATACCGTGGCGCATTTCGGGTTGCACAACATAGTGTGCCAACATGGTGTCGAAGAGCGGACCTTCGAGGTTTACACCGTATTGCTTCATGACGAGCATGTCGTACTTCATATTCTGCCCCACCTTCTCAATTTGCAGTGCGGAGAAGAAGGGACGGAAGATATCAACGCGACATTGTGCTTCTTCTCTATCGACAGGAATGGCAACGTAATAGGCCGTGCCGGGCGACGGGGCAAAACTCATGCCTACGAGGCGCGCATCAAGGGCATTGAGCGAGGTCGTTTCAGTGTCGAAAGCCACGCAAGAGTGCTTCAGCAACTCGTCCACAAGTGCTTGGGCAGCTTCGTTAGTATCGATGAGATGGTAGGAGTGCGGAACGTCGGCAAGCGTTTTTAGCGAAGTCTCAAAGAGGTCCAGTTGATTGGGCGTTGCTGCTTCAGAAGGTGTAAAAAGGTCGGGTTGCGTAGCGCTAGTGGAGACAGGATTTCCAAAGAGGTCGAGTTGAACGGGTGCTCCAGAGTTTGCTTGGGGCGTCGCTTTAGGGGTTCCAAACAGACGCTGACTCAAGGCGCGAAATTCCTGTTCTTCAAAAATGCGTTGCAAAGCAGCGGTGTCAGGTTCGTGGCGCACAAAACGTTCCAAATCGATATCCATAGGCACATCGGTCTTGATGGTGACAAGGAATTTCGAGAAACTTATTTTCTCGGCATTTTCCACCACCTTCTTTTGCATAGCCCCCTTTAATTGGTCGGTGCTTGCCAAGAGGTTTTCAACAGATCCAAAATCTTGAATCAACTTTGTAGCCGTCTTCTCCCCTACTCCTGGACAACCTGGAACATTGTCAGCCGTGTCGCCCGTCAGTGCGAGATAGTCGATAACCTGCAAAGGAGACGTGAGGCCATACTTCTCGCACACCTCAGCAGGTCCGAGAATCTCCATTCCCTTTGCGCCACTTCCTGGGCGGCACATGAGGATGTGATCTTCCACCAACTGGGCGTAGTCCTTGTCGGGCGTCACCATGCGCACGTCAAGACCCTCGGCAGCGGCATGCTTCGCTACGGTTCCGATAACATCGTCGGCCTCGTAACCCATTACCTCAAGGATAGGAATGTTATATGCACGAATCACCTCCTTAATGATAGGCACAGAGCGACGAATATCTTCAGGCGTCGCCTCACGCTGTGCCTTGTATTCAGGGTAGACTTCGTGGCGAAAAGTAGGACCAGAGGGGTCAAAAGCAATTGCAATATAGTCGGGGTTCATCGACTTGAGAATGTCCTCAAGTGTATTAATAAAACCAAAAATAGCACTCGTATTCTCGCCTTTAGAATTGATGCGTGGAGTACGTATCAAGGCGTAATATGCACGGAATATGAGCGCGTAGGCGTCAAGCAAGTAAAGCGTCTTCATAGGGTTGAGAAGTTATGATTTCAATAAGTCAGAAGTAATCGTGGCAAGATATCTCATTCCCACACGACAAATTTAGCGCAAAAGTTTTGGCAGGGCAAGAATCCAGTTCGTGATGTCCTTCAGAACCTCTTCGGAAATGGTTTCCTCGATGCCATTGTATTCCGTGGGCATTCCCGTTTGGCAGTGCTGGAAGAGGTGGTTGAGTCCTGCGTATTCCTTTACGAGCGAGTGGGGATGTTGTGGCAACTTCTCCTTGATGGCGGTAAGGTTGAGGGATGAGATTACCTGCACGTCCTTATCGCCATTGAGAGCAAAGACTGGACATTTTGCCGCTGAGATGTCGGTTGTGGGATCGTAGTCAAGAAACCAACGCATCCACTCGCCAGGAATCATTTGTGCGTTTTGGCGGTATTGCTCAATGGTTAAAGTGGTGGTTTGTCCCTGCTGTTTGAGAATGGCATTCGTTTGTGCGGTGAGCGCAATATCTCCCTTCACCCCAGTTCCAGCCATGCTGATGGCGAAATCTACTGCACCCTCACTACTCAGCATGAATGCAATGCAACCGCCCTCGCTATGCCCCGCAATACCTACTTGTCCAAATTCTTTACGCGACCTGAGAAAGTCTATAGCAGCACGAGCATCGCTCATATAATCAAGGGTGGTCGCTTGGTTGTGAATACGGTATCCCCCCGTAGATTTTCCGAAAGCGCGGTCGTCATAGCGGAGCGTGGCGATGCCGTGGCGCGCCAAATAGTCGGCAATAACAAGGAAGGGTTTGTGGTCAAAAATCTCTTCATCACGATTCTGAAGTCCGCTTCCCGAAACGAGCACTACGACGGGCACCTCCTGAGATGCGTCAAAGTGGATAGGGTAGGTGAGGGTACCCACCAGCGTGGCGTGGTCCGTTTCGTTGACGAAGGAAACCTCTTCCGTCTTGTAAGGATAGGGTTGCGATGGATGTTGTGGGCGACGCACCTCATAGACACCTTTTTCCAAAGTCAGTGGAAGGTTCATCCCCATTTGCGAAAAGGTGCCCACCATTTTGCCTTCCGCTATGCGTGCACGATAAGTGAGCCCTAATTGTGGCGCCTTTACAGCAAGGGAATCGTCGGTCAGGTGTTCTTTATACAACCCAATGCCTTTCGCCCCTTGGTCGGGACTGTCTAATGAGCACTCCAAATAGCCATTGCCCTGCTTAATGTGAAGTACCAAGGTGAGTTCCGTTGGGCCTACCTTAAGTTTGCCCGACCATGCTCCAATCAGTACGGCAGACGAATTGACAACCTGCGCTGAACTCGCAATGGAAAATAGCGCGAGGAGAGAAAGAAGGATGTGTTGCTTCATAGTTGTTATTTTTAGGGAGATTGATAACAAGTGCAAAATTAGCAATATGTAGACAAAAAAGAAGGATATACGATGGTTTCATTTGGGGGACAATGTTTTGAAAACGCAGAAAGTGAGACGAGTTGGTTAACTTGTCAAAACATCAAACAATTAGGAGATGCTATCGCCGTTACCTCATGTTGAAAATCTTATCTCATTAAGAAGCGAAAGTGTTCAGAACTGCATAGCATCGTTTTGTTTCTAAATATGTCTGTGCAGACCTGCATAACGCCATACGTTTTACAAATCTGCCCATGCACACTGCATAGCATCGTTTTTTTCTAAATATGTCTGTGCAAACCTGCATAGCGCATTACGTTTTGACAAATCAGTCTATGCGCACTGCATAGCACCGTATTTTTTACAAATGTGTCTATGCAGAACTGCATGGTGCCACACGTTTGACAAATCAGTCTATGCGCATCTGCTATATTATTACTAATAATTGTTTGTGTATCTCCCCAAAAACTCCGAATTTTGTGCGAGCACTGCTGAAACTTATCTACATGAGACTTTGTGACTCAACCGTTTCTCAGTTTCTTTCGTTAACGACTCTCTAAAATCATCAAAGATATGATTACTTTCACCATCGCACTCATTGTGCTCGTCCTCGGATACTGGATTTACGGTTCGTACGTAAACAGAGTTTTTGGTCCGGACGACCGCAAGACGCCTGCTGTTACCATGGCAGACGGCGTAGACTATATCCCCCTTCCGAATTGGAAAATCTTCATGATTCAGTTCTTGAACATTGCAGGGCTCGGTCCTATCTTTGGGGCGATTATGGGGGCGCAGTTTGGCACGGCGTCTTACCTTTGGATTGTGTTCGGAACCATCTTTGCAGGGGCGGTGCACGACTTCTTCTCGGGCGCCTTGTCTATCAGAAATGGCGGCGAGAGTCTGCCCGAAATCGTTGGGCGCTATTTGGGACTGCGCACGAAGAAGGTGATGACCGTCTTTACGATGGTGTTGATGATACTGGTGGGCGCTGTGTTCGTGAGCGGTCCGGCAGAGTTGATTGCAGGCATGACGCCCGACTGGATGGATGCCTACTTCTGGATTATCGTCATCTTCCTTTATTATGTGCTCGCCACGTTGATGCCCGTGGATAAGATTATCGGTAAGGTCTATCCGCTCTTTGCCTTCGCCCTATTGTTTATGGCGATGGGCGTGTTGGTGATGCTTTATGTGAAGAGTCCCGATCTGCCCGAAATGTGGAACGGATTTGGCGTGAAGTACGAGGCGAGTCCGATATTCCCCATGATGTTCATCTCCATTGCTTGTGGCGCCATCAGCGGATTTCACGCTACGCAATCGCCCCTTATGGCGCGCTGCATGAAGTCGGAAAAGCATTGCCGCCCCATCTTTTACGGTGCGATGGTTGCCGAAGGTGCGGTGGCGCTGATTTGGGCGGCAGCTGCCACTTACTTCTTCCACGAAAACGGTGTGATAGATGCCGAGACGGGCAAAGCATTCTCGGGTGCAGCCGTGGCAACACGCATTTCGAATGAGTGGCTCGGCACGTTGGGCGGCATCTTAGCCATTCTCGGCATTGTGGCTGCGCCCATCACGAGTGGGGACACCGCCCTGCGCTCCGCACGATTGATTGCCGCCGACTTCCTGCACATCGACCAAACGCCCATTCGCAAGCGCTTGATGATATGTATTCCGTTGTTCCTACTCACCATCGGTGTGCTCGTTTACAGCCTCAGCGATGCCGAAGGGTTTAAGATTATCTGGCGCTACTTTGCGTGGTGCAACCAAACGCTCTCCGTCTTCACCCTTTGGGCCATCACCGTTTACTTGGTGCGCCACGGAAAAAACTTTTACATTGCCCTCCTGCCCGCTTTGCTCATGACCTTGGTCTGCTCCACTTACATTTGCATCGCGCCCGAAGGTCTCGCCTTGCCTCAACCCATTTCCTACTTCATTGGTGGCACCTGCGCCATCATCGCCCTTGTTTGGTTTATAGGGTGGTATAGGAAAGAAGGGAAGAAAGTAGGGTAAGTAATAGTTCACAGAAAAGAAAGTACTTATATGTAATTGTTATAGACTTATGAAAGCAAGAGATTTTTTCATGAAGAGTCGTTATGGATTCGTAATGCTCTTTGCTCTTTGTAACCTCCTATTTTGGGGTTGTAACGATGATGATCCTGTTAAGAGCAAGGTGCCCGACTTGCCTACACAACAGATTATTGTGTTGTTTGAAAACGATGTTCATTGCGCTGTCGATGGTTACCCAATGCTTGTTACGGCTCGTAACGAATGTTTGTCACGCACGAATTATGTCTCAACAGTGTCCAGCGGGGACTTCGCAAGTGGCGGATTTGTGGGTGCAGTTTCAAGAGGTGAGCAAATTGTAGAACTGATGAATTATGTCGGCTATGACGTTGTTGCTTTGGGTAATCACGAACTGGATTACGGCATGTCGCAAATGTTTAAGCTTACGGAGGCATTGGATGCTTCGGTGGTGTGTGCGAATCTTAAGAATGTACAAACTGGAGCTTACCCCTATCCTGCTTATAAGATAATTCGTTATGGGGATGTGGATGTAGCTTATATAGGTTTTACCACCACGACAACCGGCACCGTTACGAGTTTGTGTGACGAACAGGGCAATCCGCTTTATAGTTTTATGCGCGAGAATTTTTACGAAAATGCTCAATACTTCATCAACAAAGCTCGCCAAGAGGGTGCCGACTATGTCATAGCGCTTGCGCATTTGGGCGACACTCCCAAAACTGGAGGTCACGCAAATTCTATGGAACTCATCAGTAGCACTACGGGCCTGGATGCCGTCATCGACGCTCACGACCATCATGTCATCGAACAGCAGTTTGTCAACAATAAGGAGGGTCGCCCTGTATTGCTTACTTCTTCGGGAAGCAATTTTCAATACGTTGGTCAGTTGACCATCAATACCGACGGTACGCTTGAATCATCCCTTATCAATACCTCCGATGACGCAGTTGCGGCTGATAGTGATTGCCAACAATTTGTGGAACAACTGATGGAGAAGGTGAGTGAAAATGGTAATTTCGTTGTAGGTAGTAGTGAGGTGGACCTCACCATTTACGATGCCGACGGAAAGCGTATTGTACGCAAGCAGGAATCCAACCTCGGCGATTTTTGTACCGATGCCTTGCGCACATTTACGGGTGCTGACATTGCTCTCGTTAACGGTGGTGGTATTCGTACTGACATAAAGCGTGGCGATATTTTGTTTAACGACCTCATCAATGTGATGCCCTTCGGCGATATGATTGCTACGGGTACACTTTCGGGTGAGCAGTTGCTTGATGTGTTAGAATATGCCGTTTCAGCGTTGCCAGCCGAATCGGGTACGTTCATGCAAGTTAGTGGTCTGCGCTTCAAGATAAATCAGGAAATACCTTCACCCGCCATAAAAGACGAAGCAGCAGGAATGTTTACAGGCATAGGTGAAGGCGAGCGCCGTATCTCACAGGTTGAAGTGCTTGACAAGCAGAGCAACGTATATCAACCACTTGACAAAACCCAGCAATATACCATCGCTACATTAGACTATCTGATTCTAGAGTTAGGAGGTTCGGGTATCTTGAGTTGCGTCACTCCCGATTTCAAATATTATGGAGCAGATATTGAAATTCTGCGTCATTACCTTGAAACAAATTTAGGCGGTGTCATCGGTGCGGAATATGGCAAACCTCAAGGCCGCATAAATTTCAAGTAAGGGTATATCAATTATATTGGACAACAATTATCAAATAAATATTGTTGTCCGGTAAAAATATTTTACGTCAAAGAAAAAGAGGGTGTGTCGCAAAATTTCGGCACACCCTCTGTTGCTGTATAAGAGTGAGTAAAATGCAAGGCGCTGAAATGGAGGAAGAAGGGAGTGTACTGAAGTACATGACCAAATTCGAAATTGAGGAGCAACGCAGCAGTTTGCTCATTATGACACAACGCCTTCTTTTTTGTTTCCTTGTTTTCAGCACAAAACATTTTTGAAACATGAGCAAAAGTAAATATTTTACCGGACTGCAATAAAAAAGAACAAACGTAAGGTTTTGCGATGTTCCTTCCTATAAAGAGAAA
>CALCHM010000016.1 GCA_937901345.1 uncultured Prevotella sp. | reverse complement strand
AAACAAGTACAATCGCTGGCAAACACAACAAATTAAGCAAGTGTACACCAATTGAAAGACCTGTGAGATAGAAAATCAGTACTAACCAACGATCACTTCCAGGTTCATCAGCATGATCTTCCCACTTCAGAATGAGCCAGAACACAATAGCCGTAAGGAAAGATGAGTAGGCATACACTTCACCTTCAACGGCTGAAAACCAGAACGTATCGCTCCACGTGTAAGCCAACGCACCACATACGCCAGCACCCATAATCGTAGCAATTTGAGTTCCTGTTTCAACAATGCCATTCTTGCAGATAAGTTTGCGCGTAAGATGCGTAATACTCCAGAATAAGAAGAGGATGCAGAAAGCTGAAAGAATTGCCGACATGAGATTCACGCAAAGCGCAACCTGAGAGGGGTCGCTAGCAAATTGCGTAAAGAAATTACCGGTAAGCATAAAGAAGGGAGCGCCAGGGGGATGACCCACTTCCATCTTATATGCCGTGGTGATAAACTCAGGGCAGTCCCAGAAACTGGCAGTTGGTTCAACTGTCATGCAATACGTACAAGTTGCGATGGCAAAAACCAACCACCCCATCAGATTGTTGATGCGAGCGTACTGTTTCATTTGTGTTTATTGTGTTTTAATGATTGCAAAGGTGTTGTTCTCCCTACAAGAGAAAATTCACATAACAACGTGCAAAGGTAAGCATTTTGTCTTGGTCTGAGAGCATAATCACACATTTATTATTACACCTTGAAGGTTGCGAACAGACTTCTACAGACACATTTAAGAATTGCGCGTACAATTTAGACCCGCTGGAACAGATTTCAGGAACAACTACTTTTCTCGTGACATCTTAAGTACAAAAAGAGTGAAGGCGCACCAACAGGACGTCTTCACCTTTATTTCTGAGCATAACGACATATCATCGTCTTTTCTTCCATGCATGATAACTACAAAGCAATGACGCTAAGAGAAGTGATAGACCTAGACCATACTTTAACCAAAAATGGGGCAAGACACATACACACAAGGTTACAACAAGCAGCACAAACTGTATCAGTGTGTAATAAAGAGTTGGGCGCTCCATTCGGTACTTGTAGTAATAGGAGTAGAAGGAATTGATAGCAATCAAATCAAAAAGGTTGGCAAACGTGAGACCAAAACCTGCCCCCAACAATCCGCCGCAATGAAAACCTAGAATTACTGACGTAGCAAACACGGCATTATAAAGCAGTTCCATCATAAGATATATGCGTGAATCGCCTTTTGCGATGGAGAGATAGGCTGTAGGTGTATATACAGCCTTGAAGAACATGTAACATAGCGCCGCAAGAACCATTGGAGTTACACAGAGAAATTCCTCGGTGTAGAGCACACGGATGATTAAGGGGAGTCCCAATGCAAAGGCGATGAGAAAGGGCGACATCAACAATACCAATGCGTCGATTTGTCGGTTAACCACCTTATTCATCTCTGATTGATGTTCCACTACAGCTGTTAAACGTGGATAATAATCGGCATCAACTGCCGCAAAGATAATTCGAGCGTAACTTACGATAAGTGTAAATCCTACGGCATAGAACCCAAGTTGTGCTTCGTCCGTCTCCCAATTAATAAAGTGACGCACAAGGAGTTCCGTACCCGCAGTAGCAACCCCTGCAACGACAAACGAAAGTCCAAGACGCAGAAGTGGTTTTCCCTCAGTGCGGAACGAGGGATGTCGGAAATTCAAACGATAAGGATAGTGGCGCGTAGTACCCCAAAGGTAGACAACAAACAACGACAATGCAGATATATTGAGTACACTGATAATAGCGGCCTTACCAAAGAGCGCATACAGCGGAATGGTCACGCAAAGCGAGATAACAGCCCCCAAAACTGTACCTATTGCAAGTTTCTTGAGTTGGTGTGTTGCCTTTAATATCGTCATTTCTCCAGCAAAGAGCGCTGCACACATTACGAGCGGAACGAGACCTACACATTCCAACCATCTGTCGTTATCCTTTAGAAAGACATGCGCCAACAAGGGAGAAGCAAGCAACAGCACCACCGCTCCAAGCAGCGCCGTTAGCAACACCCACGAGCGCAACGTAGCAATACCATTGCGCAAATCTTCCCCAGAGGCATCTTCTTCATACAATTGTGCTATGCGACGTACCCCACTCACTCCTAATCCGAGTTGTGTAAAACTACCGATGAAATCAGCAATTCTACTATAAAGATCGGCCGTACCAATCCCTACACTACCGATAAAAATTGCTGTAAATTTATTACGCACAATAGAAAGGAGCAGGTGTAGCACCTGCACCCCTCCTAGCAAACTTGTACTGCGAAGAATATGTCGAAGTGAGTAATTGATAGCGGTATGAATAAATGAGACAGAGGTATGTAATCCTTAAACCATAGGTAGCGAGTGCCCCTTAGTTTTGCGATAAAGATCGAGCGCATAAACGTCCGTCATGCCTGAAATGTAGTCAAGCACAGCCATAAGTCGGTCGTAAAGTCGCGGGGCACGAACCTGATATTGCGAAGAGATTTGTCCGAGGAGCAACTGACTATAGGCCTTTTCTGGAGATACAACAGCTTCGGTAATCAAGTCTAGAAGCGTGTAAATGATGTGATACCCCGAGAGGTCTATATCGGTTACAGCCTTAGAATTGTAAATCTTACGATGTGCCACACGCTCACATTCCTTATATGCTTTGTGAAGATGTGCTGGCAAATGATCAATTAACGATCCCGTAAAGTTTCCAGCAAGAATTTGTGCTTCATTCTGAACAAAGATATTGACACAAGCACGTTCTAACGCGTTAATCACGCACGAACGCAGGTAAATAATCTGGTTATCGATATCCGTGTCAGAAGCATAGGTGCCTAGAACCTGCTCGCGCTCTTCACTCTCGAAGAAGCCCAAGAACAATTCCAGAGTCTCATGATCGCTCAGAAGTTTAAGTTTATGCGCATCTTCAATGTCCATGATTTCATAACAGATATCATCGGCAGCCTCAACGAGATACACTAAAGGATGGCGGGCATAACGCTTCACGCCCTCCACTTCTTCAAGCACTGGGATACCTAATTCCTGAGCAATTGCTTCATAGGTATTCGCCTCAGCATTGAAGAAACCGAACTTCGATTTTTTCACTCCCAACTGCGATGCATGCGGATATTTCACCACGCTAGCCAAAGTGGCATAAGTCATCACAAATCCACCCTTACGGCGACCTTCAAATTGGTGGGTAAGTAGGCGTAAGGTATTGGCATTGCCATCAAAATGAATCAAGTCCAACCATTGCGCATGGGTCAGACGATCTCCATCGGGCGCTACATAATTGTTAAAACGCTTGCCATTACCTTCCGCAAAGAAACTTCGGATGGCACGTTCTCCCGAATGTCCAAAAGGTGGGTTTCCCATGTCGTGTGCCAAACAGGCGGCAGAAACGATGCTCCCAATTGAGGAAAGCGGAGATGTTTCCAATTCTGGATGACGCATCAAAAGTTCCGTAGCAACGTCTGTACCTAAAGAGCGCCCTACACTTGCCACTTCAAGACTATGTGTAAGGCGATTGTGTACGAAAATACTCCCAGGGAGAGGGAATACTTGCGTCTTATTTTGCATACGACGAAATGCTGGAGAAAATATCAGACGATCGTAGTCGCGTAAAAATTCCGAACGTCGCTCAGAAAGAGACTTGTGAGAATCCTCTTTTCCAAAGCGTTTGTGAGAAAGTAATGTTTGCCAATTCATAGACGCAAAAGTAGTTAAAAACAGGGAGTTGTTATCTACTTTCTCAGATAAAAAAACGAAGCTATGCTTATTTTTCTTATTTTTGCGGGTGGTTTACTGAAGTGTTTACTCGAAAAAACTCACATTATGAATATTCGTATTATCAATCGTTCTCATCACCCCCTTCCTGCTTACGCAACAGCATTGAGCGCAGGAATGGATCTTCGTGCAAACCTAGAATCTCCCATTACACTCCGCCCATTAGAACGTTGTCTTGTCCCTACCGGACTCTTTATTGCATTACCTCAGGGTTACGAAGCACAAGTGCGTCCTCGTTCAGGATTGGCACTCAAGAAAGGCATTACGGTTCTCAACACTCCAGGTACTATTGACGCAGATTATCGCGGTGAAATCGGTGTTATTCTCGTAAATCTTTCGCAAGAAGACTTTGTGATCAATGATGGAGAACGTATCGCACAAATGGTAGTAGCTCGTCACGAAACAGTTACTTGGGAAACTGTAGATAATCTTGATGAGACAGAGCGAGGTGCTGGTGGTTTTGGACACACAGGTAAGGTTTAATCTCACCTGTGATAATCTCTGTTATTTTTTACTTAGAAGGCATCTAGTATGAGATTCTGGTTTCTACGTTTGTTTATACCCGCCTGCCTGCTCCTGTTTGTCTGGTCAAGTTGTCGCACAAGTAAGCACACTTCATCCCTCCGCAAGGAACAACCAGCTCGACAACATCTCACATCATCCGAACAACAACTGTTTAATGAACTCTATCATGAAGCATTAATTTGTTACGAATGTGGAAATTACGATAGTTATCGAGAATTGTTAATACGTGCTATAGAAATAGACTCAACAGCTGCTGAAGCGTTGTGGACATTAGCACATTTGGAATATGTGTTTGCCGAACGTCATGATTCATTGCAACGTCAGAAAGCACTTGAGTTGGCGCGTAAAGCTGCATATTATCAACCACAAGACTTAGATATTCAGAACAACTTAGCCCGCATGTTGGATAGCGAGGGGCACCCGGAAGAAGCATTGGAGTGTTTTAAACGTATGGCGGAACTTCACCCCACACAATTGGTACAACTCCAACTGGCGGATAGTTACAAAAAACTTCAAAAATATCGTGAGGCACTTGATGTATACAATCGCATAGAGCGTCAAAGCGGACTTACAAAGGATATCATTAAAGGTAAACTATTGGTTTATACCGAATTGAAAGACTCCCTTCCGCTCTTTTCTTTTATTGATACACTTATTAGTGAATACCCCAACGACTACGAATATCAAATCATCAAGGGACATTGTTATGCCACATTGTATGAACGTAATGATTTGGCACTCTCCATCTATAACGACATCCTTCGTGTAGCACCATCCAATCAACGTGCTCAGTACGCACTGTTGTCACACTATATTCAGACAGCAGAACCCGATAACATCTTCGAAACGGTAAAAAGCATTGTAAACAACGAACACATTGACGAGCGAGAACGTGCAGAATTACTTTTGGACTACACACAAGACTGCAATCTCAATGACACGCTTCGTTTGTATGCCATTAAAGAATTCCTAGACACCCTTACATATTCTGAAACAGCTACCGGTGACATTTCTGCGGTGCATGTCGGTTTGCTTCATGCGCTCCAAGCCTCTCCTGACTCCATTCTCCTGGCGGTTCATAACACACTCCGTTTTCAACCAGAGAATTCCGCAGTGCGCCATGTCGGCATCTACCAATATTATGTTACCGAAAATCCCGAAGGACTTATTCAACTTAGTGAAGAAGGACAGTATTACGATCCGCAAACGATAGACTACTATTACTATCCAGCAGAATATGCCATATTAGAAGGAGACACAGATAAGGCGCTTTCTATTTTGGAACGCGGATTACCTTATTACATGAAAAGCGAAAACGATTCTTTAGCTTCAGATATTTACGCCATGATAGGAGACCTTTACCACATGCAAAATAAGTTAGAAAATTGTTTCGCCGCTTATGATAGTGCTTTAGCGCTTGTTCCAGACAATCCTTTGGTATTGAACAATTATGCTTATTTCTTATCGCTTGAAGGAGAACGTTTAGAACAGGCGCAAACGATGGCCCATCGTGCTATTGAGCTCTCACCCAACAATGCCACCTACTTAGACACCTATGCATGGGTACTTTATCAAGCGGGACAATACACACAAGCTCAGATTTATATTGATCAAGCCCTAGAAGTGCTCACCGAAGAAGAGACTTCCAGCACTTACTACCAGCATGCTGGTGATATCTATTGGAAACTTGGCGAACGCAACAAGGCACGTAAATTCTGGAAACTCGCAAGGGAAGCGCTCAAAAATGAACGTGAATAACCTTCAAGTAAAGTCACGCTTATACGCCACATTTTTTCAACACTCAACTTAAATCCAGAACAAAATCCAGAATGGCAGGTACTTTCCTGCACAGGGTGAATTAAGTTCTTAATAAAATAGAAATATCGTCATGAAATATACACTTTATTCCCTTTGTGTTTGCTTTGCTGCAGTGCTTTTAATGATTGGTTGTAAATCTACATCAGTTGTTAGCAAAAAGTCTGCATTCAATTCAGCGGCCTATATGCAGACTTTAGCCACCAAGAACGTTCCCTCTCAAACATTTTCAGCAAAGACAGAGGTAGAACTTGCCTTAAAGGACAAGAAAGTGAACGTCAATGGTAGTATCAAGATGAAACGCAACGAATTGGTGCAACTTTCATTCACATTTTTAGGTTTCGAAGTGGGACGCATGGAATTTACGCCCTCAGAGGTATTACTCGTTGACCGCGCCAACAAGCGCTATGCACGTGCTTCCTATCATGACATCGATATGTTAAAGCAGGTTGGTCTTGACTTTAACACACTTCAAGCGATTTTTTGGAACGAACTTTTCGTACCAGGACAACAAGATGTAGCGGCACATTATAACGACTTTGATGTGAAAGTAGAAAATGGTGAGACGATATTTACATTAGATAAGACCCCCATTGTCAATTATGAATTTCGCACAGAGACGGCGCAAACCTTATTAACACGTACATCAATCATCCCCAAGAAAGGCAACAATGGTGCTTTTTGTGCATATGACAACTTTATCAAGGTGAACGATGCCAATTTTCCGCAATTAATTAGTTTTGGTTTGGGTGGAAGTTCGGATTTCGCAATGACCATGTCGCTCTCGCGCATCGATTTAGAAGGTGGTACCCCTCAACCCACAACGCTATCATCACGTTATACGGCAATTGCCACCAATGATGTCTTTTCATTAATTTCAAAATTACTAGGAAACTAAAAACCTATCAATCTTATCACACCGAATGAAGCAAATCCTAATTCTCCTCGCTTTTGTTTGTTCTTGTGTCGGTTTATCGGCACAGGTAACTACGAACGAGATTGAGAAACTGAAGCATGAGGAACGCTCACTCAAGTCACAAATTGCAAATAATGAGAAATTGCTCCGAGCAGCGAAAAACGATGTGACATCGCAACTCAATAACTTAATGCTAATAAATGCCCAACTTTCCGAACAACAACGCTATGTGCAACAAATAGAAAAGGGTATTAAACGTATTAAGCGTGACATCAATCAACTTGAAACTGAACTGGAACGATTGATGGCAGACCTGTCTCAATGTAAGTCTCAATATCAAAGAGCCATTCTTTATATGCGACGCAATCGCATCACCCAAAGTAAGTGGTTCTTTGTCTTTTCGGCGGAAGACTACCGTACCATGTACCGCCGCCTTAGATATGTTACAGAATTTTCAAAGTATCAGCGTGCACAGGGATTAATTATCCAGGAGAAAGAAGAAAAAGTACGCAAGCAACAAGAGGAACTTCAGAAAAAGAGAGAACAACAGGAAGTGTTGCTTGCAGAAGGGCGTGCCCAGCAGAAAAAGATTGAAGCCAATCAAAAGGAACGCAAAACAGTAGTTGACAATCTTAAAAAGCGAGAAAAGAAACTCACGGCAACCCTCACGAGTCAGCGCAAGAAAGTGTCTCAACTGAACAAACGTATCGAGCAACTCATTCAAAAAGAAATTGAAGCGATAGAACGTCGTAAGAAAGAAGCAGAACGCCTTGCCAAACAGAAGGGAAATAGTTCGAAGAAAAAGGCAGAGCAAATGAAGAAAGATGTAGCGGCAACCCAGCAACTCTCTTCTAATTTTGCCGCAAATAAAGGTAAATTTGCCGCCCCCATAACTGGTAGTTATATGATTTCTAATCGTTATGGAACTTATAAGGTAGAAGGACTTAAAAACGTAAGTCTTGATAACAAGGGCATTAACCTTACTGGGCAGCGTGGAGCTAGTGCGCGTTGCATTTTTAAGGGTGAAGTTACCGCTATTTTCAATCTTGGTGGGATGTACAACATTATTGTATCACATGGAAAATACTTGACGGTCTATTGTAATCTTTCCAACGTCACAGTAAAACAGGGTCAAAAGGTTGCTACCAATCAAATTTTGGGAACTATTGCCACTGATGATGCGGGGAACGCTACACTGCAATTCCAAGTACGCCAAGGTAAAAATACACTCAATCCCGAACATTGGTTAGCACGATAAATGCTGTAAATCACGCTTCATCACGACGTTGAGATGCCTGAAGAGGTGCGTAAGTCCTTGCATTTCCAGCGTTACACCTTTGTACATTCCGCAATCGTATTTCAGAACTTACTTATGCTTCGAAAACTATTTTTATACGTATTCATCGCAAGTTTGATGACTACAGCATGCTCAGATATTGACAATAATCAAGATTGGAATCTCACACGAGATACCCTTCGTTATGCTTCGTTGCTAGATATTTCGCGTGCTGATAGTTTTGTCCTTGTAACTGTCAAAGATCCATGGACACAAGAACAGGATTTGCATCGCTATATTCTTGTGCCAGACACGGCTCCTATGCCCAACCAGTATCCAGAAGGAACATTATTGCGCACTCCGCTCCGTCGCGTTATTATGCACAATGCTGTTCATGCTGCACTGGTTGCAGAATTGGGTTGCGAAGGCGCCATAAAGGGTCTTTGCGACATTGAATATGTACGTACGCCCCAACTACGAACTCTTTTAGAGAAGGGAGCGATAGCAAATGCGGGATCAAGTGTGCAATCAGACGTAGAACGTTATATTGCGATGAAGACAGATGCTGTTTTCACCTCACCACTCGAACATGCCTCTTATGGAATTCTGGAAAAAGTAAACATCCCCCTTATTGAATGTGCTGATTATATGGAAAATTCTGCGTTAGGGCGTGCTGAATGGATGTTATTCTTTGGATTGCTCTTCGATTGTGAAACTCGTGCAAAGCAGCTATTTGACACAATCGCTACGAACTACATATCCATTCGTGAGAGCGTAAAACATGCCTCAAAGCGTCCACAACTGATTGTGGATACACAAAATGGCGACGCCTGGAATATGCCTGGAGGCAACAGTTATTTAGGGAAACTCTATGCAGATGCAGGAACCGACTATATTTTAAAAGATGATACACATCGCGGAAGCGTACCCTTGAGTTTTGAAACAGTCTTCTCCAAGGGCGCTCATGCTGATTTCTGGTTAATCAAAAATGCGCGTACGACGGATTTGACCTACAACATGCTGAAGAGAGAGCATGCGGCACATGCAACTTTTACACCATGGAAAAAGCACACCATCTACGTTTGCAATACGCGTACTAACGACTATTATGAACATATCCCCTTCCATCCAGACGTATTACTTCAGGAGTTGGCGGCGTTGTTTCATCCAGAATGTATCACGAAACCAATAACACATCGCTATTACCAGCCTTTAAAGCAACAATAGTCATCCTAAAATGCTTTATTTTCTCCTTCTTATACTGATTATCGCCAATATCTTTTGGGGTAGCATCTCTATTCCAGTACCAGAAATTCTAGGAGCACTCGTTGGGACGGATGTTTCGGGATCTGTCCATTTGATTGTATTCCAATGTCGTATTCCAGAATTAGTTGTTGCCATATTAGCAGGTGGAGCGTTGGGGGTATCAGGGTTAGTGATGCAAACTATTTTTTCAAATCCACTTGCCGAACCCTCACTATTGGGAGTAAATTCAGGAGCGAGTTTAGGAGTTGCCATTGCCCTACTTTTTTATGGAGGAGCATTTACCTTTGGCGATTTCACCTTATCAGGATTTTTGTTTGTTTTATTGTGTGCCTTTTTAGGGGCCATCGCAGTTATTCTTGTTCTCACCCTTTGTTCCGCATTGATGCGTAGTCGCCTGCATCTTTTAGTGACAGGTGTCATGTTGAGTTTTGTGTTATCCTCATTTATCTCCATCCTTAACTTCTTTGCTGGTGCTGAAGGCATCCGTTCGTATGTAGTGTGGGGAATGGGCACATTCTCATCGGTATCTTTAGAGCGGTTGCCCTTATTCACCGTTATTGTTTTGTGCGGAACCATCGGAGTTTTCTTGATGTCAAAATCTTTAAATGCCCTGTTGCTTGGCGAAACCTATGCAAGAAATCTCGGAATTAGAATTAGCGTTTCTCGCACCTTTCTGTTAGGTTGCGTTGGACTCCTCACAGCTGTTGTCACCGCTTTTTGCGGTCCCATTAGTTTTATTGGTCTCGCTGTTCCTCATGCAATGCGCTGGATATATCGCACCAGTTGTCACAAGCGCCTAATTCCCTCCTGTTTTATTGGTGGCGCCATAGTAGCCCTGGCATGTAATCTTTTGGCACACTCCGTAGGCGACCTTGGCGTGCTCCCCATCAATACACTAACACCTCTCTTAGGAGCACCCGTAGTATTACTCTTGTTATGGAAAGGAACTTCCAACGGTGAATAACAACATAGACATATAAGTGTCCATACAAATCTCAGTTCGTTAAAGTATGCCAACATAAGTTACATGAACTCTTCCTGGTTTTAGGAAAAGTTCCATACTTAAAAAGGCGCCCTAAAAGTGCAAAAGCATTATGATCATCATCATAATCGCTCTGCACTTTTAGGGCGCTATCTTTTTATATTATTTTTGATTTGTCCATTTTGTAACGTTTCCATGAAAAAAGATTCATTACCCAAAATACATAGGAAATGAACAAGAAAAAGTTATTTTTTTGTTGTTACCTACGGGTAACAGCACTAAAAATGGTTTTAATAACTGCGAACTGCGGGGAATAACACTAAAAAACGAGTTTTATGACTGAGAACTATGGGGAATAGGGATAAAAAATAATTTTTACACTTGAGAACTGCAGGTAACAGCAATAAAACAGCTGTTTTGCGACCGAGAACCTCGGGTAACGGATATAAAATGGTTGTTTTATCGTTGAAAAGCGCAGATGATAGGTAGAAAGGTTATTGAAAGGTAGGACGTTTTCAAGGATAACACACCTCCTAAATTTTTACCTAGGTAAACAAAAATATAAACTCTAATCAAGGTTAACACCTAGATACAGGAAATGAAACAATTATTAGATTTCAAATTATTGGTGTCCAGTAAACTCTCTAACTCTATGAATATAAAGTTGTTTGAATGGTATAAGCCCCACTATTTGCATGATTCCCCTGAACCAACGACCGCTGACCAACGGGAGGTAAAGGGCAAAAGCAATTATAAGAACCTGAAATGCAATGCTTTTTCCCTTTCAGGGCGCAAACCCAAACATCCATAGAGAGGGTGTGTAAGAGTGAGTAAAATGCAAGGCGCTGAAATGGAGGATGAAGGGCGTGTACTGAAGTACATGACCAAATCCGAAATAGAGGAGCAACGCAGCAGTTTGCTCTTTATGACACAACGCCCTGAGTGCTTATTACTTCTCACAACTTTACCAGACACCAATAATTTCAAAAGAAATAATATAGAAGTTTACCCTCTACTACAGACCCCTCCGCCCTTTGGGCACCTCC